>NZ_JCALDR010000002.1:0-495971 GCF_059812965.1 Mycobacterium sp. NGS29
GCGGCATCGGTGGCCAGGTCGGTAACGGCATCGGTGGCCAGGTGGGTGGTGCCGTTGGTGCTGGTGGCCAGGTGGGTGGCGCTGTCGGTGTTGGTGGGCAGGCTGGTGGTGCCATCGGTGGGGGTCTTGGCGGTGGCATAGGTGCTGGTGCTCAGGCCGGTGGCGCTGTCGGTGGTGTTGTTGGTGGTCAGGCCGCTGCCGGTATCGGCGGCCAAGCTGCTGCCAGCGCCGCAGGGCACGCCGGTCTCGCCGGGCAAGCCGGCCTTGCCGGTCAAGCTGGTCTTGCCGGTCAAGCCGGCCTTGCCGGTCAAGCTGGTCTCGCCGGGCAAGCCGGCCTTGCCGGTCAAGCTGGTCTTGCCGGGCAAGCCGGCCTTGCCGGTCAAGCTGGTCTTGCCGGTCAAGCCGGCCTCGCCAGCCAAGCTGGTCTTGCCGGGCAAGCCGGCCTCGCCAGCCAGGCGGGCGTCGCTGGTCAAGCCGGTGTAGCCAGCCAGGCGGGCATCGCCGGCCAGGCCGGACTCGCCGGGCAGGCGGGCGTTACCAGCCAGGCGGCTCTCGCCGGTCAGGCCGCGGCAAGCCAACCCGCGTTGATCGCCAGCGAAGGCGCAGCGCTGAATGGTGCTGGTACTGCCCACGTCGGGGGACCGTTGGGCGGTGTCGGCGTCGGGGGTCAGGCCGGTGCTGCCGGTAGCGCCGGACTCGGTATCGGCGGCGGCGGAAATGCCCCCCTCAGTGGCCACCCGAACCCGCAACCGGCCGCTGCAACCGGTGCGGCCGGCGCAGGTGCCGGCGTCCAGGCGGGGCCCAGCGGTGCCGCAGCGACCGGAGCGGGCGGCGGCACAGTGGCCGGCGGTGCCACCGGACCCGGCGGCGTCGCGACGAACCCAGGCACCCACGGCGGGCCCGCGGCAGGCGGATACGGCGACATCCTCGGTCAGGAAGGAACCGTGCTCGGCGGCGGTGCCGGAGCGGGCGCCGGAGCCGCCGGTGGCGCAGGGTCAGGAGCTGGAGCTGGAGCTGGAGCTGGTGCCGGCGGTGGAGCTGGAGCGGGTGCCGGTGCTGCCGGTGGAGCCGGCGCAGGTGCGGGTGGCGTCGGCCCGAGTGAACACGGATCGACGGTCCCCGCAGGTCAGGGCCCGGTCATCCAAACCGGCGGTGCCGGCACCGGCGGTGCGGGCAGCACGACACCGGGCGGCCACGGCCCCGTCATCCAGACGCCAGGTGGGTCGACGGGTCACGAGACCACGCCGGGCGGTGCTCATCCGCCGGTGATCAACGCGCCGGCCCCGCACACCCCGACGCCGCAGACCGAGACGCCGACCCCGGCGCACCCGGCACCGGTCGAGCACGCTCCGACGCCCGCGCCGCAGCAGCACGAGCCGGTCCAGCAGCCGACCCACCACGAGCCGCAGAGCCCGTCGGTGTTCGGCCACGAGCCGGCCGGGCACACGCCGCCGGCGCACACCGAGCCGCAATCGCACGGTCCGGCTGAACACCACGGGTTCTGATTCGGCGACCTGACAGACAACCGGCGGGGACCTTCATGGTCCCCGCCGGTTTGTCCGCATAACGTGATCGGAAAGCACGCGATCAAGAAAGTGGGGCGGCGCGGTGACGCAAGCTGATGACCCGCGTCGGGTCAGCGTGATCGTCGAACTGATCGACCACACCGTCGCGATCGCCGAGCTGCACGGGCGCAGTGACATGGTGCAGCGCCTGCGACGGGCACGCGAGCGGATCAGCGACCCGCGAATCCGTGTGGTGATCGCCGGTCAGCTCAAACAGGGCAAAAGCCAACTCCTCAATTCGTTGCTGAATCTGCCGGTGGCACGGGTCGGTGACGACGAGGCCACCGTCGTGATCACAAGCGTGAGTTATGCGGCTCAACCATCAGCGCGACTCGTCGTCAAGGCCGGTCCCAACGGTGAAACCGCCGCCGTCGACATTCCGGTTGACGATGTCAACACCGATGTGCGCCAAGCGCCCCAGGTCGGCGGACGGGAAGTGATGCGGCTCGAGATCGGGGCACCCAGCCCGTTGCTGCAGGGCGGGTTGTCGTTCATCGACAGTCCCGGCGTCGGGGGCCACGGACAACCACACCTGTCGGCCACGCTCGGCTTGTTGCCCGATGCCGACGCGATCCTGATGGTCAGCGATACCAGCCAGGAGTTCACCGCACCCGAAATGTGGTTCCTGCGCAAAGCGTCGCAGATCTGTCCGGTCGGCGTGGTCGTGGCCACCAAGACCGACCTGTATCCGTACTGGCGGCAGGTCGTCAACACCAATGCCAACCACCTGCAGCGCGCGCGGGTCCCGATGCCGATCATCCCGGTGTCGTCGCTGCTGCGCAGTCACGCCGTGAGCCTCAACGACAAGGAACTCAACGACGAATCCAACTTCCCGGCGATCATCAAATTTCTGAGCGAGAAGGTGCTCACCCGCGAGACCGACCGGGTGCGCGACGAGGTGCTAGGTGAAATCCGCTCGGCGGCAGAGCAATTGACGATCACAGCCGGATCGGAACTGTCCTCGGTGAACGACCCGGCGCTGCGCGAACGCCTTGCCGACGACCTGGCCAGGCGAAAGAAGGAAGCCCAGGACGCACTCGAGCAGACCGCACTGTGGCAGCAGGTACTCAACGACGGGTTCACCGATCTGAGCAACGACGTGGATCACGACCTGCGCTCCAGGTTTCGCGCCGTCACCGACGACATCGAGCGTCAGATCGATGCGACGGACCCGACACTGCACTGGGCCGAGATCGGTGCCGACGCCGAGGATGCAATCGCCACCGCGGTCGGGGACAACTTCGTCTGGGCCTACCAGCGCGCCGAGGTGATGGCGCTCGACGTCGCCCGATCGTTCTCCGACGCTGGCCTCAACTCGGTCATGTCGCCCGAGCTCACCTCGCGGTTGATGGGCGGACACTTCGGTGAACTCAAGGCGCTGGCGGAGCTGGAAGCCAAGCCGCAGGGCAAGGGTCAGAAGGCGCTGTCCGGACTGCGGGGCTCCTACGGTGGCGTGGTGATGATCGGCATGTTGTCCTCGGTGGCGGGTCTGGGGCTGTTCAACCCGGTGTCGGTGGGCGCAGGGCTGCTGCTGGGTCGAATGGCCTACAAAGAGGAGAAACAGAGTCGGTTGTTACGGGCCCGGGCCGAAGCCAAAGCCAATGTGCGTCGGTTCGTCGACGAGGTTTCTTTCGTGGTGGGCAAGGAGTCGCGTGACCGGCTCAAGACGATCCACCGCACGCTGCGCGATCACTACCGTGGCATCGCGATCGAGCTCACCCGCTCGCTCAACGAATCGCTGCAGGCCACGGTCACCGCGGCGCACCTTGAGGATGTCGAACGCGACACCCGGGTCCGCGAGCTGGAACGCCAGCTGAACATCCTCGACCAGATCACCGACAACTTGAACAAGTTGCAAGCACCGGTGAGTCTCGGGAAACCGTGAGCACCAGCGACCGGGTCCGCGCGATTCTGGGCGGAACTATTCAGGCCTACCGGGGCGAACCGGCCTACCGCCAGCGTCCCGATGTCTTCTACGAACTGGAACGCATCGGGGCGCGCCTCAACGAGCCCATCCGAATTGCGCTGGCCGGCACGCTCAAAGCCGGCAAATCGACGTTGGTCAACGCCCTGGTGGGCGACGACATCGCGCCGACGGACGCGACGGAAGCCACCCGGATCGTGACGTGGTTCCGGCACGGCCCCACTCCGAAAGTCACCGCCAACCACCGTGGCGGACGGCGCAGCAACGTGCCGATCACGCACCGCGACGGGCTGAGCTTCGACCTGCGCCGGCTGGACCCCGTCGATGTGGTGGACCTGCACGTCGAGTGGCCCGCCGAGGAACTGACGCAGGCCACCATCATCGATACGCCGGGAACATCGTCGTTGACCCGGGAGGCCTCCGAGCGCACGCTGCGGCTGTTGGTCCCCGACGACGGTGTGCCCCGGGTGGATGCGGTGGTCTTCTTGCTGCGCACCCTCAACGCGGCCGACATCGCGCTGCTCAAGCAGATCGGCGGGCTGGTCGGGGGGTCGGCGGGCGCATTGGGCATCATCGGGGTGGCGTCGCGGGCCGACGAGATCGGTGCTGGTCGCATCGACGCGATGCTGTCGGCAAACGACGTGGCCAAACGATTCACCAGCGAGATGACTCAGACCGGCATCTGCCAGGCGGTGGTCCCGGTGTCCGGGTTGCTGGCGATGACGGCGCGCACCTTGCGGCAGGGCGAGTTCGTCGCGTTGTCGAAACTGGCCGGGTCCGATGCCACCGAACTCAACAGGGCGCTGCTCAGCGTCGACCGATTCGTGCGGCCGGACAGTCCGTTGCCGATCGACGCCGCCATCCGTGCGCAACTGCTGGAACGGTTCGGGATGTTCGGCATCCGGATCTCGATCGCGGTGCTGGCCGCCGGAGTCACCAGCGCGGCCGCACTGGCCGCTGAACTGCTGGAGCGCAGCGGGCTGGTGGCGCTGCGCAGGGTGATCGATCAGCAGTTCGCGCAGCGTTCGGACATGCTCAAGGCGCATACCGCTCTGGTGTCGCTGCGCAGGTTCGTCGAGACGCATCCGGTCATGGCCACACCGTACGTCATCGCCGACATCGATCCGCTGCTGGCCGACACCCACGCGTTCGAAGAACTTCGGTTGTTGAGTCTATTGCCCTCGCGCACAACGACTTTGAAAGAAGATGACATCGCTGCGCTGCGCCGGATGATCGGCGGCTCTGGCACCGACCCGGCGAGCCGACTGGGGGTGGACCCGCAGGAGTACGCGGCCAACCCGCACGTGGCTCAGCGGGAGGCGTTCGCCGCGGCGCAATACTGGCGCCGGCGCGCCGAGCATCCGCTCAACGATCCGTTCACCACCAGGGCGTGCCGTGCGGCGGTGCGCAGCGCCGAGGCGATGCTCGCGGAATTCTCCGCACGCCGCTAAACGCTCAGCCGCCGGGCGCCGCGCTGGTCGGCGGGACCGGTGCCGCGGTGGTCGGAGGGACCGGTGCCGCGCTGCTGGTGGGGGCCTGCGTGGTGGGCTGGGGTGCCGAGGTGGTCGGCGGGCTGCTGGTGGTGGGCCGCGTCGTGGTCGGCGCGGTAGTCGTGCTGGTGGACGGCGATGTCGTCGTGGTGGTCGTCGATGTCGTGGTCGTCGTCGACGTGCTGGACGAGGTGGTGGTGGGCGCCGTGGTGGTCGTGGTCTCCGTAGCCGTGGTCACCACGGTCGGGGGCGGCGTCACCACCGTCTGAGTGGGCAGGCCGTCCGAGCCGGTGGTGCTGGTGGTGAACGGCGGCGGCTGCGAGGTGATGGTGACGACCGGCTTGGTGCCCGTGTCGCCGACGGTGAGCGCCAGCACGACGGCGAGCAGTATCGCCGCGGCCGCACCGAACAGGCTCAACAAGATTGCCGGACGCCGGTACCAGGGCGGGAGCTCGGCTTCGTCGACGTCGGGCTCCTGCGGGGGACCGGTGTACCCGGGCGCAAGCACCGGCTCACCAGGACTGGTGTAGTCGGCGGGACCGGAGTAGGGGACCGGTTCCATCCCGGTGCCACTGTCTTCCGACCACGCCAGGGCGCGGTCGGTCTCGTTGCGGGCGTCCTCGGGAAACGCCTCGGTGGGCACCGCTCCGGTGGGTTCGGTCGTGGGCGCGGTAGGCGACGCCATGGTGGCGGCACCGGCGGCGCCGGCGGCCGCAGCGGCACCGACGATGCCGGTCGGCATGTCCACGGCGGGACCGATGCCCGTGGCCGCTCCCGCTGAGGTGCCCAGAGTGGCTGCCCCGATGGCCGCACTGAACAGCGGCTGCGGCGGGGTGAGGACAGGTACTCGCAGTCCTTCGGACAGACGTGTCGCGATCAGCGGGATGTTGGCGCCGCCGCCGACCGCCGCCACCGCAGAGAGCTGACCAATTCCGTTGCGCTGCAGTACTTCTCGAACCGTGCCGACGAAGCGGTCCAGCGGTGCGGTGAGGAGTTGTTCCAGATCGCTGCGGGAAAGGTGCTGAGCCCCTCCGGGGTTGCCGGTCGCGATGCTGGCCACTGTTGTCGCGGAGAGTTGTTCCTTGGCGGTCCGGCAGCTGCCGAGCATCCGCGTCACCGACCCCATCGAGGTCGCCGTGACGGAGAGGTTGGTGGTGTCGGCTCCGGGTGCGACGGTCAGCAAGTGGTTCAGGATGAGCTGGTCGATCTCGTCACCGGAAAGTTCGCTGTACCGGACCGTACTGCCGATCTGGTCGAAGTTTCCCCCGGCGTTGGCCAACGTGATGCTGGTGCCGCCGGCGCCGAAATCGCACACGGCTATGACGCCGCCGGTGGGGAACCCGGGCTGAGTGGCCAGCGCCGCCAGCGCCGCGGTGGCATCAGATACCAGCGTCGGCGTCCCGCCTTTGGCGGCGAGGTCCGGTTGGGCGAACAGTTCCTGACGCAGCGCGGCGACCTGGTTCTGCGACCAGTACGCAGGGACGGCGACGGTGATCGGGGTCCCGTAGCCGACGGTGCGGGCCATCGCCTCGAGCGCCTCGATGGTGAGTGCCTGGCCGAGGTATTTGGTGCCGTCGGCAGCGACCAGCGGCGACGGGTCACCGACCCGCTCGACAAAACCCCGCAGTACCAGGCCGGACTCGGTGAGGTTCGGGTTCTCGTCGGGCAGGCCGACTTCGGATTGCCGGTTGTCGAACAGCGTCAGTACCGGTGTGCGGGCGACCGGGGCGCTACCCGAGCGTGCCGCGACCAGGTTGGCCACCCCGATCGACAAGCCGAGCGGCTCGCTCATGTCCCCACCCCTGTGTCCGTTGTTTCGCTGACGGTCGACGGCCGTTCCCCACCATAGCCGCCCCGGATCCGACGGAGACGGGTCACAGGCCCGGCGGCAAATTGATGACAGTGGGTATCGACGGCAGCGTGATCTGCGACGGCAACCGCGGCAGGACACCGGATCTCGGGGATTCGGCCGGCGTCGTGGTAGGCGAGGCGGACGTGGTGGTCGGCGTCGTGGAAGTGGTCGTCTCGGTCGTCGTCGTCGTCGTCGTCGTCGTGGTGGTCGTGGTCGTGGTTGTCGTCGTGGTGGTGGTCGTGGTGGGGGACGTTGACGTAGCCGTCGTGCTCGTCGTCGTCGTCGGAGTGGTGGTTGTGGTAGTGGTGACCGAAGCCGGACTCGGGCGGCCCTGGGCCAGCAACACGATGCCGTAGATGATGAGCCCCAGCAGCACCGCGATCAGCACACCCCAGCCCACCAGGGCGAGAGGCTTACGCCAGCCGGGAGTGGGCTCGGGTTCCGGACCCTGGCCGTACGCCGGGACGCCGGTGGCGCCATAGCCGTAATTGCCGTGAACGGTCGGGTCGTTGGCGCCGTAATCCGGCGGGTCGTACCTGGTCACGGCTGCCGATGCTAGTTGTCAGAGCCTTGCCCAGAGCACAGCCACGCGGGCCCGTTGCCGATCGGTGACCTGACTCAGGGCAGCTTCGGCACCGTGATCGTGGGTCCGCCCGGAATCGTGATTGTCGGCGGCAGCGGCGGCAGTTGCGGCAGATGCGGGCCGCGATGGGTCGGTTGCTGTGTCGGCTGTTGGGGCGGCTGACTGCGAGGCGGGTTGTTCGGCGGTGCGGGTGCCGGGCTACTCGGCTCGCTCGGCTCTTCGCTGGACGACTCGGTAGTGGTGGTCGTCGTGCTAGTGGACTCACTGGTGGTGGTTGTCGTGGTGCTGGTCGTTGAGGAGGTGCTCGGTGCGGGAGCTGGGCTGGTGCCGCTGCCGAACAGTTGGCTGACGCCGTAGGCGATCAGGGCGAGCAGGATCAGCACCAACGCCGCCCACAGGGCGAGCGTCACGGGTTTGCGGTACCAGGGCCGTGCGTCGGCATTGGGGTCGTCGGAGTCCAGCGGTGCGAACTGGTCGGGCGGGGACCCCTCCACCGTCGGCTGGTACATCAGCGACGGGTCGCCGGGCGGATATTGCGACTCGGGGCCCAGTGGCGGTCTGCCCTCCACGGTCGGCTGGTGCATCAGCGACGGATCACCCGGCGGGTACTGGGCGCCGCCGGGCGGCGGGCCCTGGACGGTCGGCTGATACTGCGGACCGGAGGGCGGCGGACCTTGAACCGTGGGCTGATTCTGCGACGGGTTGCCGGGCGGCGGGCCCTGGACGGTGGGCTGGTGCTGTTGCGGCACCCCGGGAGGTGGGCCCTGCTGAGTCGGACCTTGATAGGGCCCGCCCTGCGGCGGCCTGCCGGCGGGCGGGCCTTGCGGCGGATGGCCGCCGAACCCCCCGTACTGGGTCGGCTGTTCGTTGAAGTCGTCAGGTGGGCCGTTGTTTGCCACGAGTCGATGGTATAGGTCGGCGGCCGGTCAGAACGTGCTGACCTTGTCGATGCTGACGAACATTCCGTGCCGGGTGCCGTTGTTCTCGAAACGCGTGCCGTCCTTGGTGGCGACGATCGTCCAGCCCTGCGCGTCGTAGGTCTTGTAGTCGATGGTGACGGTGGGGATGGCGCCGAGATTGCCCAGGATCCACTGCACGTTGCCGGCGGCGGTGATGTGCACCCCGTTGGCGTGCTCACCTTCCTGGATCGGCGAATTGGTGAACGGCGCCTCGCAGCCGACGCTCTCCTTATTGATCTGGCAGCGGGTGATGCCCGATTTTGTCTCGATGAAGACATAGCCGTTGTCGTCGGCCTTGAGCGGGATGGCGCCCGGCGCGGGGCTACTGGTGGTCCCGGGGTTGGTGGGTGGGAGCGCGACGGGGGAGGAGGTCGGCGCCAGCGGCGGGGGAACCGAGGGCCGGGGCGTGGGAAAAGTCGGTTCGGCCGGCCCATGACCGCCCGGGGCGGCGATCGGCCTGCCGTCAATCGTGGTGCTGCATCCGGCGACGAGCACGGCAACGGCCAGCAGGCCTAACCGTGCCTTCGGCAATAACCGCACGCGCTACTCCCTGCAATCTCAGATATCAGGAAGTCAGAGTAAGGGCGTGCGTACGCAAGTTGCTGCGGCGACGCGCGGTTGGAACGACGCCGTAGGCAAAGCGTTACCGCTACATGGTGCTCAGGCCGGGGGTGGCTCGTGCGCCGAGCGGGCATCAGCGGCGGCCCGCACCCGGTTTCGCACCAGGAACCAGCCGCCGACCAGCGCAGGAATGCCGAGCAGCATGGCCGCGATCATCCACTTGCCGTATTCCTTGTCGAACATCATCAGCACCAGCACACCCGCCAGGAACGCCAAGGTGACCCACCCGGTGTACGGCGAGAGCGGCATGCGGAACTTCGGCCGTTCGTGCTCACCGGCCTGCGTCAGCTTGTGAAAGCGCAACTGGCAGGCCACGATCGTCGCCCACGCCACGATCACGCCGGTGGCGGCGATGTGCAGCACGATCTCGAACGCGTGCTTCGGTGTGACCGCGTTCAGTCCGATTCCGAACAACCCGATTCCGGCGGTCAACAGAATGCCGCCGAACGGCACCCCGTTCTTCGACATCACACCGGTGAACTTGGGGCCGCTGCCGTTGATTGCCATCGACCGCAGGATCCGGCCGGTGGAGTAGAGACCGGCATTCAGGCTGGACAGCGCAGCGGTGAGCACCACCAGGTTCATCAGGTCGTCGCCCCAGGAGATACCGAGCTTGTTGAAGAACGTCACGAAGGGGCTTTCGCCGTCCTTGTATTCGGTGTAGGGCAGCAGCAGCGCCAGCAGGACGGTCGATCCGATGTAGAAGACAGCGATCCGGAACACCACCGAGTTGATCGCGCGCGGCATGATCTTCTCCGGATCCTCGGTCTCCCCGGCCGCGATGCCGACCAGTTCGATTGCGGCATAGGCGAATACCACTCCCGAGGTGACCAGTACCAGCGGCAGCAGGCCGGTCGGCAGCAGCCCGCCGTGGTCACTCCACAGCGACCAGCCGGTGTCGTGGCCGTCGACCTTGAACCGGCCGGCAAGGAAGACCGTGCCGACGATGAGAAACGTCACCAGCGCCAGCACCTTGATCAGCGCGGCCCAGAATTCCAGCTCCCCGAAGAGCTTGACCGAGATCAGGTTCATCGACAGCACCGCGATCAGCGCGATCAACGCCAACAGCCATTGCGGGATGACCTGGAACATGTGCCAGTAGCGGCAGTATTGCGCGATCGCGGTGGTGTCCACGATGCCGGTCATCGCCCAGTTCAGGAAGTACATCCAGCCGGCGGCGTACGCCACCTTCTCACCGAAGAACTCGCGCGCGTAGGACACGAACGAACCCGACGACGGCCGGTAGAGCACCAGTTCCCCGAGAGCGCGCAGGATGAGGAAGACGAAAACACCGCAGATTCCGAAGACGATGAACAGGCCCGGGCCTGCAGAGGCGAGTCGGCCGCCGGCGCCGAGGAACAGTCCCGTCCCGATTGCGCCGCCCAGGGCGATCATCTGAATCTGACGCTTCTTGAGCGCCTTGTGATACCCCTCGTCTTCGCGCTCCAGCGCATTAGCGGACGGTGTCATCCGGTTCCTTATCGCCGTAGCTACCGCGAAGTCTTGCGAGAATTGGAAGTCAGGCTATCTCACCAGCACGACGTGAGCGTGCCGTGTCAACCCGGCTGCCGCAATTCACCCGACCGGACTCGGGAGAGATTCAGACGGCGACCGCTTCAGCCGCCGGGACCTCGCGTGGCGCACGGCTCACTGCGACGTTCACGACACCCATGGTCAGGCAGATCACTGCGGGAACCGCCAGTGCGTAGCCGTCGAACTTCGCGCCCGCGAACAGGCCGGCGACCGCGCCGCTGATGAACATCAGCAGCGTGGTGGCAAGAATCGCCGCCTTCCACTTGTCGAATCCGTGCTCGCGGCTGCGGCCCAGCATTAACCCGAGGTCGGTGACGGTGCCGGTGAAGTGGGTGGTGCGGACCGCCATCCCGCGGAAGCTGGACGTCAGCCCGTTTTGCATGCCGAGCGCCGCCGCAGCGAAGAGCCCCTGCACCGCGGTCTCTTCGATGCCGAGCAGCGCGATCTCGTTCTTGTCCGCGGTGACGCCGGCGGCGGCTGCCAGCAGCAGGATGGCCTCGATGGTCAATACCGCCGCGTGCCGACGGGCCAGCGGCTGCCGATTCGATGACAGCAGCGTGCCGGCGACGGCCGCTCCCAGCAGAAAGCCCAGCAGAATCGCGCCGAGCACGTGGCTTTCGTAACGCCACGGGTGGGCGGTGTCCATGCCGATCTGGGTGGTGACACCGGTGAGGTTGCCGACCGGAACGGCCAAGGTCAGGATCGCCACCGCGTTCACCCAGCCGGCGATCAGCGCCAGCACCGCGCTGTAGGCCAGCATCCTGCCCTGCGCCGACAGGCCGCTCCTACGTACTTGCTCACTCGGCGCCATGCTGCTAGACACCCACTCCCCGTTCTGTACTTGCCCCGCCACAAATATAAGAGCCGACACGTAATTTATTTCGCGAATTCTGCGTTTTCATAGCGACTGCATACGGCGTATCCGGCGCCGCCCCGGGAACAAAGTTCGGCAGTCTGCCGTTAGCATGATCGACAAGTTGAGTGAACTAGACTCAAGTCCGAGTTGACAGCAAGGTGTCGGACGGAGCAGTCTTGAGCGGGGTTCACTCAGCATAGTGCAACAACGAAGCTCTACACATTCAGGAGGAAATCACTATGGCTCGTGCGGTCGGCATCGACCTCGGGACCACCAACTCCGTCGTCGCAGTTCTGGAGGGTGGCGACCCCGTCGTCGTCGCAAACTCCGAGGGCTCGCGGACGACGCCGTCCGTCGTCGCGTTCGCGCGCAACGGCGAAGTGTTGGTCGGCCAGCCCGCCAAGAATCAGGCGGTCACTAACGTCGACCGCACCATCCGATCAGTGAAGCGCCACATGGGCACGGACTGGTCGGTCGACATCGATGGCAAGCAGTACACCGCGCCGGAGATCAGCGCCCGGGTGCTGCAGAAGTTGAAGAGGGACGCCGAGGCCTACCTCGGTGAGGACATCGCCGACGCGGTGATCACCGTTCCCGCCTACTTCAACGACGCCCAGCGTCAGGCGACCAAGGACGCCGGCCAGATCGCCGGCCTCAACGTGCTGCGCATCGTCAACGAGCCGACCGCGGCCGCGCTGGCCTACGGCCTGGACAAAGGCGAGAAAGAACAGACCATCCTGGTCTTCGACCTCGGCGGCGGCACCTTCGACGTGTCATTGCTCGAGATCGGCGAGGGCGTCGTCGAGGTGCGTGCCACCAGCGGTGACAACCACCTCGGCGGCGACGACTGGGACCAGCGCGTCGTCGACTGGCTGGTGGAGAAGTTCAAGGGCACCAGCGGCATCGACCTGACCAAGGACAAGATGGCCATGCAACGGCTGCGTGAAGCCGCCGAGAAGGCCAAGATCGAACTCAGCTCGAGCCAGAGCACCTCGATCAACCTGCCCTACATCACCGTCGACGCGGACAAGAACCCGCTGTTCCTCGACGAGCAGCTCACCCGGGCCGAGTTCCAGCGCATCACTCAGGATCTGCTGGACCGCACCCGCAAGCCGTTCCAGTCGGTCATCGCCGACGCCGGCATCTCGGTGGGCGACATCGACCACGTGGTTCTGGTCGGTGGCTCGACCCGTATGCCCGCGGTCACCGACCTGGTCAAGGAGATGACCGGCGGCAAGGAGCCCAACAAGGGCGTCAACCCCGACGAGGTTGTCGCCGTGGGCGCCGCTTTGCAGGCGGGCGTCCTCCGGGGCGAGGTCAAAGACGTTCTGCTGCTTGACGTCACACCGCTGAGCCTGGGTATCGAGACCAAGGGCGGCGTGATGACCAAGCTGATCGAACGCAACACCACGATCCCGACGAAGCGCTCGGAA
Source organism: Mycobacterium sp. NGS29 (assembly GCF_059812965.1). Taxonomy (NCBI): domain Bacteria; kingdom Bacillati; phylum Actinomycetota; class Actinomycetes; order Mycobacteriales; family Mycobacteriaceae; genus Mycobacterium; species Mycobacterium sp. NGS29. The sequence goes on from NZ_JCALDR010000002.1 coordinate 12,817, forward strand.
ACCTTCACCACGGCCGACGACAACCAGCCGTCGGTGCAGATCCAGGTCTTCCAGGGGGAGCGGGAGATCGCGTCGCACAACAAGCTGCTCGGCAGCTTCGAGCTGACCGGGATCGCACCCGCCCCGCGTGGTGTCCCGCAGATCGAGGTCACCTTCGACATCGACGCCAACGGCATCGTGCACGTCACGGCCAAGGACAAGGGCACCGGCAAGGAGAACACCATCCGCATCCAGGAGGGGTCCGGCATCTCGAAGGAAGAGATCGACCGGATGATCAAGGACGCTGAGGCGCATGCGGACGAAGACCGCAAGCGTCGCGAGGAAGCCGACGTGCGCAACCAGGCCGAGACGCTGGTCTACCAGACGGAGAAGTTCGTCAAAGAACAACGCGAGGCCGAAGGTGGCTCGAAGGTGCCCCAGGACACGCTGAGCAAGGTGGAAGCCGCGGTCGGCGACGCGAAGTCGGCGCTGGCCGGCGACGACATCTCCGCGATCAAGTCGGCTATGGAGAAACTGGGCCAGGAGTCCCAGGCGCTGGGTCAGGCCATCTACGAGGCCGCCCAGGCTGAGGGCGGCGCGGCCGGCGGCGGGCAACCCGGCGGCGGCTTCGATCAGGCCGGCGGGCCCGACGACGTGGTGGACGCGGAGGTGGTCGACGACGACCGGGAGTCCAAGTGACCGGAACTCACGACAACCAGCCGGAGCCGGTGACCGTCACCGACAAGCGCCGGATCGATCCCGAGACGGGCGAGGTACGCGACGTTCCTCCTGGCGCTTCGGCGCCAGGAGGGTCCGGCCCGGCCGAGTCCTCCACCAAGGTGGCCGAGCTGACTGCTGACCTGCAGCGCGTGCAGGCCGATTTCGCCAACTACCGCAAGCGGGCACTGCGCGACCAGCAGGCCGCGGCCGATCGGGCCAAGGCCAACGTCGTCAGTCAACTGCTGGGCGTGCTCGACGACCTGGACCGGGCGCGCAAGCACGGCGACCTGGAATCGGGGCCGATGAAGTCGGTCGCGGACAAGCTGACGAATGTGCTGACCGGGCTCGGGCTCACCGAATTCGGCGCCGAAGGCGAGGATTTCGACCCTGCCCTGCACGAAGCGGTGCAGCACGAGGGCGACGGTGGGCCGAATTCCAAGCCGGTGATCGGCACCGTGATGCGGCAGGGCTACCAGCTCGGCGATCAGGTGCTGCGGCACGCGATGGTCGGTGTGGTCGACACCGTCGTCGACGAGACCGCCGCGGCGGAGTCGGATCCATTTGCCAGCATTCTGGAATCCGAGCCGGCCGACACGGCGGATAACCCCGGCACTCAGGCGCAGTAGGGCACAGAATCAGGAACATCGGAAATGAAGACAAGGTAAGGAGGTGACGCGAAGTGGCTCAGCGTGAATGGGTCGAGAAGGACTTCTACAAGGAGTTGGGCGTTGCCTCCGATGCCGACGCCAAAGAGATCAAGACCGCATACCGCAAGTTGGCCTCGGACCTGCATCCGGACAAGAACCCGGCCGGAGCCGAACGGTTCAAGGCGGTTTCGGAGGCCTACAGCGTCCTGTCCGACGAGGCCAAGCGCAAGGAATACGACGAGACCCGCCGGTTGTTCGCCGGCGGCGGCGGCTTCGGCGGCCGTCGCTTCGACACGGGCGGGTTCGGCGGCGGTGACGGTGCCGAGTTCAACCTGAACGACCTGTTCGACGCCGCCGGCCGGTCCGGCGGCGCCAACATCGGCGACCTGTTCGGTGGCCTGTTCGGCCGCGGCGGCAGCACGCCGCGGCCCAGCCGGCCCCGGCGCGGGAACGACCTGGAAACCGAGACGGAACTGGATTTCGTCGAGGCCGCCCAGGGCGTCGCGATGCCGTTGCGGCTGACCAGCCCGGCACCGTGCACCAACTGCCACGGCAGTGGCGCACGGCCCGGCACCAGCCCCAAGGTGTGTCCGAACTGCAACGGCGCCGGCGTGATCAACCGCAATCAGGGCGCGTTCGGCTTCTCCGAACCCTGCACCGAGTGCCGGGGCAGCGGCTCGATCATCGAGCACCCCTGTGAGGAGTGCAAAGGCACCGGCGTCACCACCCGCACCCGCACCATCAATGTGCGGATCCCGCCGGGCGTCGAGGACGGTCAGCGGATCAGGCTGGCCGGCCAGGGCGAGGCCGGGCTGCGCGGCGCGCCGTCCGGGGACCTCTACGTCACCGTGCACGTGCGGCCCGACAAAGTCTTCGGCCGCGACGGTGACGACCTCACCGTGACAGTGCCGGTCAGCTTCACCGAGTTGGCTTTGGGCTCGACGCTTTCGGTGCCGACGCTGGACGGCAAGGTCGGTGTCCGGGTGCCCAAAGGCACCGCCGACGGACGCATCTTGCGGGTGCGCGGACGCGGCGTGCCCAAGCGCAGTGGCGGTAGCGGCGACCTGCTCGTCACCGTCAAGGTGGCGGTGCCGCCGAACCTGGAAGGCGCCGCCCAAGAGGCGCTGGAAGCCTACGCGGCCGCCGAGCGGGCCAGCGGATTCGATCCGAGGGCAGGTTGGGCAGGTAATCGCTGATGGCGGCCAAGAAGGGCGAGGAAGCGCGGACGTTTCTGATCTCGGTGGCCGCCGAGCTGGCCGGTATGCATGCGCAGACGCTGCGCACCTACGACCGGCTCGGGCTGGTCAGCCCGCAGCGCACTCCCGGCGGCGGGCGCCGCTATTCCGAGCACGACGTGGACCTGCTACGCGAGGTGCAGCGACTGTCCCAGGACGAAGGCGTTAACCTCGCCGGCATCAAACGCATCATCGAGCTGACCAACCAGGTCGATGCCCTGCAGTCCCGGCTGAAGGAATTGGCCGAAGAGGTGGCGGCGTTACGTGCCAACCAGCGCCGCGAGGTCGCGGTGGTGCCCAAGAGCACGGCGCTGGTGGTCTGGCAGCCGCGCTCGCGCCGTTGATGCGTCAGGCTCAGGGTCTAGCGCGACAACGGATCGTGCTGAATGCGGTCGGGCGGCGCGCCTTTGGCGATCAGCGCCGCTCGGGTGGCTGCAACCATGCCGGGTCCGCCGCAGATCAGGATCTGCCGGTCACCCCAGCTGCCGTACCTGGCGACGACGTCGGGCAGTCGTCCGGTCTGACGGACGTGCAGTCCGCGTGGCGGCGACGGGTCCGGGTAGTCGGCCGCCCACGGCGGGTCCCGGTTGTATTCCGACACCGGCGATACCGACAACCACGGGTTGTGTGCGGCCACCTGCCATAACGTCCGCAGGTCGTAGAGCTCGCACGGGTAGCGGGCGCCGAAGAACAGGTGCACCCGCGGATTCTCGGCGAACCGGCACAGGTCCATGATCAGTGCGCGCAGCGGGGCCAGCCCGGTGGAGCCGGCGACCATCAGCACGTCGTCGCCGCCGCGGTCGACGTGCAGGCCGCCGTGCGGGCTTGACAACCGCCACCGGTCGCCGGCCCGGGTTTCGGTGACGACGGCGTTGCTGACCAGGCCGCCCGGCACCACGCGGACGTGGAACTCGACCCCACCGTCGGGATCGGCGGGTATGGCGGGGGACAGGTATCGCCAGCGGCGCGGGCACTGCGGTATCTGCACGTTGACGTACTGCCCGGGGTGGTGCTGCAGCGATCGGTCCAGGCGCAGCCGCACGACCGCGAGATCGCGCGACACCCGGGTGTGTTCGATGACTGTTCCGTCCCACCAGGCAGGAGCGTCCTCGGAGTCCGCGGCCCCACTCATCACTCCGGCAAACAGGTTGAGCGACTGATCGGCGGCCTCGGCGATCGCGTCGGTCCATCCGCCGTCCAGGTGGCTGCGCAAGGTCGCATGCAGCGCGCGTCGCAGCGTCGCGTAGTGGGCCGGCAGCACCCCGTACTTGCGGTGGTCGCGGCCCAATTGGGCCAGGAAGGCCACCGGCTCGTCGGCGCGCTGGGCGATCAGTTCGCCGTAGAGCCAGTGCATCGCGTGCGCGAAAGCAGCGCGCTGGCTCGCCATATCGGGGGGAAACAGGTCGCGGACGCCGGGGTCCAGGGCGAACCAGTGGGTGTAGAAGCGGTGGACGACATCGGTGTCGCCGGGCTTGAACGCGTCCCGCAACACCTGTAGAGATTCCCGGTCGTCAAGGCCCACGGGACCCGATTCTAGGTACCTAGCGGTCCACTCTGTCGCCGAGCGCGCTCACCAGTCGCGGGAGGTCTGGCGCCGCGTCGACCCGATATCACCGGGTGCTATGCCGGCCCACCTACGCCTCCGGCCCCACCGGTCCCACCGCCAACCCCGGTCGGAATCGTTCCGGACTGGCCCTCGCCACCCTTCCCGCCCTGGCCGGGGCCGCCGTTGCCACCGTCGCCCCCCTCGCCTCCGAAGGTGTTATAGAACGCGTTGCCTTCACCTCCGGATCCACCGGTGCCACCGTTACCGCCGGCTCCGCCGGGGCCGGCACCGGCTCCGCCGTTGCCCCCGTCGCCCCCGTCACCGCCATCGCTGTCGGCGCCGGAGAACCAGCCGAAACCGCCGCGGCCACCGTCGCCACCCCGGCCCTTGACGGCGTTGCCGCCGGTTCCGCCGTTGCCGCCGTTACCGCCGGGGGCCTGACCGGGGATCGGCATGCCGCTGAACGGAACACTCGCGACGCCGGCGGAGTTGCCCGATCCGCCGGTGCCACCGGCACCTCCGGCGACGATGCCGTCGCCGCCGGCTCCGCCGTTGCCGCCGTTCCCGCCGGCTGCGCGGGTGTGGCTCGACCCGCCGGTCCCACCTTGGCCGCCGTTCCCCCCGGCGCCACCGATGTAACCGTCTCCACCCCGGCCGCCGTTGCCACCGGTACCACCGGACGCATCAGCTTTGCTGATGTTGAGGTTGATGGTGGAATTGCCACCCGTTCCGCCGGCGCCGCCTTTGCCGCCGGTGACGGTCGTGCTGCCCTGGCCACCGGCGCCGCCGGTGCCGCCCGTGCCGCCCGGACCGTAGTTGCTGTCGCCTCCGGTTCCACCGGCGCCGCCGGTTCCGGCAGTGCCGGCAGCACCCCCGCCCACGCCTGGGGTGCCGGCTTTGCCGCCCGTGCCACCGGTGCCACCGGTGCCCGGACCCTGGGTGCTGGTTGCTGCGGCGCCGGTGCCACCATTTCCGCCTGTTCCACCGGTGCCGGCAGTGCCGCCGACGCCGTTGTGGCCCGCTGCGCCGGCACCGGTCCCTGTTTTGCCGCCAGTACCGCCCTGCCCGCCGTCGCCACCCGTACCGCCCTGGCCGGCTGCGATGGGTGTGGTGCCCTGCGCACCGGGACCGCCCTGCCCGCCCGGGCCGCCCTGACCGCCTTGGCCGCCCTGGCCGCCGTCGCCGTTGGTGCCGCCGACACCCGCGGTGCCGCCGTTGCCACCCTTGCCGCCCATGCCGCCGGTGCTGCCCTTGCCGCCAGTGCCGCCGGGCTGGGTGGCATCGATGCCGGCGGCACCGGTGCCACCCTGACCACCCTGGCCCCCGGTACCTCCGGCGCCGGCGTTGCCCCCGGCCGCGGCGGTGCCGGCCGCCCCGCCGTTGCCGCCCGTTCCTCCGGTACCGGGCAGCAGGCCGCTGCTGCCGGATGCACCCTGGCCGCCGATGCCACCGGTGCCGCCGGTGCCCGCAGTGCCGCCGGTACCGTTGCTGCCCGCTGCTCCGGCACCGGTGCCGGCCTGACCGCCGGAATTGCCCTGGCCACCATTGCCGGCCTGGCCACCTTGGCCGCCCTGACCGCTGTCGCCGCCGCCGACCGGAGTGGCGCCCTGCGTCCCTAGGCCGCCTGCGCCGCCGGTGCCGCCGGTGCCGCCCTGGGCGCCCTGGCCACCGTCGCCGTTGGTCCCGCCGATGCCCGCGTTGCCGCCGTTTCCGGCCAGGCCGGCGTTACCGCCGTGGCCACCGGTCCCCCCGGTGCCGGGCCCGTTGGTCCCATCACCGGCCGCGCCTCGGCCGCCCGTGCCGCCGGTGCCGCCCTGTCCGCCGGCGCCTCCGTCACCGCCGTCGCCGACGGTGCCGGCACCGACACCGGCCAGGCCGCCGGTGCCACCCTGGCCCCCGTTGCCGCCTCGGCCGCCCATTCCGCCCTGACCATTGGTGCCGCCGATCGGTGCAGCGCCTTGCGCGCCAGCACCACCGGTGCCGCCTTGGCCGCCCTGACCACCGGTGCCGCCCAGGCCGCCGTCGCCGTTGGAACCGCCGATTTCTGCCTGGCCACCGGTACCAGCCAATCCGGCGGCGCCTCCGGTGCCTCCGTCACCGCCGGTGCCGGCGCCCTGGGTGGCCGTGCCGGCGGCACCCGTGCCACCGAGACCGCCTGCGCCACCGGTGCCCGCCGTGCCGCCGGTGCCGCCGCCGCCCACTTCGCCGGCGCCGGCGCCGGCGATGCCGCCTTCGCTGCCCGTGCCACCGGCACCACCCCGGCCGCCGGTGCCGCCCTGAGCAACGGTTCCGCCGGCGGGTGCGGCGCCCTGGGCGCCGTTGCCACCTTGGCCGCCCTGGCCGCCGGTGCCACCCTGGCCGCCGTGGCCACCGTCGCCGTTGGCGCCGCCGATGGTCGCCGCGCCGCCCGCGCCGGCCTGTCCAGCGGAGCCACCAACGCCGCCGGTGCCGCCGGTGCCGGGGCCCTGGGTGGCGGTGCCGTTGGCACCCCGTCCGCCGAGCCCACCGGTGCCGCCGGTGCCCCCGGTGCCGCCGTCGCCGCCATCACCCACGGAACCAGCGCCGGTACCGGCCACGCCACCCTGGCTGCCTTGGCCGCCGGTGCCACCCGCTCCGCCGACTCCGCCTTGGGCGTCGGTACCTCCAACGGGGCTGCTGCCTTGCAAGCCGGTGCCGCCCAGGCCGCCGGTGCCACCTTGCCCGCCCTGGCCGCCGTGGCCGCCGTCGCCGTTGGCGCCGCCGATGGTCGCCGTGCCGCCCGCGCCGGCCTGTCCAGCGTTGCCACCGACGCCGCCGGTGCCGCCGGTGCCGGGTCCCTCGGTCAGCGTGGCGGTGGCGCCGTTGCCGCCGTTGCCGCCCTGGCCGCCGCTGCCGCCGGTGCCGCCGGTGCCGCCGTTGCCAACTGTGCCGGCACCGGTACCCGCCTCGCCGCCCTGGCTGCCCTGGCCGCCGGTACCACCTGCGCCGCCCTGGCCACCCTGACCGTTGAGTCCGCCACCGGTAGGCTTGGTCCCTTGCGTACCGGTGCCGCCGTTCCCGCCTCTGCCGCCGGTACCGCCCTGGCCGCCGTGGCCGCCGTGGCCGTTGGATCCGCCCGCGACTGCCTCTCCGCCGTCGCCGGCCTTGCCCGCGGCACCACCGGTTCCACCAGTTCCGCCGGTACCGGGGCCCTCAGCACCGGTGACGTTGGCGCCTCGGCCACCGAGGCCTCCGGTGCCACCGGTGCCGGCGGTACCGCCGACACCCCCATCGCCCGCTGCGCCGGCGCCGGAACCGGCCTTGCCGCCCACGCCGCCCGCACCGCCGGTGCCACCGTCACCGCCTTGGCCCCCCTGGCCACTGGTGCCGCCGCCGACCGGTTCAATTCCTTGTGCGCCAGCACCGCCAGTGCCACCGTCACCGCCTTGACCACCCTGGCCGCCTTGACCGCCGTCACCGTTGGCGCCGCCGACACCGGCCGCGCCACCCCGGCCGCCCTGGCCGCCATCGCCGCCACCGGTGCCGGTGCCACCGGTGGCGCCGGGGCCGGTGGCGTTGACGCCTTTGGCGCCATCGCCGCCCTGACCACCCATGCCTCCGGTGCCGCCGGCCCCCGCGCTGTCCGCGCCGGCATTGGTGCCTGCGGCGCCGGCTTTGCCGCCGGTTCCGCCGGTGCCGCCCTTACCGGCACTCGTGGTGCTGGTGGCTGCTGCGCCTTCGCCGCCAGTTCCGCCGGTTCCGCCGGTTCCTGCCGTGCCGCCGTTGCCGGAATTGCCCGCTGTCCCGGCACCAGAACCCGCGTTGCCGCCTTGCCCGCCGGTGCCGCCGGTGCCACCTTCACCACCGAGGCCGCCCTGGCCGCTGTTGCCGCCGCCGGCCGGTATGGTGCCGTGCGCGCCGTCGCCGCCGGTACCGCCGGAACCGCCGGTGCCGCCTTGACCGCCCCGGCCGCCATCGCCGTTCGTCCCGCCGGTGCCGGCCGCGCCTCCGGTACCGCCTTTGCCACCCATTCCACCCTCGTCGCCGGAACCACCTGTGGAACCGGCCGCTATGCCGTTGTTGCCCTTGTGGCCGGTGCCACCTTGGCCGCCCTGACCGCCGGTTCCCCCGGTGCCGGCGTTGCCCGTGCTCGAACCAGCTCCGGCGGTGCCGGCGTTGCCTCCACTACCACCGGTGCCACCGGTGCCAGGGCCATCGATGCTGGTAGCAGCGGCGCCTTGGCCGCCGTGACCGCCGGTGCCGCCGGTGCCGGCGGTGCCACCGACACCGGTGTTGCCTGATGCGCCGGCACCCGCTCCGGCGCTGCCACCCTGTCCGCCGTTGCCGCCCTGACCACCGCTGCCGCCCAGCCCACCTTGGCCGAGGGAGCCACCACCGGTCGGGCTGATCCCCTGGGCGCCGTCGCCGCCGGTACCGCCGGTGCCGCCGGAGCCGCCTCGGCCTCCGTTGCCCCCGTTGCCGTTGGTGCCACCGATGCCCGCGGCGCCCCCGGTGCCGCCATTACCACCCGACCCGCCGGTGGACCCGGAGCCACCGGCGCCCCCGGGGTCGGTTGCGTTCGCGCCGGAGTGTCCGGTGCCGCCGGTGCCTCCTGTCCCGCCGTTGCCGCCGGTGCCGGCGTTACCGCTAACGCCTGCGCTGCCGACCCCTTGCCCGGCGAGGCCGCCGCCGCCGGCCGCCCCGCCGGTGCCGCCGCTGCCGCCGTCGCCTGCGGCGGCGCTGCTGGTGCCGGTGATTCCGGTGCCACCCTGACCGCCGTCGCCGCCCTTGCCGCCCTGGCCGCCGTTGCCGTTAGTGCCGCCGGTGCCGGCCGCTCCGCCATCGCCGCCCTGGCCACCCTGGCCACCCTGGTAGCCGGTGGCGTCGCTGCCGTTGGCGAGTGTGGCGTGGTGCCCGACGTCGCCCTTGCCGCCGGTGCCACCCACACCCCCGGCGCCTCCGGTGCCCGCCGCACCTTGGACGCCGGCCGAACCGGCGCCGGTGCCGGCCAGACCACCGTCACCGGCCTGCCCACCGGTGCCGCCGGTGCCGCCGGTGCCACCGGCGCTGTTGTTGCCGGTGATTCCGATGCCGCCCTGGCCGCCCTGTCCACCGTTGCCGCCGCGTCCGCCGTTGCCGTTGGTAGCACCGGCGCCGGCCGCTCCGCCCTGGCCGCCCTGGCCACCCTGGCCGCCCTGGTAGCCGGTGGCGTCGCTGCCGTCAGCCTTCGTCGCGGCCGGACCGGTGCCGCCCTGGGCGCCGTCGCCACCGACGCCGCCGGTGCCGCCGTTGCCGTGATTACCGCCGTCACCGCCGCGGCCGCCGGCTGCGCCGGACGCTCCGGCGACGGTGGCATCGGCACCCTTGCCGCCGGTTCCACCATTGCCGGTGCTGGTGGGAGACTGCCCGCTGAGGCCCTGTGCACCGGTGGCGGACCCGTTGCCGCCCAAGCCGCCGGCACCGCCGTCCCCGGTGTCGCCGCCCTGTCCACCGGTGCCGCCGACGCCGGCGTTGGTCGTCCAGCTGCCGTCACCGCCCTTGCCGCCGTCGCCGGCGGTACCGCCCTGTCCGCCGACGCCGCCACCGCCGCCTCTGCCCGCCACGGCGACGTTGCCGTGCGCGTCGCTGCCGCCGTCGCCGCCGTCACCACCTTGACCGCCAAAGCCGCCACTTCCGCCATTGCCACCGGTCTTGCCGGTCTCACCTGCACCGGTGGCGTTCGCGCCAGTCATGCCCGCGCCCCCGGTACCACCGGTGCCGCCGGTGCCGCCGTCACCACCCTTGCCGCCGCTGCCGCCCAGGGCACCGCCATCACCGCCTTGTCCACCGCGGCCACCGAGACCGCCGGTAGCGCCGGTGGTACCGGACTGACCCGGAGCAGACCCGTCGGCGCCCGGACCGCCCTGCGCACCGGCGCCGCCGGTGCCGCCGGTGCCGCCGGTGCCGTAGTTGCCCCCGTTGCCGCCCCGCCCGCCTGCGGCTCCCGTCCCGCCTATCGCGGTGGCATCGGCACCCTTGCCGCCGGTGCCACCGCTGCCGCTGTCGGTGGGAATCTGCCCGTTGAGGCCTTGCGCGCCGGGCTGGGACCCTGCGCCGCCCGCGCCGCCCGTGCCGGCCGTGCCGGTATTGCCACCCTGTCCACCGGCGCCCCCGACGCCGTTGTTATACGCCCATGTGCCCTCGCCGCCCGTGCCACCGCGACCGGCCGTGCCGGCATCACCGCCATTACCGCCCCGGCCGCCGGCTCCCTGGATCCCGTCGCCACCGATCAGCCCGCCGGCACCGCCGGCACCGCCGTAGCCACCTTTCCCGCCGGAGGCACCGTTGCCGCTGTCGCCGCCGGTGCCACCGTCGAGGCCAGGGGTGAGCTGGTTGGCACCGGCCGCACCGTCGCCACCGGCGCCGCCGACGCCGCCGGCGCCTCCTGCCCCGCCGGCCCCGCCAGCCCCGACCAACATGCCGCCGGCGCCGCCTGCGCCGCCGTTGCCACCCGTCCCGCCCGCCGTGCCCGAGCCGGCAGTTGACCCGGAGATACCCGGGGTACCGGCCTGGCCCTCGCCGCCGGCCCCGCCGACGCCGCCGGGTCCGATGAACCAGGCGCGACCGCCCGCCCCGCCGGCGCCGGCGGCCACCCCGCCCGCCCCGATGCCGCCGGCTCCACCGGCCCCGCCACCGCCGTACAGCCAGCCGCCGCTACCGCCCTGCCCACCGGATGCGCCCGCGCCGCCGGCGCCACCGCTACCGCCGTTGCCGATCAGGCCCGCGGCACCGCCGGCGCCCCCGGGCAGACCCGCGGTGGTCTGCGAGTAACCGTTGCCGCCGTTGCCCCACAACAACCCTCCCGGGCCGCCGTCGGGGCTGGTCGCAGTACCCCAGGCGCCGTTGCCGATCAGCGGCCGGTTCAGTAACTGCTGGGCAGGCGCGTTGATCGCATTCAGGGCTGCCTGCAGCGGCGACACATTTGCGGCCTCGGCCCCCATATAAGCGCCGGCCGCGGTGGTCAGCGTGTGGCAGAACTGGCTGTGGAACAACGACGCCTGCGCGCTCAACTCCTGATATTCGCGCCCGAGGGTGCCGAACAGCGCGGCGACCGCAGCCGACACCTCATCCAGTCCGGCCGCCGCCACCGCGGTTGTCGGCGCCGCCGCCAACCCGGTGGCCGCGCGCAGCGAACTTTCGATGCCGGCGAGATCCGTCGCCGCCCAGGACAAAACGTCCGCATTGACCATGATTGACATCGTGAAAAACCCTCCAACACCAGGTACTTCCGCGGACAGGTAGGCAGGAATCGACGGACACGTTACGCAGCGAACCGTTTTTGGGAAGGGCATTTCGCAAACTCGTTTTTGGAGCATCGGCTCCCCAAGACGGGTCCCGTGACGGCCCGGCAGACATTAAGTTAGAGTTGAGCGGAACAGACTCAACCTTGACGGCGTTGGACTACGCGACGAGATTTTGAACTACGTATCAGAAACGGAGGTGTCGTGGACTCTTTCAACCCGACCACCAAGACGCAGGCGGCTCTGACGTCGGCACTGCAGGCGGCATCGTCCGCGGGCAACCCCGAAATCAGGCCGGCCCATCTGTTGATGGCGCTGCTGACCCAGAACGACGGGATCGCCGTCCCCCTGTTGGAGGCTGTCGGTGTCGAGCCCGCCGCCATCCGCACTGAGACCCAGCGACTGCTGGACCGGTTGCCGCAGAGCAGCGGAGCCAGCTCGCAACCCCAGCTGTCCCGCGAGTCGCTGGCGGCGATCACCACCGCTCAGCACCTGGCCACCGAGATGGACGACGAGTTCGTCTCCACCGAGCACCTGCTGGTCGGCCTGGCCACCGGTGACTCCGACGTCGCCAAGGTGCTTACCGGCCACGGCGCGTCGCCGCAGGCGTTGAGTGACGCGTTCGTCAAAGTGCGCGGCAGCGCGCGGGTGACCAGCGCCGACCCCGAAGCCACCTATCAGGCGCTGGAGAAGTACTCCACCGACCTCACCGAACGCGCCCGCGACGGCAAACTCGACCCGGTCATCGGGCGCGACAACGAGATTCGTCGGGTGGTGCAGGTGCTGAGCCGCCGTACCAAGAACAACCCGGTGCTCATCGGTGAGCCCGGCGTCGGCAAGACCGCGATCGTGGAGGGTCTCGCCCAGCGCATCGTCGCCGGCGACGTGCCGGAAAGCCTGCGCGACAAGACCGTCGTCTCCCTGGATCTCGGATCGATGGTGGCCGGCGCCAAGTACCGCGGTGAGTTCGAGGAACGACTCAAAGCCGTCCTCGACGACATCAAGAACTCCGCCGGGCAGATCATCACGTTCATCGACGAGCTGCACACCATCGTCGGCGCCGGTGCCACCGGCGAATCGGCGATGGACGCCGGCAACATGATCAAGCCGATGCTGGCCCGCGGCGAACTGCGACTGGTCGGCGCGACCACGCTCGACGAGTACCGCAAGTACATCGAGAAGGACGCCGCGTTGGAGCGCCGTTTCCAGCAGGTGTTCGTCGGCGAGCCGTCCGTGGAGGACACCGTGGGCATCCTGCGCGGCCTCAAGGACCGCTACGAGGTGCACCACGGCGTGCGGATCACCGACTCCGCGCTGGTGGCCGCGGCCACGCTGTCCGACCGCTACATCACTGCGCGTTTCCTGCCGGACAAGGCGATCGACCTGGTCGACGAGTCCGCGTCGCGGCTGCGGATGGAGATCGACTCGCGTCCGGTGGAGATCGACGAGGTAGAGCGGCTGGTCCGTCGGCTCGAGATCGAAGAGATGGCGCTGGCCAAGGAGGAGGATGCCGCCTCACGCGAGCGACTGGAGAAGCTGCGCGCCGAACTGGCCGACTACAAAGAGAAGCTGGCCGAGCTGACCACCAGATGGCAGAACGAGAAGAACGCCATCGACGTCGTCCGCGAACTCAAGGAACAGCTGGAAACGCTGCGCGGCGAAGCCGAGCGTGCCGAGCGGGACGGCAACTACGAAAAGACCGCCGAACTGCGCTACGGCCGCATCCCTGAGCTCGAAAAGAAGCTCGACGCGGCGATCCCGCAGGCCGAGGCCCGCGAGAACGTGATGCTCAAGGAGGAGGTCGGCCCCGACGACATCGCCGACGTGGTGTCGGCGTGGACCGGCATCCCAGCGGGGCGGCTGCTGGAAGGTGAGACCGCCAAGCTGTTGCGCATGGAAGACGAGCTGGGCAAGCGCGTCGTCGGGCAGAAGAAGGCCGTGCAGGCCGTGTCCGACGCGGTGCGCCGCAGCCGGGCCGGGGTAGCCGACCCGAACCGGCCCACCGGCTCGTTCCTGTTCCTCGGACCGACCGGTGTCGGTAAAACCGAGCTGGCAAAAGCGTTGGCGGACTTCCTGTTCGACGACGAACGCGCCATGGTCCGCATCGACATGAGTGAGTACGGCGAGAAGCACTCGGTGGCTCGGCTGGTCGGTGCGCCGCCCGGCTACATCGGTTACGACCAGGGTGGTCAGCTGACCGAGTCGGTGCGCCGCCGGCCCTACACCGTGGTGCTGTTCGACGAGGTGGAGAAGGCCCACCCGGATGTGTTCGACGTGCTACTGCAGGTGCTCGACGAGGGCAGGTTGACCGACGGCCAGGGCCGCACGGTGGACTTCCGCAACACCATCCTGATCCTGACCTCCAACCTCGGCTCCGGTGGCACCGAGGAGATGGTGATGGCGGCGGTGCGTTCGGCGTTCAAGCCGGAATTCATCAACCGCCTGGACGATGTGCTGATCTTCGACGGCCTCAACCCCGAGGAGCTGGTGCAGATCGTCGACATCCAGCTGGTCCAACTGGCCAAACGACTCGCCCAGCGGCGGTTGCAGCTGGAGGTGTCGCTACCGGCCAAGCAGTGGCTGGCGCACCGCGGATTCGACCCGGTGTACGGGGCGCGACCGTTGCGCCGGCTGGTGCAGCAGGCGATCGGCGATCAGCTGGCCAAGATGCTGCTGGCGGGCGACGTGCACGACGGCGACGTGGTGCCGGTCAACGTCAGCGCGGACGGGGACTCGCTGGTCCTCGGTTGATCCGCCCGGTGTCCGTCGCCGCCTGCAGCAGCTGGCGGGCCACCGGGGTGGCGACGGTTTGGCGCAACAGTTGGTCTTCGATGCGCAGGCCGGTCGGCAGGTCCGCGGACGCGGCGTCCACCGCGAGTTTGGCTGCCGCGATCGCGGTCCCCGGGGCGGCCGCGATCCGGCGGGCCAGCCGGTCGACGAACCGGCGCAACTCGTCGGCCGGCAGCGCCCGATTGAGGTAACCCCAGGCCTGGGCGGTCTCGGCATCGACGTCCAGACCGCCCAGGATCACTTCGAGAGCCCGCGACCGGCCCACCAGCCGCGGCAGCCGCTGGGTGCCGCCACCACCGGGAACGATGCCCACCGACACCTCCGGATGGCCCAAAACCGTTGTGCCGGTTGCCCCGTAACGCATGTCGAAAGCCATGACCAGTTCGCAGCCGCCGCCGCGGCACACCCCTTCGATGACGGCGATGGTCGCTTTCGGCAGGGTTCGCACCCGCTCGGTGAGGGCGTGGAAGAGCGACAACTCCTCATGCAGCCCGACGTCATCGGGTGGCAGGTGCGCGATCAGCGCCACGTCCGCGTGCGCGATGAAGGTCTGCGGGTCCGCCGAGTCCAGTACCAGCACCCGCACCCCGTCATCGGCGGCCACCTCGATGAGCAGCCGGTCGAGTTCGGTGAGCAGTGCGACATCGAGCAGGTTGATCGGCGGATTGTCGATAGACGCCCGGCAGATCCCGTCCCCGGCGGCCACACGCAGCAGCCGATAGTCCCGGTAGTGCATGGACACCTCGCCTATGTTTGTCCGCCGCCGCTTCCGCCGGTACCCGCGGTACCGCCGCTGCCGCCGATGGTGCCGTTCGGGGGCTGACCCGGCCCGCCGGGTCCACCCCCGAGTCCGAGCTCGAGCATTCCGGGTCCGCCGGCGCCGCCGCTGCCGCCGTCCCCACCGGGCCCGCCGCTGCCGGAGTCGGAGTCGCCGCCGTCGCCTCCGGTACCGCCGCTACCACCGTCGCCACCCGGTTCGAGCGGCGTCCCGCGGCCACCGTCGCCACCATTGCCACCCGTGCCGCCGTTTCCGCCGCTGCCGGCACCGATTCCCTGGCCGCCGTCGCCGCCGTCGCCGCCGCCACCCCCGGGCGCGTTGCCCTGGCCTACGGTGCCGCCGTAGCCGCCTTGTCCGCCAGTGCCACCGGCCCCGCCGGGATCACCGGCACCACCCGTGCCGCCGTCTCCGCCGTCACCACCGGACAGCACGGCGGCGTTACCGCCGATACCGCCGTCCCCGCCCTTACCGCCGGTGCCGTTGGTGGCGTTGCCGCCCTCACCGCCCGTGCCGCCGTCACCGGCTGCCGCGTTTGCGGTCCGGCCCTCGCCGCCGGTTCCGCCGTTCCCGCCCTGACCGGCGGTGCCGTTGGCGGCGTCGCCACCTTTGCCGCCGCTGCCACCGTTACCGGCGCTGGTTCCGGTCGACGTACCGCCGTCGCCACCCGCGCCGCCATGACCACCCGCGCCTGCCGTGCCGCGTCCACCGTCTCCGCCGTCCCCGCCGAGGCCGCCGTTGACTGCTCCACCCCCAGGCACGTTCGAGCCGCCACCTGCGCCGCCCTTTCCGCCGTTTCCGCCGGTTACGCCGTCGCCGCCAGCACCGCCTTCGCCTCCTGCGCCGCCCGACCCGCTGGCTGAGAAGAATATGGCGCGACCGCCGTCACCGCCGTCACCGCCGGTTCCGCCCGCTGCCTGGGTGCCGCCCTGGCCGCCGGCGCCGCCGCTCCCGCCGTCACCCCCGCTGCCGTTGCTGGTCGTCAGCGTGCCACCGTTACCGCCTCTGCCACCGTCGCCCGCGGCGAAGGTAACGCCGTCACTGCCCTGGTCGCCTGCCGAAGAGCCCAGCCCGCCGTGCCCTCCGGTTCCCGCCGTCCCGGAGTTGCCTCCGTCGCCGCCGTCGCCACCGGGGCCGCCGATCGGGGTGGCGAAGGTTGCCGAGGTTCCGATGGCACCGTTTCCGCCCTTGCCGGCAACGCCGGCATCTGCGCCGTCACCGCCGTCACCGCCGGCACCGCTGAGCGCCTGCCCACCCACTCCGGTCCCACCCGTCCCGCCGTCGCCGCCGCGGCCGCCGTCACCGCCGGCACCCGCGTCGCCGCCGTCGCCGCCGTCTTGCCCGGCGAGGACGGCGGTGGCTCCTTCAACGCCATTGCCGCCGGTGCCGCCGTGGCCGGCATTTCCGCCGGTCCCGCCCATACCCCCGACGCTGCTCGCGGTGCCACCGTTTCCACCGTCGCCCCCACTGCCGCCATCGCCACCTCTGCCGCCATCGGTGCCGTCTCCGGTCACGGCGGTGTAACCGGCCGACCCGTCGGCCCCGTCGCCGCCGATACCCCCGACCCCACCGTTGCCGTACTTGCCCCCGTCGCCGCCGGCGCCGCCGTCCGCACCGTTGGCGCCCGGGATGGTGCCGTCGGCGCCGGTGCCGCCGGCTCCGCCGT
The DNA here is from genome assembly GCF_059812965.1 of Mycobacterium sp. NGS29. NCBI lineage: Bacteria > Bacillati > Actinomycetota > Actinomycetes > Mycobacteriales > Mycobacteriaceae > Mycobacterium > Mycobacterium sp. NGS29. The sequence continues at coordinate 29,413 of NZ_JCALDR010000002.1, forward strand.
CACCTCCGGTGGTCGGGGAGGACCCGGCAGCTCCGTCTGCACCCCGGGTGGAACCCGCGCCACCGGCACCGCCGCCACCGCCGAGCCCCGGGTCGCCGCCCTTGCCGCCGGCACCGCCGACGCCGGCATTGACGGTCCAGGTGCCGGTGGCGCCCGCCCCGCCGTCACCGGGTGCGTTGCCGGCCCCGCCGGTGCCACCTGCGCCACCGACCCCCTGGGCGGCGGTCTGGCCCAGGACGTTGGTGCCGCCCGCGCCACCCGCGCCACCGTTGCCGCCCTGACCGCCGGATCCGCCGTTGCCGCCGTCGGTGCCGTCGGCGCCGCGAACGGGACCGACGGCGCCGTCGTGCCCCAAACCGCCTGCACCACCCGCGCCGCCCGCCGCACCTGCGCCGCCGATACCGCCGCTGCCGAGCAGGCCGCCGCCTCCGCCGGCACCGCCGTTGCCCCCGCTGCCACCCTGGCCGCCAGTGGCGCCGTCCGGAGCGCCGGCTATGCCGTCCGCGCCGCTCGCCCCGGTCGCGCCGGCCCCACCGTTGCCGCCGACGCCGCCCGTACCGATCAGTCGGGCCGCCCCGCCGGCTCCGCCGTCGCCCCCGGCGCCACCGGGTATCGCGGCGGCACCACCCGCCCCGCCGGCCCCGCCGTTGCCCAGCAGCCAGCCACCGCTGCCGCCGGCACCGCCCGCGGCGCCGGCCCCACCGGTGCCACCGTTGCCGCCGTTGCCGATCAAACCGGCGGCACCACCGGCGCCGCCGGCAACGCCCGGTGTGCTGGGCGAGTAGCCGTTGCCGCCGTTGCCCCACAGCAGACCCCCGGCGCCACCGTTGGGGCTGGCCGCCGTGCCGCCGGCACCGTTGCCAATCAGTGGGCGTCCCAGCAGGGTTTGCGTAGGTGCGTTGATGAGCTGTTCGACCAGCTGAAGGGGAGCGGTGTTCGCGGCTTCAGCTGCGGCGTATGCCCGTCCCGCCCCGCCAAGCACCGCGGCGAACTGGTCGTGATACGCCGCCGCCCGGGCCACCAGGAGCTGGTAGTCGCGGCCATAGTTGCCGAACAGGGCGGCGATCGCCGCGGAGATCTCGTCCCCGGCGGCGGCAAGCACGCCGGTGGTCGGTATCGCGGCGACCGTGCTGGCCTGCGTGACTGTCGAGCGAATGCCGACCAATTCGTCGGCCGCTTGTTGCAGAGCTTGCGGGGTGACCAATAGTGCCATGGTGAATCCATTCAAGAGCGGGGAATTTGTTCGCTGACGGCAGGTGAGCTGCAACGACGTTACTCAGCCCGCCACTGGTTCGTCGGGCTTTTGCCGAATCGGTAGGCCTGACGCATTTCGGCTGATGGCCAAATGAAATTCATGAAATACAGATCAATGAAAATGGCCGTGCAATTCGCCTGCTGCCCGCCCGCCGCACCGTTCCGCCCCGCCGGTCACCGCACCTGTGACGCGGTTGTGACCTGCTCGGATTCTGTGTTCCACCCGCACAACAGATAAGCTGTGCTGCGATGGTCCCGCTCTGGTTCACACTGTCCGCACTGTGCTTCGTCGGTGCGGCGGTGTTGTTGTACGTCGATATCGATCGACGTCGCGGACGCAGCAGACGCCGCAGGTCGTGGGCCAGATCGCACGGGTTCGACTACGAACGCGAATCGACCGACATCCTGCACCGGTGGAAGCGCGGCGTGATGTCGACGGTCGGCGATGTCCCGGCCCAGAACGTCGTGCTGGGCCAGATCCGCGGCGAAGCGGTGTACATCTTCGACCTCGAAGAGGTCGCCACCGTGATCGCGCTGCACCGCAAGGTCGGCACCAACGTGGTGGTGGACCTGCGGCTCAAGGGACTCAAGGAGCCACGGGAAAGCGACATCTGGCTGCTCGGTGCGATCGGGCCGCGGATGGTCTACTCCACCAACCTCGATGCGGCCCGGCGGGCCTGCGACCGGCGGATGGTCACTTTCGCCCACACTGCCCCCGATTGCGCCGAGATCATGTGGAACGAGCAGCACTGGACGCTGGTCGCGATGCCGATCGCCAGCACCCGTGCCCAGTGGGACGAGGGCCTGCGCACCGTCCGTCAGTTCAACGACCTGCTGCGGGTGTTGCCGCCGCTGCCCGCCGACGCAGCCGAGGAGCCCGGCGAACCCGAGAATCTGCGTGCTCCGGGCCGTCCGTTGGCTTCGGCCGCCCGCGCGGAGTTGCCGTCGCGGCGTACGCAAGCCGACCCGGCCGCCGGGATCATGTCTGATCTGGGACGTCGGGCGGCGGAGCCCGTCCGCCGCGAGGAGAGCCGTCCCGAAGGCGCTCCGCGTCCGCCGCGAGCGGGACGCAACGGCCAGCAGGCCAGCAACTACCAGCACTGAGAGTTCATGCCTCGACCTGTTGCGTTGATCACTGGGCCCACGTCCGGAATCGGTGCGGGCTACGCGCGCCGGTACGCCCACGACGGCTACGACCTGGTCCTGGTTGCCCGCGACGCGGTGCGCCTCGAGCAACTCGCCGACGAATTGGCCGCGCAGCCGGGCGCGGTCGAGATCCTGCAAGCAGACCTGGCCGATGCCGACGACCGTGCCAAGGTCGCCGAACGGCTGGCCGCCGGGGTGCGGGTGCTGGTGAACAACGCCGGTTTCGCCACGTCTGACGAATTCTGCGACGCCGACCCCGCAGTCCTGCAACAGCAGCTCGACGTCAACGTCACCGCGGTGATGCAGCTGACCCGGGCCGCGCTGCCGGCCATGCTCGACGCCGGCGCAGGCACCGTGATCAACATCGCCAGCGTGGCCGGCCTGCTGCCCGGCCGTGGGTCGCTGTACCCGGCGTCCAAGGCATGGGTGATTTCATTCACCGAGGGCCTCGCCGACGCGTTGCGTGGTACCGGCGTCGGGGTGCATGCGGTGTGCCCGGGCTACGTGCACACCGAATTCCACACTCGGGCCGGGGCGGACGTGACAAAGGTCCCCGCGCTGCTGTGGCTCGAGGTCGACGACGTGGTACGCGAAAGTCTCGCCGACATCGCTCGCGGCAAGGCGGTCAGTGTTCCCAGCCTCCGATACAAGGCTCTGATCGGTGCCACCGGCGTGGTGCCACGTGGGGTGTTGCGCGCGGCCACCGGACGGTATTCACCCCGCAACGTGATTGCGGCGGTCAATCGACGGATCGGCGGTGGCCGTGGCCGCACCTGAGCGCGCCGAACTCGCCGACCTGGTGCGCCGGCTGTCGGTGGTGCACGGTCGGGTCACGCTGTCGTCGGGCAAGGAGGCCGACTACTACATCGATTTGCGCCGCGCCACCCTGCACCACCGCGCGTCCGCGCTGATCGGCCGGCTGATGCGCGAGCTCACCCACGACTGGGACTACGCGGTGGTCGGCGGCCTGACGCTGGGGGCCGATCCGGTGGCCACCGCCGTCATGCACGCGCCGGGCCGCCCGATCGACGCATTCGTGGTCCGCAAGTCGGCGAAAGCCCATGGCCTGCAACGGCTTATCGAAGGTTCCGAGGTGTCCGGTCAACGCGTGCTGGTGGTCGAGGACACCAGCACCACCGGCGGTTCGGCGCTGACGGCGGTGCGCGCCGTCCAGGATGCCGGCGGTGAGGTGGTCGGCGTGGCCACCGTGGTGGACCGGGCAACCGGTGCCGCGGAAGCAATCCGGGCCGAGGGGTTGCCGTACCGCAGTGTGCTGGGCCTAGCTGACCTGGGGCTGGGCTAGGGTCGCTGCGTGCGCGTCCCGGTGGTGTTGGCCTTCGTGCTGACCACTGTGCTGGCCACGGTGCTCGGCTGTTCGGGCTCGGATCATTCCGGTCGCATCTACGGCGCGTTCCGCGCCCACGTCGGAGAATCGCAGGCGGTGCTGGGCTGGAACGTGTCGGTCACCAACCTGCGCTGGTCCGACGACTATGTGCTGTTCGACGTCGACGCGTCGCCGACCGATCCGCACCAGCCGCACGCCAAGGCCGAAGAACTGCGTTTCGGCCTCTACGGCGCGCTGTCGCATCCGATGGAGTCGACCGGGCTGGGCAGCTGCGACGAAGCGGTCACCAAGGTGTCCGACATCGTCTCGCCGTTGAGAGCGCCACCGGACCGGCTCACCGGCACCGCGTGCCTGGGACCCACGAAGGACCGCAGCGCCGTGCGCGGGGTGTACCTGTATTCGCCGCACGACCGCATCGCCGGCACCGCGGCCGCCTACCCGGCGGCGTTCCCGGTGGGCCTGCTGCCGACCAAGGAGAGCGACACCGGCCTGGTGGTGAAGACCACCAGCGTGTCGGCCTGGCGCGCCGACGGCGTACCGGTGAATCAGGCCCAATTGAGCAACCCCGCGGCGTTCAACGGCAACGGCTACATGTTGTTGGGCCTGCAGGCCGACGCCGAAGGGGCGCGGTATCGCGACGACTCCGCAACGCGGGGCGGGCCGCTGATGCTGACGGCCGCGCCGACGCTACCCGGCAAGGGGTTGAACCCGGGGTGCACGGCCTACGGGTCCTCGGTGCTGCTGCTGCCGGACGCCTCACGGGATGCGGTGCAGGTCAACGCATCCCTGTGCACGCAGGGCGAGATCAACCAGGCGTTGCTGTACGCGACGGTCGCGATCGTCGGCACCCACGCCGCGGTGTGGACCACCAAGTGACCGAGCCGGGGCCCACCGAATGGGGTGCGCCGGCCGCCGGAGTCGGACCGTGGTCCGGGGACCTGCCCGACGACCCCAGATACGACCCGGAGCTGCTGCGCGAAGGCGATTCCCGCAATGTCGTCGATGCCTACCGGTACTGGACCCGGGCGGCGATCGTCGCCGATATCAACCGCCGGCGGCATCCCCTGCACATCGCGATCGAGAACTTCGGTCACGACGCCAACATCGGGTCGGTGGTGCGCACCGCGAACGCGTTCGCCGTCGACACCGTGCACATTGTCGGCCGTCGGCGCTGGAACCGGCGCGGCGCCATGGTGACCGACCGCTACCAGCGGTTGCGCCACCACGACAGCACCGCCGAGTTGATGGAGTTCGCGGCGGGCGCCGGGCTGACCGTCGTCGCGGTGGACAACGTCCCCGGTGCCGCCCGGCTGGAAGGGACCACCCTGCCGCGCCGCTGTCTGCTGGTTTTCGGCCAGGAAGGGCCGGGCATCACCGACGACACCCGCGGCGGCGCGGCGCTCACGGTGTCGATCGCCCAGTTCGGCTCGACCCGCAGCATCAACGCCGGGGTGGCCGCGGGCATCGCGATGCACACCTGGATCCGCCAGCACGGTGATCTCTCCCAGGCTTGGTAGGGCAGGATCGACAGGTATGGACCAGGTATGGGCGAACCGCGCCGCCAGTTCCGAAGCCGCCGTCACGCAACGGAATCTGACCCGGCTGTGGGGTCTGCCCGCCACCCAGCTCGGGGTGGTGGCCTGGCCGTCGAATCGGCACGACCGGCTGTTCGGCACCTGGCACTACTGGTGGCAGGCCCACCTGCTGGACTGCCTGATCGACGCGCAGTTGCGGGACCCGCAGCCGGAGCGGCACACCCGGATCAACCGGCAGGTCCGCTCGCACCGGTTGCGCAACAACTTGCGCTGGACCAACAGCTACTACGACGACATGGCCTGGCTGGCGCTGGCGCTGGAACGGGCGGCCCGCCTGGTCGGGGTGGAGCGCAGCCGCGCGCTGCCCAAGCTGGCCAGGCAGTTCGTCAACGCCTGGATGCCCGAGCATGGCGGCGGCATCCCGTGGCGTAAACAGGACCGGTTCTTCAACGCACCCGCCAACGGTCCGGCGGGCATCTTCCTGGCCCGCTACGAAGGGCACCTGCGGCGGGCGCAGCAGCTGGCCGACTGGATCGACGAGACCCTGATCGACCCTGACAACCACCTGGTGTTCGACGGCATCAAAGAAGGTTCACTGGTCCGCGCGCAATACACCTATTGCCAGGGTGTGGTGCTGGGGCTGGAGACCGAACTGGCCAAACGCACCCACGACGACCGGCACCGGCCGCGGGTGCACCGCCTGGTTGCCGCGGTTGACAGCGAGATGGCGCCCGCCGGTGTGCTGCGGGGGGCCGGGGGCGGCGACGGCGGCCTGTTCGCCGGGATCACCGCGCGCTATCTGGCGCTCGTCGCCACCGACCTGCCGGGGGACGCCGCCGAGGACGTGGCGGCCCGGGACACCGCTGCCAAGATCGTGTTGTCCTCGGCGAAGTCGGCGTGGGAGAACCGCCAGACGGTGGACGGGCTACCGGTGTTCGGCGCGTTCTGGGACCGCGACGCCGAGATACCCGTCGCCGCCGGCAAAGAGGCGCAGTTCGTGGCGGGCGCGGTGAACAGCTCGGAGATCCCGGAGCGAGACCTGTCGGTGCAACTGTCGGGCTGGATGCTGATGGAAGCCGCCCACAGCGTCGCGTCAGTCGGGAAGCACTAGCGGATCGGCCTCGTCTTCGGGCGCCGCCGCAGCGGCCCGGCGTCGGCCGCGAAAGCCTTTCCACGCCGCGATGAACGCCGGGATCATCGACACGAACAGGATGCCCAGGATGATCTTTTCCAGATTCTGGTGCACGAACGGCACGTTGCCCAGGAAATAACCGGCGATGGTGACGCCGCCGCCCCACAGCACGCCGCCGACGATGTCGAAGGCCAGATACACCGGGTAGCGCATGTAGGACACGCCCGCCACCACCGGGGTGAACGTCCGGACGAACGGCATGAACCGGGCCAGGATGATGGCCCACGGTCCGTACTTCTCGAAGAACGCGTGCGACTCGGTCACGTAGTGCTGCTTGAAGAAGCGGGAGTCCTCCCGTTTGAACAGCGCGGGGCCGATGCGCCGACCGATAAAATATCCCGTCTGGTCACCGAGGATCGCGACCACGGCGACGGCCGGTGCCAGCACCCAGATGTCCAGCGTCCCTTTGGCGGCCAGTAATCCGCCGGTGAACAGCAGCGACTCGCCGGGTAGCAGCGGGAACAGCAGACCCGTCTCGACGAAGACGATGACCAGGATGGTCGGCAGTACCGCGGAGGCGAACAGACCCTCCGGGCCGATCCAGAACATCGGGTCCAGGATGCTGCCGGAGGCTACGACGGTAGTGCTCATGATGCTTCAACATACCGGCGTTGTAATACTGAGTAGGCCCAGTCTCTAGGTCTTGAGAAGAGTCTCTGTAGGAGGAGCCGTTCCATGCCCATCGCAACCCCTGAGATTTACGCCGAGATGCTGGGCCGCGCCAAGAAGAACGCCTACGCGTTCCCGGCCATCAACTGCACCTCGTCGGAGACCGTCAACGCCGCCATCAAAGGGTTCGCCGACGCCGGCAGCGACGGCATCATCCAGTTCTCGACGGGCGGTGCGGAGTTCGCGTCCGGCCTCGGGGTCAAGGACATGGTGACCGGCGCGGTGGCGCTCGCCGAGTTCACCCACGTCATCGCGGCGAAGTACCCGATCAACGTGGCCCTGCACACCGACCACTGTCCCAAGGACAAACTCGACACCTACGTGCGGCCGCTGCTGGCGATCTCCGCGGAACGGGTGCGCGCGGGGAACAATCCGTTGTTCCAGTCGCACATGTGGGACGGCTCGGCGGTCCCGATCGACGAGAACCTGGAAATCGCCCGCGAGCTGCTCAAGCACGCGGCCGAGGCCAAGATCATCCTCGAGATCGAGATCGGGGTGGTCGGCGGCGAGGAGGACGGCGTCGCCAACGAGATCAACGACAAGCTGTACACCACGCCGGAGGACTTCGAGAAGACCATCGACGCGCTGGGGCACGGCGAACATGGTCATTACCTGCTGGCGGCGACGTTCGGCAACGTGCACGGCGTCTACAAGCCGGGCAACGTGAAGCTGCGCCCCGACATCCTGGCGCAGGGGCAGAAGGTGGCGGCCGCCAAGCTCGGGTTGTCCGACGACGCCCAACCCTTCGACTTCGTCTTCCATGGCGGGTCCGGCTCGGAGAAGTCCGAGATCGAGGAGGCCCTGCGGTACGGCGTGGTGAAGATGAACGTCGACACCGACACCCAGTACGCGTTCACCCGCCCGCTGGCGGGCCACATGTTCACCAACTACGACGGCGTGCTCAAGGTCGACGGCGACGTGGGCTCGAAGAAGGTCTACGACCCGCGCAGCTATCTGAAGAAGGCCGAAGCCGCAATGGCCGAGCGGGTGGTGGAGGCCTGCAACGACCTGCACTGCGCAGGCAAATCCCTCGCGGGCTAACTGGACTGGCAGATCTTCCACTGGTCGTCGCGGAACTGCAGGTCCAGGCTGCGCGTCGAGCGGGTCTGCGGGTCGTAGGCCATGAACGTGGTGATGTTGGCCTCGGCGTGCTGGCCGTTGACGACCACCTGGTCGATGTTGGCGATCACCGGAAACTGCTTGGCCGCCGAGACCCGCCGGTAGGTTTCTGACCAGGCTTTCTCGTCGTACTCCACGTAACCGTCGCGGGTGGTCCCGCAGGTGATGCTGCGCAGCGCGGTCAGGTCGCCCCGCTGGATCGCGATGTCGAAATTCTGGATGGTCTGCTTGACCTGGTCTTCCTGCGACGCTTTCGGATGGTCCTTGCGGGTCAGCAGGACGGTGCCGAAGATGGCGATCGCCGCCAGTGCCAGCACGATCACCACGATGGCCAGCACCCAGCCCCAGTTGCGGTTCTTGAACGACGCCTTGCCCCCGGTCCGCCCGGGGATCGACTGGGGCACGGCCGCTTTGGCGGGTGGCGTCGGCTGGGCGGCGGGCGGCTGGGTCTGGAACGCCTCGGTGGCCGCCTCCGGCGCCGTGGCGATCACCTGGGTTTCCTTCTCGTCGAAGCCGGGTGCGGTGAAGCGCCGCTCCGGTTCTTCGGCCTCGGCCGGTTCGCTGGCCGCCACCGGTTGCTGCTTGGCGAGTTTCAGCGTCTCGGTTTCGGCCTCACCGGATGCCGGCGGTGGGTTCTGGGTTTCGCCGGGGTCGCGCTGGCTGCCCGGTTTGCCGCGGAAACCGGTGCGGTCGCGGCCTGGCTCGGGTGCGTTGGGCATAGAAGGAGCTTAGCGACCCAACCGCGGCTGGTGTGCTCACCGCGGCAGCCGAATTGGCAGAATGGGCCGCATGACACCGATGGGTGACCTTCTGGGACCTGATCCGATCCTGCTGCCCGGCGACAGCGAAGCCGAAGCCGAGTTGCTGGCCGGCGAGAAGCCGGGCATCGTCGCCGCGACGCACCCGTCGGCGTCGGTGGCCTGGGCTGCACTCGCCGAAGAGGCGCTGGCCGAGGACAGGGCGATCACCGCCTACGCCTACGCGCGCACCGGCTATCACCGGGGCCTGGACCAGCTGCGCCGCAACGGCTGGAAAGGGTTCGGGCCGGTGCCTTACCAGCACCCGCCGAACCGGGGTTTCCTGCGCTGCGTGGCCGCGTTGGCGCGCGCCGCCGACGCCATCGGGGAGACCGACGAGTTCCGGCGCTGCCTGGATCTGCTCGACGACTGCGACCCCGGCGCGCGGCCCGCCCTGGGGCTGTAGTCAGAACGTCTCTTCGCAGTGGCCGTCCGGGCAGTCGATCTGGACGGTGGCGTGCTCCAACCCGCGCGCCGACAGCACCGCGCGTGCCTCGTGCAGCACCCGGCCCGAGTCGCTTGCGCTGGTCAGGTGTGCGGTGACCATGTCCTTGCCGGGGGAGAGCGTCCACACGTGCAGGTCGTGCACCTCGGTGACCCCGTCCACCGCACCGAGGGCCGACCGCAACTCGTCGACGTCGATGTGCGCGGGAGACGATTCGGACAGGATGCGCAGTGCCGCCCGGGCCAGCGCGATCGCCCGCGGCAGCACCCACAGCGCGACCAGCACCGCGACCACCACGTCGGCGTAGGGCCAGTGCGTCGTGACGGTGACGATCCCGGCGATCAGCACCCCGATGCTGCCGACGGTGTCGGCCACCACCTCCATGTAGGCGCCCTTGACGGCCAGGCTGTCCTCGGAGTGCGAGCGCAGCAGCATGGCCACGGCGAAATTGGCGGCCACTCCGGCCAGCGCCACCACGATCATCGGCAGGCCTGGCACGGTCGGTGCGCCGCCGAGCCGGTCGATCGCCTCGTAGAGGATGAACGCCGCCACCCCGACCAGCAGCGCGGCGTTGGCCACCGCGGTGAACACCTCGGCGCGATGCCAGCCGTAGGTGCGGTTCGGCGACGAGCTGCCTTTGCGAGCGAGGACGACGGCGGCCAGTCCCATGAAGACGGCCACCACATCGGTGAGCATGTGGCCGGCGTCGGCCAGCAGCGCGATGGAGTTGATCAGCAACGACGTGGTCAGCTCGATGACGAAGAACGTCGCCAGGATCGCGGCGGCGCCGATCATCTTGGGGATCATCCGCGAGGCGTCCGCCTCGGCGGGGGTGTGACTGTGTCCGGCGCCCATGGCGAGTAATATATGCGCAATCACGCATATATCGCAACAGTGCCAGCGCCGCGACACTGAATCCACGCACCCGACACGCCGGACGGGGTGGGCGTGCTTACCGGCTCGGTGGCCAGCACGCCGGCACGCCTAGAACAACGAACCCCAGAACCGGGTCAGCCCGGCGCCCATCCCCGACAGCCGCGGCGACACCCCCGACAAGCTGAAGAGTTCGTAGACGAGCCCGAAGAACCACTGACTCGTCACCGGCGACAACAGCACGAACAGCAGAAAGAAGACGCCCCACTGCTTGGCGGGGGCCACCGCGCGCTGGGTCTGCGGGCTCAGGTGCGGCTCCAGCGCGTCGTAGCCGTCCAGGCCCGGGATGGGCAGCAGGTTCAACAGCACCGCGGTGATCTGTAGGAACCCCAGAAACGCAACTCCGGCCCACAGCACCCGGTGCGACGGCTGGTAGCACCACCGGACCGTCGTCAACAGCAACACGGCCAGCAGGAGATTCATCACCGGCCCGGCCAGGCTCACCATGGTGCGCCGCGCCGGAGACATGGACCCGGTCCGCACATAGACCGCGGCCCCCGGCAGCCCGATACCGCCCAGGGCGATGAACACCATCGGCAACACCAGTGACAGGCCGAGATGGCTGTAGCGGCGGGGATCCAGCGTGAGGTAACCGCGCACCGCGACATCGTGGTCACCGAATCGCCAGGCGGTGTAGGCATGCCCGAACTCGTGCAGGCACAGCGACACCAGCCACCCCGCGATGACGAAGACGAACACGCCGGCGTAAGCCAGCGGCCGCACCGTGGATCCGGCCGCCCAGGCCAGTGCGGCGCCGACTGCGGTCAACCCGACCAGGCCGAGAAAGATCGGGCTGGGCCGCACCGATTCGTGCACCCGCCGATCGCTCACCGGTCGAAGCTACCGGACCAGCAACCAGCCCTCGACGTTGCGGTAGAACGTCGATCGACGCACCGGACGCTTGGCCGGCACACCGTCACGCAGCACGCGGGCGCCGGGGGTGCCCAGCTGGGCGGCACGCCCGCTCACCCAGCGCGGCCAGCGGCCCGCCAACCCCGCCCGCAGACCCGGGATCGCCGCCGTGGGCTCGATCCACACCTCGGCGGCGTCCCCGTCGAACAGCACGGTGTCGTCGACGATCGCCTCGCCACGGATCGCCGGCGACCCCTCGGCCGGCACCCAGCTGGCCCGTCCCACCAGCACCGTCCCGGTCTCGTCGCGGATCAGCGGGACCCGGCGCGCGGTGCCACCGACGGCCCGTCGCGCCGCCCGGGATCCCGTCGGCAACCGATAGGCCCGGCTGGCGCGGGTGCGCCGGCGCGGGACGTACGCCACTTCGACGTCCAGCCGGTCGACGCGCAACAGGCGGGTCAGTACGGCGGCCAGGTCGGCGTCGGCGCCGACGACAACGAGCCGCCGATAGCGGCCCGGGAGGGTACTGATGTCGGTTCCGCCGACATCCAGACCTCGCAACGCGGGCGGCAGCGGTCCCTCGTCGAACGGCAGAACCGCCACGCTGACCGCGGTTTCCGCCCGGTTAATAGGCGCGTTCATGACACTCCTTGCGCACCGCAGGATAGGGTAGGTCACCGGCTGGACCACAATAAGCGGGCATAACCCGCCAGACGAGGTGGGAGCACGTCATGCCGGCAATCGTGCTGATCGGCGCCCAATGGGGTGACGAAGGCAAAGGCAAGGCCACAGATCTGCTCGGCGGACGCGTGCAGTGGGTGGTGCGCTACCAAGGCGGCAACAACGCCGGGCACACCGTCGTGTTGCCGACCGGTGAGAACTTCGCGCTGCACCTGATCCCGTCCGGCGTGCTGACCCCGGGGGTCATCAATGTCATCGGCAACGGCGTGGTGATCGACCCGGGCGTCCTGCTCGACGAGCTCAAAGGCCTGGAAGACCGCGGTGTCGACACCTCCCGGCTGCTGATCTCCGCCGACGCCCACCTGCTGATGCCCTATCACGTGGCCATCGACAAAGTCACCGAGCGCTACATGGGCAGCAAGAAGATCGGCACCACCGGCCGCGGCATCGGACCCTGCTACCAGGACAAGATCGCCCGGATCGGAATCCGGGTCGCCGATGTGCTGGACCCCGACCAGCTGACCCACAAGGTGGAGGCGGCACTGGAGTTCAAGAACCAGGTGCTGGTCAAGATCTACAACCGCAAAGCGCTCGAACCCGGCCAGGTGGTCGAGGCACTGCTGGAGCAGGCCGAAGGTTTCCGGCACCGCATCGCCGACGCCCGGCTGCTGCTCAACAACGCACTGGACGCGGGCGAGACGGTGCTGCTGGAAGGCTCGCAGGGCACCCTGCTCGACGTCGATCACGGCACCTACCCCTACGTCACCTCGTCGAATCCGACGGCCGGTGGCGCGGCGGTGGGTTCGGGCATCGGCCCGACCCGCATCGGCACGGTGCTGGGGATCCTGAAGGCCTACACCACCCGGGTGGGCTCGGGCCCGTTCCCGACCGAACTGTTCGACGAGAACGGCGAATACCTGTCCAAGACGGGCGGCGAGTTCGGTGTCACCACCGGCCGGCGTCGCCGTTGCGGCTGGTTCGATGCCGTCATCGCGCGATACGCGACCCGGGTCAACGGGATCACCGACTACTTCCTGACCAAGCTCGACGTGCTGTCCAGCCTGGAGACGGTGCCGGTGTGTGTCGGCTACGAGGTCGGCGGCAAACGCACCGACGAGATGCCGATGACCCAGAGCGACCTGTGTCACGCCACCCCGGTGTACGAGGAGCTGCCCGGCTGGTGGGAGGACATCTCGACCGCCCGCGAGTTCGACGACCTGCCCGCTAAGGCCCGCGACTATGTGCTGCGGCTGGAAGAGCTTGCCGGAGCGCATGTTTCGTGCATCGGCGTGGGTCCCGGGCGCGACCAGACCATCGTGCGCCGGGACGTCCTGGCGGCGCGTCCGTGACCGACCCGGACCCCAAGAACCTCGACCCCGAATACGAGCACCACGGCGGCTTCCCGGAATTCGGGCCGGCCGATCCCGGTGCGGGTTTCCGGCGCTTCGTCACCGCCATGCGCCGGGTCCAGGATCTTGCGGTGTCCGCTGCGCCCGACGACGACGTGTGGGACAGGGCCGCCGAGCATGCCGCCGCGCTGGTCGAGTTGCTGGGACCGTTTCAGGCCGCCGAAGGTATCTCACCTGCCGGCCGGACGCCGGATCTGCCCGGCATGGGCAGTTTGCTGCTGCCGCCGTGGGACCTGACCCGTTACGGTCCCGACGGCGTGGAAATGACCGGTCATTTCAGCCGTTTCCACGTCGGCGGCAACATGGCGGTGCACGGGGGAGTGCTGCCGTTGCTGTTCGACCACACGTTCGGCATGATCTCGCACGCAGCCGGCCGGCCGATCAGCCGGACCGCCTTCCTGCACGTCGACTACCGCAAGATCACCCCGATCGATGAGCCGCTGTCCATCCGCGGGCGGGTCACCCGCACCGAGGGGCGCAAAGCGTTCGTGTCCGCGGAGCTGGTGGATGCCGACGAGAACCTGCTCGCGGAGGGCAACGGGCTGATGGTGCGGCTGCTGCCCGGTCAGCCCTGATCGCTACTGCTGCTGGGGATCCGGCGGCACCACGATGATGGTCGCCCCGGGGATGGCGGCCAGCGTCGCGGCCAGATTGGCCACCACGCCGGGCGGCAGCCCGGACGGCAACCCCGGAAACTGCACGCCCGCGGCGGCGGCCGGGATCGCGGGCGTGTTGGCCGCGGGCCGGGTGGCGGCCGCACCGGCGGCCGGGGCCGCCTGGGTCGGCGTCGACGACGCACCGGCCCGCGCTGCCAGCCCGGCCAGACCGGTGCCGGCCAGACCGGCCGCGGCCAAGCCCACATAGCCGCCACCTTCGCCGCCGGTGAACAGCGGTGTGGTGCCGGGGAACATCGCGGCGACTTGACGCACCGCCGGGGGCAGGAACCAGCTCTGCGGCACCGAGAGCCCGTTGAGGCTGGCCGAATTGCCGGAGATCGCGGCGGCCCCCGCTGCGATCGGTCGCGGCGCCAATGCGGCCCGCCCGAGGTACGGCTCCTCGGCAAACCCCGCCTGGCCGGCCTGGAGCTCGTTCTGTTCGAGCTCGTTGCCGGCCTGCAGCTCCTGCTCCTCGACCTCGTCGCTGCGAACCTCTTCGCTGAACTGCCCCAGCGCGACGACCAGGCTGGCAGCCGAGAGGCCCAGCGTGCCGAGCACCAGCAGGTCGAGGTCCTCGAACGGGTTCGGTAGGCCGGCGATCAGGTCGCCGATCACGTCACCCACCGTGGCTGCCGGCGCGGCCGCAGCGGCAGCGGCGTCGGTGGTGGCCGGGGGCGAGGTGAACGGATCCAACTGCGAGGCGGCCTCGGAGTTGCCGGCGTAACCGTCCATCGCGACGATGTCCTGCGCCCACATCTCGCCGTAGTTGGCCTCGGTGGTCGCGATGGCGGGGGTGTTCTGCCCGAAAATATTGGTCCGGACCAGCGACATCGCCGTGCTGCGATTGGCCGCAACCGCCGCGGGCGGCACCGTGGCCGCATAGGCCGCCTCGTAGGCGTTCGCAGCGGCCAGCGCCTGGGCGCGGGCCTGTTCGGCTTGGACGGCAGTGCCGCGCATCCACGTCAGGTACGGCGTGACCGCGGCCGCCATCGACAGTGACGACGGCCCCAACCACTCCTGGCTGGTAAGGCCGGAGATCACCGCGGCGTACGACTCCGCGGCCGCGTTGAGTTCGCCGGCCAGCCGCTCCCAGGCAGCCGCGGCCTGCATCAATGGCCCCGATCCGGGTCCGGCGTAGATACGGGCCGAATTGATCTCGGGGGGCAGCTCGCCGAAGTCCAGGCCCTGCATCGCGTTACACCCCGGCCGAACCGGTCGCGGCGGCGTTGCCCGTCTCGGTGGCCGCATACAAGCCACCGCCGGATGCCAGCGCGGCGACGAACTGCTCGTGCACGTCCGCGGCCTGCGCACTGACCAGCTGATACATGTTCGCGTGGTAGGCGAACCGCAGTGCCGTCGTTGCCGACACCGCGTCTGCGGCCGCGGGCGGCAGCGCGGTGGTGAGGGCGGCCGATGCATCGTTGAGAGCACGCATGGCCGCCCCGATACACGCCAGGTCGTGCGCGGCTGCGCCCAGCGCCTCCGGCTGGGTCGTCACGAACGACATGCACCCTCCCTCGGCCCTAGGCCAGAACTCACAGCGACTCAGCAGAGTTTCACAAGAGTTTCACGAAAATTCAAAATATGAGGCGAGAAGCGTGGTTGCGGCGGCCGCCCCTATCCTTGACCCGTGACCACAGAGCAGGCCGAGGAGGCTGGGCCGCCGCGAGTTCTGCTGCTGGGTGCCGACGAAGCGGCTCAGGAGCTGACCGTCGCGTTGCAGCGGCTGGGTGCCGAAGTGTTCACCGCCGATGCCGAGACGTGGACCGACGCCGAGGAGCTCACCGCGACCACGCAGGCCTTGGCGCCGGATTTCGTGGTGACGCTCACCGGGGTAGCCGTGACCGGTTTGGCAGATCCGGACATCGAGCTGGTGCCCGGGGCGCAGGCCGTGCAGCTGACCTCCGACCGGGAGGGTCTGCGCCGGCTGGCCGCGGACGAACTCGGCCTGCCCACCGCGCCGTTCTGGTTCGTCGAAACGCTCGCCGAACTCGAAGCGGTCGGCGCCCACGCCGGGTTCCCGATCCTGGTCAAGTCCGCCGCCGGCACCGGGCGGTCCCTGGTTCGTGCCGGCGACGAGATCGCAGCTGCGTGGGCACGCGCCACCGAGGGTGGTGTCGGCCGGGTCTGGGCCGAGACGGTGGTCGACGTCGAATTCCTGGTCACCCTGATCGTGGTCCGGACCGAAGGCCCGAACGGGCCGGTCATCGAGTTCTGCTCACCGATCGGGCACCGCAGGCAGGCCGGGGAACTGGAATCCTGGCAACCCCAGCAGCTGACCACCGCCGCCCTGGACGCGGCCAAGTCGATCGCCGCGCGGATCGTCAAGGCGCTGGGCGGGCGCGGCGTGTTCAGCGTCGAACTGATGATCAACGGGGACGAGGTGTACTTCGCCGAGGTCACGACCGGTCCGCCGGACAGCGCCTGGGTCACCCTGCGCAGTCAGCGACTCTCGGTGTTCGAGTTGCAGGCCCGCGTGATTCTGGGGGTGGCGGTGGACACCATGATGGTCTCGCCGGGAGCTGCCGTTCTGCTCGACCAGGGGCCCGCGGCCCCCGGTGCCGACGTGCTCGCCGCCGCGCTCAGTGTCCCGGAAAGCGACCTGCGGATATTCGATCCGGCCGCCGCCGACGCACCCGGCATTGCCACGCCGAATCGGGTGTTGGCGCTGGCCACCGCGCCCGAGGTGGCCGCCGCCCGCGACCGCGCCCGGCAGGTCGCGACCCGGTTGAATATGCGAGACTCTCGCGGGTGAGTTACGCAGGAGACATCACGCCCCGCCAGGCCTGGGACATGATCGTGCAGAACCCCGAGACTGTGCTGGTGGACGTGCGCACCGACGCCGAGTGGAGTTTCGTCGGCGTCCCCGATCTGTCCAGTGTGGGCCGCGAGGTGCTGTTCATCGAGTGGAACAAATCCAACGGCCAGCACAACGAGAACTTCCTGACCGAGCTGCGCGACCAGCTCCCGTCCGCCGGGGCGCCGGATCGCCCGGTGGTCTTCCTGTGCCGGTCGGGCAACCGGTCCATCGGCGCCGCGGAGGTCGCCACCGAGGCCGGCATCACGCCGTCCTACAACGTGCTGGACGGTTTCGAAGGCCAGCTCGACGCCCAGGGCCACCGGGGTGCGACGGGCTGGCGCGCGGTCGGACTGCCTTGGAGACAGGGTTAGATGGCTGAGCTGCCCGACGGTGTCGGCCCGGCAACCCTGGGGGTGCGCGGCGGCCTGACGCGCACCGGCTTCGAGGAGACCTCCGAGGCACTGTTCCTGTCGTCCGGCTATGTCTACCCGTCGGCGGCGGTTGCCGAGCAGTCGTTCACCGGCGAGGTCGAGCACTACGTCTACTCCCGCTACGGCAACCCGACCGTGAGCATGTTCCAGGAGCGGCTGCGCCTGATCGAGGGCGCCCCGGCGGCGTTCGCGACGGCCAGCGGCATGGCCGCGGTGTTCGTCTCACTCGGTGCGCTGCTGGGCGCGGGCGATCGGCTGGTCGCCGCCCGCAGCCTGTTCGGTTCCTGCTTCGTGGTGTGCAACGAGATCCTGCCGCGCTGGGGGGTGGAGACCGTCTTCGTCGACGGTGACGACCTGTCCCAGTGGGAGGAGGCGCTGTCGGTGCCCACCCAGGCGGTGTTCTTCGAGACCCCCTCGAACCCGATGCAGTCGCTGGTGGACATCGCCGCGGTCACCGAACTGGCCCACGCGGCGGGGGCAAAAGTGGTGCTGGACAACGTCTTTGCGACCCCACTGCTGCAGCAGGGTTTCCCGTTGGGCGTCGACGTGGTGGTGTATTCGGGCACCAAGCACATTGACGGCCAGGGCCGGGTGCTCGGTGGGGCGATCCTGGGCGATAAGGAGTACATCGACGGCCCGGTGCAGAAGCTGATGCGGCACACCGGCCCGGCGCTCAGTGCATTCAATTCCTGGGTCATGCTGAAAGGCCTTGAGACACTTGCGGTTCGGGTCCAGTACAGCAATTCCTCGGCGCAGCGCATCGCCGAGTTCCTGGAGGGTCATCCCGCGGTCAGCTGGGTGCGCTACCCGTTCCTGCCGTCGCACCCGCAGCACGATCTGGCCAAGCGCCAGATGACCGGCGGCGGAACGGTTGTCACGTTCGCACTGGACGCCGCAGCGGATGCCGCCAAACAGCGGGCCTTCGAGGTACTGGACAAGCTGCGGCTGATCGACATCTCCAACAACCTGGGCGACACGAAATCCCTGGTGACGCACCCGGCGACCACGACGCACCGGGCGATGGGACCGGAGGGCCGCGCCGCGATCGGTCTCGGCGACGGCGTGGTGCGAATCTCGGTCGGACTGGAAGGCACCGACGATCTGATCGCCGATATCGACCAGGCTCTGAGCTAACCGGCTTTCTGCTCGGCTTTCTCCGCTTGTTCGGCGGCGGCCAGTGCGCCCTGGCTCTCGGCGGCGGAGAGCCCCTGGCTCTCCTCCATCCACTTGGTCACCACTCGGGCGTAGATCATCTGGCTGGTGATGGCCATCTGCCCGCGGGTGCGGCCCAGGAACGAGATCACCCAGGAGAACAGCGCGGCGATCCGGTTGCGGTGGCCGACCAGATACGCCAGGTGCAGCACCAGCCACGCCAGCCAGGCGATGAAACCGCCGAACTCCAGCTTGCCGACCTGCGCCACCGCGCTGTACCGCGAGATGGTGGCCATGCTGCCCTTGTTGAAGTACTTGAAAGGTTCGCGGGTGGCCGGGTCGTCCTTGCCCTTGACCATGTGCTTGATCACCGTGGTCGCGTACTTCGCGCCCTGGATCGCGCCCTGGGCCATGCCGGGCACACCTTCGACCGACGCCAGGTCGCCGATGACGAAGACGTTGGGGTGTCCCTTGACGGTCAGATCGGGCTCCACGACCACCCGGCCGGCTTTGTCGGTCTCGGTGCCGTCGGACTGCTCGGCGACCATCTTGCCCAGCGAACTGGCCTGCACGCCGGCCGCCCACACCTTGACCGCACATTCGATGCGGCGCTCGCCGGCGTCCTTCTCCTTAATGGTGATGCCCTTGTAGTCGACGGCGGTCACCATCGCATTGAGCTGCACCTCGACGTCCATCTTCTCCAGCCGGCGTTGCGCTTTGCCGCCCAGCTTCTCGCCCATCGGGGGCAGCACCAGCGGCGCCGCGTCGACCAGGACCACCCGGCACTCGCTGGGCGTGATGGTCCGGAATGCCCCGGCCAGCGTGCGTTCGGCGAGTTCGACGATCTGCCCGGCCACCTCGACGCCGGTGGGCCCGGCACCCACCACCACGAAGGTCAGCCGGCGTTCCCGCTCGTCGTGGTCGGTGCTGACTTCGGCGGCTTCGAACGCGCCGAGGATGCGGCCGCGCAATTCCAGCGCGTCGTCGATGGTCTTCATACCGGGCGCGAAGGTGGCGAACTCGTCGTTGCCGAAGTAGGACTGCTGGGAGCCGGACGCGACGATGAGGCTGTCGTACCCGGTCACCGTCTCCATGTCCATCAATTTCGACGTGACCGTCTGGGCCTTCAGGTCGATGGCGTTGACCTCGCCCAGCAGGACCCGCACGTTCTTCTGCCGGCGCAGGATCAACCGGGTGGTCGGGGCGATGTCGCCTTCGGAGAGGATGCCGGTGGCCACCTGGTACAGCAACGGCTGGAACAGGTGGGTGGTGGTCTTGGAGATCAGGGTGATGTCGACGTCGGCCCGCTTGAGCTTCCTGGCCGCGTTCAGGCCGCCGAACCCGCTTCCGATGATGACGACGTGGTGGCGCTTGTCGGCAGTCGAGGCCTCGCTGGATGGCGTCATGGTCCTCCTATACCGTACGACTCCATCCGGTAAACGTTATCGGTGCGATCAGAACGCCCGCAACAGTGCCGCCCTGCCTCTGACGTGCATTCGCTGGATCTTGGAGTTGCGGAGCTGGCGCATCCGTTCGGACATGTCGCGGCCCAGCCGATCGAGTTCTTCGTCGCTCAGATCCACCGGTGCCGGCGGCGGGACCAGGTCCCTTTCCTCCTCGTCGGCGTGCGCCTCCAGCACGGTCAAGAAGGAGTTCCATTCCGCTTCGTAGTCCGGCGATTTGGGCGAGGTGCGCAGCGCCACGGCCAGCTGGTCGTAGATCTGCCGGTGCTCGGCGTGCGCGATCGCGATCAGGGTGGTCGCGGCCGCCATCGCGGGGTAGTACAGGTCGTCCTCGATGCGCATGTGGATGTCGAACTCGAGCAGCAGATCGTCGATGCACTTCTGCCGCTCGGGCGTGCCCACCGGGGCCTCGCGCAGTCGGGAGCCCAACGAGCGGAGCAGGTTGTGGTGGTCTTTGAGTACGTCGTAGGCGTTCATCGGATTTCGACCTTGCCCTCGTTCAGCCGAGCCTGGTAGCAGGGCAGCGACGCGGCCGCGGGCCCGCGCACCACGTGTCCGGACTCGACGTCGAATTGCGAACCGTGCCAAGGGCAGACGATCCGGCCGCGGTCCAGCCAGCCGTCGGACATCGGTGCGGCCAGGTGCGGGCAGAACTCGCCGACTGCGGACACCTCGTCGTCACCGGTGCGGCAGACGATCACGCCGACACCGTCCACCTCGACGCGCTGCAGCGCTCCCTGCGGCAATTCCGTCTCGGCCAGCACCGGTGTCCAGTCGGGCAGGTCCAGTCGTGGGCCGGACTGGTCGATGCCGATGCCGGAGCCGAACACCAGCGACCCGCCGAGGTAGCCGCTGCCGGATGCAATGCCGTAGCCGACCGCGCTGACCACCATGCCGCGCAGATTCCGGCCCTGCTGCCGGTCGCGCCACGATGCGATGTACAGCGAGGTGGCGAGCAGGTTCAGCACGCCGTGCACCAGTCCGACCCGGCGGTCTTCTTCATGGGTGTGTTGCCAGTCGGTGACGCCGGTGACGGCGGAGCCGAGGTTGGCCAGGATGCCGATGCCGAGCGCGCGCTGGGCGAATCGTGCCGAGTCGCGCCGTTCGGTGGCGGGCCGGCGCGGCAGCGCATGCAGGACGTCGAGGGCCACGGTCGTGCCGATCGCGCCGCTGGCCAGCGACGCCAGCGGCGGATGGGCGGGATGCCCGAGCCAGACGCCGTTGAGCAGGTTTGTGACCCGATTGCGCGCCGCGCCAAAGGAATTGAACACGAAGCTGAGCACGTTCTCGAGACGGTAGCTGGGTCTGTCCAGCCACTCCTGGCGTCCGATGAACGTAAGAACTCGTTTCCCGATCCCCTCGTGGGGCCGCACCAGTTGATCCACCATTGGCAGCTTTCCTCTCATCGTGAAATTAAATCTAGCATCGTTTGTCATAGGACAAAATCACGCTGTTGATCACCGGTCGGCCGGTACATTGACTGCCGTGCCGCCGATATCCGGGTCGACCGCCAGTGCCATCGCCGACAGCGTGCGTGACCTGGTGTCGCGCGGCGACCTGGCTCCCGGTGCGCTGCTGCCCCCGATCCGCGCGCTGGCGACCGAGTTGCAGGTCAACCGCAACACCGTGGCCGCGGCGTACCGGCAGTTGGTCTCCGCGGGGGTGGCGCAGGCCGGCGGCCGGCGGGGCACCGCGATCGCCGAGATCCCCGATCTCGGCGCCGAGCAGACCCCTGGTTCCGGGCTGGTCGACCTGGCCAGCGGAAACCCCGACCCCCGGTTGCTGCCGGACCCGCTCGCGGCGATTCGCCGGGCCCGCTACCACCCGACGATGTACGGGGCGCCGGCCGTCGAAGACCGGTTGATGACGGTGGCCGAGCGGTTGCTCACGCCGGATGTCGGCGCTTGCGGAACCGGCGCGGTGCAGATCGTGGTGACACACGGCGCGGTCGACGCCGTCGAGCGCGTGCTGAGTACCTGTCTGGCCCGCGGGGACGCGGTCGCTGTCGAGGATCCGTGTTTCCTGGCCAGCATCGGCACCGTGCGGCTCAACGGTTACCAGCGGGTCCCGGTCCCGGTCGACGAAAGCGGCATGACGGTGGCCGGGCTGCGCAACGCGATCGCCAACCGGGGTGCCCGTGCCGTGATCGTCACCCCCCGGGCGCACAACCCGACCGGAGTGAGCATCGACCACCGCCGCGCCGCCGCGTTGCGCGCGGTCTTGGCCGACTATCCCGAGGTGCTGGTGATCGAGGACGACTACTTCTCGCTGGTGTCGTCGGCGCCGTACTGCCGGGTGACTCCGCCGTCGACGAACAACTGGGCGCTGGTACGTTCCGTCGCCAAATTCCTGGGTCCGGACCTGCGGGTAGCCATGGTGGCCGCGAATCCGCAGACCGCTCAACTGATCGGTGCCCGGCTGCGCGCGGGCAAGACCTGGGTCAGTCATCTGCTGCAGGCCGCCGCGGCGCACCTGCTCACCGATCCGGGGACGGCCGCGCAACTCGGCCGGGCCCGGCGCAGTTACGCCAGGCGCAGTCATATTCTGGCGGAAGCTCTGGTGGCCAAAGGTATGTCGCCGCTGGGCAGTCCGGACGGTCTGAACCTCTGGGTCGACCTTGCCGATGCGCAGGCGGTGGATGCGACGGTGGGCCGGTTGACGCGGGCCGGGTGGGCGGTGCAGCCGGGTGACATCTTCGCCGTCGACCCGTACCGGCCCCGGTACGGCATCCGGATCACCTCGTCGACCGTCACCAGCAGGATGGCGACGCGATTCGCGACCGACCTGGCCAGCGCGGTAACTTAGGCCTGCCTAACCGAAAGGGTGTGACGCGTTGACCGCTGCGGAAGAGCCGCTGTACCGGCCGGTCGAGCCGCAGGAGGGCGATGCCGGGAAGTTGGCGTCTGGTCGGCTCAGCGCGGTCGGCGCGCTGCGCGAAGACCCCCTCTGGCCCACCCGGCTCTCGGTGCCCACCTTGCTCGGCGCGGCCCGCGGCTACGGCCGCCCCCTGCCGCTGCCGCCGGGGCCCAGGGGGTTGCCCGTCGTCGGCTCCTTCTTCGAGCTGCGCCGGGACCCGTTCGAGCTGATCAGTCGCGGCGCGGCCGGCTACGGCGACATGTTCCGGATCCCGATGCCGCTGCTCGACATGGTCGCGGTGACCCACCCGGACCTGCTGCGCGAGTTCATGGACGACCAGGACGGCCGGTACAGCCGCTACGACCTGCTCGGTCCGCTGCTCAAGGTCATCGGGGCCAACAGCATCATGCTGGAAGGCCCGAAGCTGCGGGAACGACGCAAGATGCTGATGCCGATGTTCACCCGTCGGCACATGACGACCATGGCGGACATCTTCTGCAGCGAGTTCGACGAGCGCCTGGCCGGCTGGTCGTCGTTCGTCGGCGCCGGGCGTCCGGTGGACCTGCAGTACGAGATCACTCTGCTGACGTTGAAGGTGTACCTCAAGACGCTGTTCTCCGCTTCGATCGGGGAGCAGGAACTGCGCCGGCTGGACGCCGACATGCGGGCGATCACCGGGCTGCTCGGCCTGACCACGCTGATGGTGCCGTTCCCCAATGTGCTTCCGCGCAAAGGCAAGTCGAGCTTGTTCCCGGCGCTGGCGCGGATCTACCGGCTGGTCGGGCGGCTGATCAAGGACCGCAGGAAGAACCCCCTGGAGACGCCGGACTTCCTGGACACCCTGCTGGACGCGCGTTACGAGGACGGGTCGCCGATCAACCGGGCCGACCTGGCAGCCGAGATCGTCGGCCTGCTGGGGGGCGCATACGACCCCACCGGTGCGGCGCTGACCTGGACGGTGGCGCTACTGCTGAAGAACCCCGACAGCCTGGCCAGGCTCTACGCGGAGGTCGACGCGTTGGGCGGCGCCCTGCCCACGTTCGACGACCTGTCCCGCCTGACCTGGGCCAAGGCGTGCTTCGACGAGGGCCAGCGGATGCAGGGTCACCCGTTCTTCCCGCGGTTCTGCATGACCGACAACGAGCTCGGCGGCTACCGGCTGCCCAAGTTCACCCTGGTGGGCGCGTCGATGTCGGTGGTGCACCGCGACCCGCGGTGGTGGCCGGAACCGGACCGCTTCGACCCGATGCGGTTCATCGATGCCGACCAGGTGCGGGAGCGGCCGCGGCTGGCGTTCATGCCGTTCAGCTCCGGGCAGCACTTCTGCCTGGGCACCAGCATGGCCTACCTGGCCGCGCAGTTCTTCCTGACGATCCTGTTCCAGCGCTACCGGCTGAGCGTGCCCGACGGCTGGCACCCCGAGCCGCAGTTCACCTTCTCGGTGATGGTCAAGGGCGGTCTGCCGGCCACGGTTTCGCGAGTGTGAATCACCCGACGCGCCGCAGGCCCGCCTCGTACAGCTTGCCGCGCACCACGGCGCGCAGTACTTCGCGGAACGACGCACCGCCGGCCTGGCGCCCCTCCTTCGTCCACGCCACGAAGAACCCGGCGACCTGGCGCCAGTGCTTGCGGCCGGCCTGCACCGGGGCGTCGTTGAGCACACAGCGGGCGTCGATCAGGTACGGCCGGGGTGCGCCGATGGCCTCGGTGAACGCGGCCCGGAACTCACCCAGGGTGTGCACGCGCCGCGACGCGACGCCGACGGACGCGGCGTAGTCCGCGAAGTTGATATCCGGGATCGCCGAACCGCGGTCCGGCCAGCCCATGATCTCGCTTTCGTACTTGATCGCCGCCAGCGCCAGATTGTTGACGACGACGAACACCACCGGCTTGGTGAGGCCCACTGCCGACCGGATCTGGCTGAGCGTCACCGAGGTGCCGCCGTCACCGGCCACCGCCACCGCCAGCTGGGTTTCGGTGTTGCGCGCCGCCGTGATCGCCGCGGGCACCGCAAATCCCATGGTGCCGAAGGACGCTGACCAGATGCTGCGCGTCATCGCGGTGATGTAGCGGTACACCCACAGCGTATTGACGCCGACATCCGCGCACACCGTGGCCGAGCCGCCGAAGCGGGCCAGTTCCTCGTTGATCGCCTTGGTCAGTGCGGACGCCCGAAGTGGAGCACGCTCGGCGCGCCGACGACGCCGACAGGTGCGCGGCTTGCGTTGTGGCCGTTGGTGGTTGGTAGCCTCCCCGCGGAGCGCACCGACCAGTGCCTCCAACGTGGCCATGGCGTCACCGAGGACGCAGACGTCCTGCTCGCCGAGGCGCAGCATCGCGTTCGGATCGACATTCACCACCACGGTTCGACCGGTAGCGCCCAGATCGAAAGCCGAACCCCGATTCGAAACCCCGATTAGCAGCAACACATCGGCCTGGGCGACGTCGCGGAATGCCCGCAGGTCGCCGGATCCGCCGACCCGTCCCGGCGTGCGCAGTGCCGGGTCGTCGACCACCGAATCGCCACCCATCGTCAGGTGCACCGAGCAGCCCAGCGCCCCGGACAGCGCGGTCAGTAACTCCGCACAGCCCGCCGCGCCGCGACCCGCGACGATGGCCACCCGCTGTGCGCCGCGCAGTGCAGCAATCGCCGCGGCGAGCGCCGATTCGTCGGGCGCGGTGGGCCGCAACGGCACTGATTCGAGTGGGGCAGCGCCGGTTTCGTGCCATTCCGCAGCCAGCGCGGCGGCCCGCACCTGCAGGTGCACCACGCCGGTGCCGGAGTCCGCTGCAGTAGCACATGCCCGCCGCACTATGGCTGCGGCCGTCGCCGGATTGTCGACGACGTAGCGCGCGACACTGACCTCGTCGAGCACCCGGCCCGCATCGACCAGCCACTCCTCGGTTTCCACCGTGGTGACCAGGATTCGGGCGTGGTCGAGCGCCGCATCATAGATGCCGTTGAGCTGCAACAGCAGCGCCGGACCGGTGGCCGCGACGGTCCCGGCTGACGGGCTGCCGGCCTTGCGCAGGGCGGACGCGCTCATCGACGGCGCCTGGGCGTTGGCGCTGCGCTGTGCGCTGCCGAACGCGGGCAGCAGCGGCGCGCAGAATTCGCTGATCTGCACCGGTGCAGCCAGATTCGCCGCCAGACTGGCGGCCAGTGACCGCTCGCCGGTGCGCGGCGGCCGATCCGGCGAGCGGGTCTCCCGAACTGCCGCAGTGATGCCGCCAGGCAATGAGAACGCCTGGCCTAGCAGCGATATCCCGGCCAGATTCGCAGGGGCGTCGGTGCAGACCACGTCGAGATCGGCACCGGCCAGGCTGGACAGATCCGGGGCGAACTGGCTCAGTTGCGCACGGTCGGTGACCACCTTGCACCGCGACCGGCCGGCCAGCGCCGCGCCGATACCCAGGGGTAGGGCGGCACCGGGAATGCCTGCCAGGCTGGATGATCCAGCCACGTCGGCCAGGTCGGTGAACACTGATTCGGGGGCGGTGGCGGCGTCGTCGTCCGGTGCAGGCTCCGATTCCAGGAGGGTATTCAGGGTGGCTGCGACGTCGCAGACGATCTGACGGGTGTAGGGCATCTGCTTGGCCGTGAAACGCCGGTCGGTCAGCTCCAACAGGTTCGCGTGCGCTTGCACGCGCCGGCGCAGCAACGGACTCGATCGCCCCAGCACCAGCACGTCGCCGGACGGGATCACACCGGCATCCCGCACGTCATGTAACGGACAGCCCAGTCGTACCGAAAGCTGTTGGGCCAGTTCGTCATAGGTGGCGTCCGGGCAGGACCGCAGGATGGCCAGGTCGTCGGATTCCAGGAACTCGGCGATCGAGCTGAACTCCTCCTTGCTCGGCAGGGCCGGTGCCGGCGGCCGCGGAACGAAAAGGCTCGTGTTGTCGGCGGCGATCGGCGCGTAGAGCACGTCCCCGGGGATCGCGACGTGACAGGCGGTGGACTCGTGTACGGCCAGCACCGCGGAGCGGGCGAATCGCTCGAATTGACTGGCCGCATGGATCTGCACCGAGGACGAGGTGCAGCACCTGAACAGCGCCTCGGAGTCGATCTCCTGGAACGAGTCCCGGCCGATGCTGGCCACCGGAACCTGACCGGTGATGGCAAGCAACGGAACCCGGCTCACGAAGGCCTCGTAGGCTCCGGCCACCAGGTTGGTCGCGCCGGGCCCGGCGGTGCCGAAGCACACGCCCAGCCGGCCGGATGCCTTGGCGTACCCCACCGCCATCAGTGCCGCGGCGGTCTCGTGGCGGGTGGTGACGACCCGGATCTCGGTGCGCTTGCTCGCCGCATGGACCAGCGAGTTCACCGACTCCGCCGGCATGCCGAAGAGGTATTCCACGCCGAGGGCGATCAGATAGTCCACCAGCTCGTCGGCGAAGCGTTGCCGCCCAAGCGCAGTGGAGAACAGGTGCCGGTTATGCATGGATCCGGCTGTGTTCGGTCAGACAATGGATCACGGCGTCCACGGATGCGCCGGATTGAACGGTGATCCGCACCCCCAGCCCGGGATACTCGCGCACCAGGATGCCGTCGCTGAGTGCCCGCTGAAACAGGGCGTGCGCATCCGGCGCGGGTACCCATACGAAGTTGCCCTGCGACCGCGTCCCGCAGTGCAGGTTGTGACGAATCAGGAACTCTTCCAACCTGTTCCGGTCCTCGATGACGCCGGCCACCCGGCGCTGCAACTGGTGTTGATGTCGCAGCGACTCTGCGGCCGCGGTGATGCCGATCGAGTTCACCGAGTATGTCGGGACGGCGTTCCGGGCGCGCGCGGCCAGGGCGGCGCTGCTGAACACGCCGTATCCGATCCGCAGCCCGGCCAGTCCGTAGGCCTTGGAGAAGCTGCGCAGCACCACCACGTCGTCCGGACCGCTCACCAGGCGCCGCACCGCGTCGTCCGGCAACGTCTCGTCGAACTCTGCGTACGCCTGATCGACCACCAGCAGCACGGTTTCGGGCAGCGCGTCGCGCAGCGCGGTCAGGTCGGTCACGCTCACCGTGGCGCCGGTCGGGCTGTGCGGCGCGCCGACGATCACCTGACGGGTCGACGCATCGGCGCGCGACAGGATGCCCTGCAGCGATTGGTTTCCCGGCGGGTCGCTGGCCACCCCGGCCGGGACACCGCCGGCCCGCGACACCAGCACCGCGTATTCGTCGAAGGCCGGTAGCCCGAAGACCGTCGACCCCCGTACCGGTGCGGCGTGCAGGACGGCGTCCAGGACGCCGACGCTGCCGGGACCGATGACGACCCGGTCTCGCGAAACTCCGTGCAGGGCACTGATCTCCGCGGTCAGTTCGGCGACATGGTGATTGTGGGGGTAGTGGCAGAGGGTGGCCGCACTGCTGGACAGGATCTCCCGCACCTCCGGGAGCGGGTCGAACGCCAACTCGTTGCGGGACAGGTCGAACCTGATCCGCAGCGGGTTCCTGGCGTGGTCGTGCATCGAAATGCGCTTGGCCCTCATGGCAATTCGAAGTCTTCGGCTCGTCTGGTATCCAGACGCAACCGGTCGGTGATCAACATGACCGCGAATCCGGCAACCACCACCGCGACCGACACCACCGAGATCCGCTCGATCAGGATGAGAGTCGACAGATAGCCCACCGAGACGAACATGTCGTCGCGCAGCATGTCGTTGGACGACTTCTGGTCAACCGTGCGCACCAGGCGCCACGCCTGGATGCACGACACCGGAAGCCAGATCAGGGCAATCAGGTACGTGGGAGCCAGGAAGCCGAGCACAACCGGAACCACGACGGCGGCATACACCAGTACCGTCGCCACCGCGGCGATCAACGCGGCACGGTGTCTGGTGGCGCTCAACGTCGCCGAGGTGGTGACGTGGACTCGTTTGTCCCCTTCGTAATCGGGCACGTTCTTGGTCAGGCCTTTGGCGCAGAACCAGACGAACAGGTACAGGGCCAGCGCGCAGTACTGCGGATCGGTCAGCACGTCCCATCTCAGATCGGAGGCCAGCACCGCGCTCACGTACGGATAGGCCACCGCATTGGCGAAGTACAGGATCCCGATCCGTGCCCGCGCCTTCATCCGCAGCGGCCGGAATGAATACTGTTGGCAGCCAATCAAAGCCAGCAGGGTCAAGCCGGCGAACCACGGATTCACCAGCAACGAGAGCGCAAAGTTGAACACGGCCAGCAGGTGGGTGTGGCGCAGCAGCCGGTCCCGGCCGTACCGGCTCAGTTCGTACACCCGCGACGGGATGTTCTCGTTGTCCTCCGCGATGTCGGTGTAGATGTTGTACAGGTTCGCGATCGCCGCGATGTGGTAGGACACCACCATTCCGACGACCAGGGCCAGCGAACTCACCTCGCCGGCAACGACACTGGCCAAATAGAAACCCAACATGCCTGGAATGCACGTCCGGGGCCGGGAGAACGCGACGAACTGTGCGATCCGCCAGCTGGCCGGCGCGGCGATACCCGGCGAGGTGCGCACCAGTTCCAGCCGTTGCTCGCTGGGCAGTTCCAGGAATGGGCGGGTGTCGGTCTTCAGTTGACGCTCCTCCATGGCCTACTCCACTTCCAATGCGTCCACGATTGTCGATTTCGCGGCGCGAGACGCGGGGAGCAAAGCCCCGCTCCAACAAAGAATCACCGCCACTGCGACGGTGAGTAAGTCCAGCGGCGAGAACGAATACCGCACGGTGATGGCAGTGACCGAACTCATGATCAGCGTGCCCAGGCGGTGTACCACCACGCTGGTCAACATCCCGATCACGCCGCCCAGCAACGCGATGCTGGTCGACTCGACCAGAATCGACTTGGTGATGTAGTTGCGTGACGCGCCCATCGCGCGCAGCACGCCGATCTCCCGCTTACGTTCGATCACCGAGATCATGAACGCGTTGAACAGCGCCATCGCCGCCAACAGCGCCACGATCCACTGCACGAACACCGCCAGCGACCCGATCTGGGCGACCGCGCCTTTGCCCGAGTCGACGGCGTCCTGCCCACTGAACGCATACAAACCCGTTGCCGCAGCGAGCTTTTCGAGCTGGTCCAACGCGGCGGGCGCGTTCGCCGGGTTGTCGACGTGGACTTCCAGGTAGGTGGCACCGTCGCGCTGGAACCACGTCTTCATGTGCGTCAGCGACATCGCGATCATGCCGCGTTCAGTGGTGAGGTAGTCCACGATGCCGAGGATCTGCACGGTCTGCTCACCGGACGGGGTGCTCAACGTCAGCTGGTCCCCGACCCCACGGTCCAGGTGCCGGGCGAGCTGGCGGGAGACCACCACGCCGTCGCCGGCTTCGACTTTGGCGCGGACGGACGGTTGCATGGCGGCGAAGGCCGGGGTCACCGTCTGGGGATCGGAGCCCACCACCAGAACCCGGTCGCTGCCGACGTTGACGAAGGCGTACTGGACCGGCCGGACGGCGACGACGCCCGGGATCGCCCGCACCTGTTCGTCTGTTCCCTTCGGGATCAGCGGGCTGATCGGCACCACTTCCTTGGACGCCGCGGACAGGTACATGTCCGCACCGGCGAGGGAGGAGAAGGCGTTACCGGTGGAGTCGACCACGTCGGTCAGCACCCCGCTCGTCACGCTGCCCAGCGCCACCGCGATTGTGACGATCATCAGACTCGCCCAGGTCCGTTTGGCGGCCGCCGTCATCGTCGACCTGCTGACCTGCCCGCTCGGCCCCATCAGCGCCGCGATCCGGCTGGCCAGCGCCACCAGCGTCGGCCCCAGCGCCCAGCACAGAATCAGGACCCCCAGTAGCACCAAAATGCCTCCGGCGAAAGTCTTTTCATCGTGCAGGCGCAGCGCGATGAAGAACGCCGCGAACATCAGCAGCGCACCGACCACCACCCCGAGCCAGTGCGGTCGGGTCCGGTCGGTGCCCAGGCTCTCCAGTTCCACCGGCCGCATCGCCGCGATGGGTGACGCCCGGAACACCACCATCGCCGGCCAGGCGGCGCCCAAGACGCAAGCGACGACGCCCACCGTCACCACCACCGCGATCGCGGTGCCGGGAAAGAAATAGTCCGGCTTGACGTCGACGGACTGCAGCATCAGCGGCGGCAGCCGCTTGATTGCGAGGTAGCTCATGGCCGCGCCCAGCGGTGCCCCCAGCAGGCCGCCGAGTAGCCCCAGCAGGGACACCTCGAGCAGCAGGTCCCTGGCCAGTTGCCCCCGCTCGGCGCCCAGGGCCCGCAGCGTGGCGATCATCGGACGA
Organism: Mycobacterium sp. NGS29; assembly: GCF_059812965.1. NCBI lineage: Bacteria > Bacillati > Actinomycetota > Actinomycetes > Mycobacteriales > Mycobacteriaceae > Mycobacterium > Mycobacterium sp. NGS29. The sequence goes on from NZ_JCALDR010000002.1 coordinate 60,371, forward strand.
CGTTGCACCACAGCCATATTCATGGTGTTGAAGACGATGAACATCGCCACTACCAGCGCGATCGATCCGACCAGCAGCAGGGTGTCGCGGGTGAGCGAGACGGAGTTGTCGGTCTGGGCGACCCGGAACTGCGGTTCGGCGACCACCGCACGGTGGTCGACCACCCGCACCAGATCGGCACCCAGGGATTTCAGATCGACCCCGGGCTTGGCCACCACGAACACCGAACTCACCCGACCGGGCTGATGTAACAGCTGCTGCGCCAACGGCAACGGGACGATCAGGTAATCGCCCGCGTTGTATTTCTCGGCGAGCTCACCCTTGGGTACGAACACCACGTTGACGCGGGTGTTGTTGACTTCCACCGATCCGCCGGGGCCGGTGCCCAGGCCCGGGCCGGCGATCGCCCCGCCGGCCAGCTTGTCCTTGTCGGCCTGCTGCACCAGCTCGTTGCCCACCCTGTTGTCCAGCACCCGGATGCTGGGGCTGACCCCCAAAAGCGTTGTGCCGGAACGCGGAGCGTTGACTGTCGCCTTCACGATCGGTTCGGCGGCGGCCACCCCGTCGACGCTGCGCAACTCGGCGACCAACGATTCGGGCATTCCGCTGTCGGCGGCACCGGTGACCTCGAAAGCCGCTCTGCCGTAGAGGTCTTCGGCCATCGTCGCCACCGATTCGGTCATCGAGGTGTAGATGCCGGCGATGGCCACCAGCAGCGCGGTCGCGATCATCACGGCTGCCACGCAGCTCAGCGATCGCTTCCAGTGCGCGATCGCGTAGCGCAGATTGAGCAGCCTGAACCGGACGGCGGGGGCGATCATGGGTCTTCGACGACTTTGCCGTCGCGCATGACGATTTCGCGATCGGCGGCGGCCGCGATCGACGGGTCGTGCGTGACCATGATCACCGAGCAGTCGCCGTCGTCGGCGATTTTGCGGAGCAGCGTAAGAATGTTCTTGCCGGACTCTGAGTCCAGGTTCCCGGTCGGCTCGTCGGCCAGCACCACGCCCGGCTTCATGATCAGCGCGCGGGCGATGGCGACGCGCTGCATCTGGCCACCGGAAAGCTGCGAAGGCTTGTGGTCGATGCGGTCGCCGAGGCCGACCATCTCCAGCAACTCGCAGGCGTCCCGGCGGGCGAGCTTCATCGACGACCCGTCGAGCACCCGGGGCATCGCCACGTTCTCCCAGGCGGTCAGGGTGGGCAGCAGGTTGAAGAACTGAAAGATGAAGGAGACCTTGCGCCGGCGGTACTCGGACTGTTCGTCGTCGCTCTTCTGGGACAGTTCTTCGCCGTCGACCTTGATCGAACCCTGGTCGGGGCGGTCGATCCCGCCGATCAGGTGCAATAGGGTGCTCTTGCCCGACCCGGACTGTCCGGTGACGGCGACCAGCTTCTCGTTGCCCAACGACAGGGTGACATCGTCGACCGCTTTGACCAGCTCCTGACCCCGCTGATAAGTCCTGCTCACAGCAGTGATCTCGATCAGCATGAGGAAGCCCCTGGGCGCTAGCGGTGCACAGACTGAGTGCAGGACAGGCTAACCTTACACACCGTCAATTTCTTACGCGGGCGTTTCCCATTCCTGCAGCCGGCTGGTGCGACGGCTGAAAATCCAGTTCGGCGCCAGGGTCAGGCCTGTCTCGCGCGCCCAGACCAGCAGCGGATGACCCCACTGGCCGGCGACGCCGATGCCGCGTGATTCCCGCGCAATGCGCTGGGCGCGCGGGCGGCGCACCCGGTCGTACTCCCGTAACGCCGCGCTCAGGTCGCGGTGCCTGGTGATCAGGGCGCACAGCGTGGCGGCGTCCTCCAGGGCCTGATTGGCGCCTTGGCCGAGGTTCGGCGACATCGCGTGCGCCGCGTCACCGATCAGCACGGTGTTGCGGTGCACGTAAGACCTCAGGGGGCCCTCGAGTTCCTCGCTGTGGGTGTAGTGAACGGCTTCGGGATCTGTCGCGTCGAGCAGCTCGGCGATGGGCTCGTGCCAGCCACCGAACCGGGCCCGGATCTCCTGCAGCGCAGCGACACCGGTTTCGTTGCGGGCGCTGGCCACCACGCCGAACCAGTACACCCGGCCGTCTTTGAGCGGAACCAGGCCGAATCTCTGCCCGGCGCCCCACGTTTCCCCGCCGGCCTCGACGGTTACCGGTCGGGACGTGAGCGCCCGCCACACGCCGTAGCCGCTGCGGCGGGTGGGACGGTCCTGCGGCAGGCTGGCGCGCACGCGGCTGCGGATCCCGTCGGCTCCGATGACCAGGTCGGCGCCGGCGGTCACGTCGCCGTGGTCGGTGTGCACGGCGCCGTCGGTGACCGCGGCGACCCGATGACCCCACTGCACCGTGCCCGCGGCGAGGCCGGCGAGCAGGGTGGCGTGCAATTCGGTGCGGTCCACGGCGCGCAGGTTCGCATACGTGGCCGGGGCGAAGGTGACCAGGAAGCGGCCGTTCGGCTTGCGGATTCCGGACCGGGTGTACGGGGGCGCGTCGGCGCAGATCGCCCGGACGGCCGGGCCGAGACCGAGTTGGTCCAGCGCGCGAAACCCGTTGCCGAACAAGGACAATCCGGCCCGCGGCGGTTGGGAATCGGACGACCGTTCCAGCACGGTCGTGTCCCATCCCGCCTGTTGCAGTCCGTTGGCGACCGCGAGCCCTGCGATCCCGGCGCCGACCACGACAGCTTTCATGCGCCGAAAGCGTAGTCAGGAACGGTTCGGTTCCCAGGAGTCGGTCGGATAGGCGCAGAACAGCGCGACGCCGTCGGGCGATTGGGCAGCGACGGGGCCACCGGTGTCGTCGGGGAACGCGGTGTGAACTTCCGCGACGCACTTCGCCCCGATTTGCCGCACTCCGAGCAGTGTCCCGGCGTTCGCCCACACTCCGGATCTGCATCTGAGAACTTTGCCATTGGCGTCCCAGCCGAAGATGTAGCGCCCGGTGTTCGAGTAGCACGGCTGGCCCAGGACGGCATTGTCCGCCATGTTGGGGACGGGTTGGCTGCCCGGATCGGCGGTGGCCGGGGTTGCCAGGACGGTACCGGCCGCGATTGCGACGGCAGCTGCGACCACGCCTTTCATAGGCGTTGACGTTAGCTGGACGCGGGCCGCTACACCAGGGCCGATCTGTGCTACTATCGAACATATGTGCGAATACGCCCAATCGGAGGTTACCGCCGCGGAGAAGTTGGCGCGCTTTGACCGGTCGATGGGGGCGGCGTTCGCGCACCGGGAGGGCCTGATAGCGACCACTCCGGCGGCCACGAGTTGGATGAGTCGTATCCAGGAGTCGGGTCGGGTGGCCAACCAGGGCGAGGCTGCGCAGTTGATGGCGATCGGGGAATTGTTCAGCTACCGGCTTTCGCGCAGTGCTGACACCGAAGACTGGGCGATGGACACCATGGCAGCCGTGGCCGCCGAGGTCGCAGCGGGCCTCAAGATCAGCCAGTCCTGGGCCGCGGGCAAGGTCCACTACGCCCGCGCGATGCGCGAACGCCTGCCCCGCACTGCGGCGTTGTTCTGCAGCGGGGACATCGACATCTCGGCGTTCACCACCGTCGTCTCTCGCACCGATTTGATCGTGGAACCACAGGTGCTCGCCCGGGTTGATGCACTGGTCGCGGCCCAGATCCTGCGCTGGCCCTCCCTGAGCACCTGGCGGCTGTCAGCCCAAGTCGACAAAATCGTGACCCGCATCGACATCGACGCCGTGCGGCGCCGCAAGAAACGCCGCCAGGATCGCGACATCTCGATCGGCGACGACTGCGACGGGATCTGTGAGATCCGAGGGCAGTTAGCCAGCACGGATGCGCACGCCCTGGACAGCCGGCTGACGAAACTGGCGGCCACCGTCTGCCCGCACGACCCGCGCACCCGTGAACAACGCCGCGCCGACGCGGTCGGCGCGTTAGCCGCCGGCGCCGACCGGCTGAGCTGTCGCTGCGCGCGGCCGGACTGCACCGCCGCCGACCGCAAACCGGCTTCCCCGGCGGTGATCCATCTCATCGCCGAGCACGCGACTCTCACCGGCCACAACGACGCCCCGGCCGTACAGATCGGCGCTGAGGGACTCGTCACCGCGGAACTACTGCGAGAACTGGCCCAGACAGCCACGCTGACACCGCTGACACACCCGGGCTGCTGCGACCCCGAACCCCGCTACACACCGTCCAAAACCCTGGCCGACTTCGTCCGCGCCCGAGACCTGACTTGCCGCTGGCCCGGCTGCGACGTCCCCGCCACCGATTGCGACCTCGATCACAGCATCCCCTACAGCCAGGGTGGTCCCACCCACGCCGCCAACCTCAAGTGCTACTGCCGTCAGCATCATCTGGTAAAGACGTTCTGGGGCTGGACCGACACACAACTCGCCGACGCCACCCTGATACTCACCTCCCCCGCCGGGGACATCTATGTCACCACCCCCGGCAGCGCGCTGCTGTTCCCCAGCTTGTGCGCTCCGGTCGGGGGAATGCCCACCCTCGACACCACACCGCCAAACGACCACTGCGGCGACCGGACCGCGATGATGCCCAAACGCCGCCGCACCCGCGCGCAAAACCGCACCGCCCGCGTCGCCGCCGAACGACGCCAGAACCACCAAGCCCGCACCCAAGCCCGCCAAGCAGTGGTCACCGGCTGGTGGACCGAGGACAGCCCACCACCCAACCCAGACGACGACCCCCCACCGTTCTAGGTGGGCCAGGAACTCGCGTTCGTCCGGAAGTTCGCGTTCGGACCAGAGCAGAAATCCGAGTTGGTTCCGGCCAGCAGCACGAAATAGCCCTCGCCGCGCTTGATGTCGCTGTACGGGGGATAACTCCACCCGCTGTTGCACATCGACGTCGGCGTGCCTACCGTCGCCCGGCGCCAACTCGACTTTGCGCACGCTGTCAGGGCTTCGATATTGGTGACGCCACTCTTGGCGATGACCAGCATGCCGCCACCCCATTGCCCGTCGTTGCGGCGGTAGGCGCGTGCTCCGAACCCGGTCCCGTTCACCTGGCACCCCAACGCCCGCTGCAAAGGCTGGAACACCGTCGCAACGTCGCGATTCGCGACACCGGCTGCGGCCGTGATGAATTGGGCTGCGTCGGAGCCGTCGACCTCTTGGATGTTGGCATCACGAAAGCTGAAGAGCTGCTGCGCGATTGCCGCGTTGGCACCGCCACCCACCACGGGACCGCTGCCGGTGGACGTCATCGGGGGCAGCGCGGCATCGGCGTGCGCTGCCGGCGCCAAAGCCAGCGACAACGCAACGGCAATCAGAACGCGAAACGCGACCATCATCGGAATGCTCCCAGACCGGTGAACGCCTGGCCCAGGACCAGCTGGTGCATCTCGGGGGTGCCCTCGTAGGTCAGCACCGACTCCAGGTTCACCATGTGCCGGATCACCGGGTACTCCAGCGATATGCCGTTGCCGCCCAATATCGTTCGCGCTGTCCGGCAGATCTCGATGGCCTCTCGGGTGTTGTTCAGCTTGCCGAAGCTCACCTGATCGGGCCGCAGACCCACACTGTCCTTGAGCCGGCCCAGGTGCAGCGACAGCAACTGCCCCTTGTGCAATTCCACCGCCATGTCGACCAACTTTGCCTGCGTCAGCTGGAATCCGGCAATCGGCCGGTCGAACTGAGTGCGTTGCAGGGCATAATCCAGCGCGGCCTGCCACGCCGAGCGGGCCGCACCCATCGAGCCCCACACAATCCCGTACCGCGCCTCCGACAGACATGCCAACGGGCCCTTCAACCCGGTGGCGTCGGGCAGCATCGCCGACGCCGGCAACCGCACGTCGTCCAGCACCAGCTCGCTGGTGATCGAGGCGCGCAGCGACAACTTGTGGTGGATGGTGTTGGCGGAGAAACCGCGGGTCTCGGCCGGCACCAAGAACCCGCGAATCCCGTCGTCGGTGGCGGCCCACACCACCGCGACGTCAGCGATCGAGCCGTTGGTGATCCACATCTTGCGGCCGTTGAGCACCCAGTCCGACCCGTCGCGGCGCGCCCGGGTCTTCATCGCGGCCGGGTCGGAGCCGGCATCGGGTTCGGTCAACCCGAAACAGCCGATCAGCTCCCCGGCCGCCATGCCGGGCAACCACTGTTGCTTCTGCTCCTCCGAGCCGTTGTTCCAGATCGCGAACATCGCCAGCGACCCCTGCACCGACACCAGCGACCGGATGCCGGAGTCGGCCGCCTCCAGTTCCAGGCAGGCCAGCCCGTAATGCACCGCCGACGCCCCGCCACAGCCGTAACCGTCCAGGTGCATCCCCAGCAGGCCCAATTCGCCGAACTGCTTGGCCAGTTCCCGCGCCACCGGCAGGTCGCCGTCCTCGAACCACCCGGCCACGTGCGGGGTCACGTGCTCGGCGCAGAACGCGCGGACCGTGTCCCGCACGGCTATCTCGTCGCTGGACAGGGATGCGTCCAGCCCCAGCGGGTCGGTGGGATCAAAGGTCGGCGGCGCGTCGGTGTTCATGCCTCAATCCTGCCCGGGACCGGTAGTCTCGCTGCATGCAACCGCGGCGGGGGCCCGTCTGGCTGGGCATTGACGTCGTGGCCGTGCTTGTTTTCTGCGCCCTCGGCCGGCGCAGCCACGACGAAGGCGTCACCGTCAACGGCCTGGCCGGCACGGCGTGGCCGTTTCTGAGTGGGACGGTGCTGGGCTGGCTGGTGGCCCGGGCCTGGCGGCGGCCTACCGAGGTGGCGCCCACCGGGGTGCTCGTCTGGGTGTCGACCGTGCTGGTCGGGATGTTGTTGCGCAAGGCAAGTTCGGCCAGTGTGGCCCTGGCCTTCGTGGCGGTCGCCTCGACGGTGACCGCGGTGTTGCTGCTCGGATGGCGGGCCGCCGTCCAATCGGTCGCACGTCGTCGCGGCTGACAGGTCCGACACGTGGTGCGCGAGGACAACGACACCTGGGATCCGGCGACCGGCGTCGGGATGACCGCGACGTTCGGGGCGACCGCTCGGGCGGTGGCCACCAACAAGGGGTTGATCAACGATCCGTTCGCTGAGCCGCTGGTCCGCGCCGCCGGGGTGGAGTACTTCATCCGGTTGATCGGGGACGAGCAGTACGCGGCCGACGGCGGCGACCCGGTGATGTCCGGGATGATCAGTGTCCTCGCGATACACGGCCGGTTCCTGGACGAGTTCCTCACCGGCGCGGCGCGGGCCGGCATCCGCCAGGTGGTGAACCTGGGCTCGGGTCTGGACACTCGCGCGTACCGGCTGTGGTGGCCACCGGGGACCACGCTGTACGAACTCGACCAGCCCGACGTGGTCGAGTTCGGGGGGAAAGTACTGCGCGACATGGGCGTCAAGCTGGCCGCGCACCGGCGCGCGCTGGGCGTCGATCTGCGCTGCGACTGGCTGACGGCGCTGTGCCGCGCTGGCTTCGACCCGGCCCAGCGCACTGTCTGGGTCGCCGAGAACCTGCTCGTGGGCTATCTGCCGCCGCACGCGCAGGACCGGTTGCTGCGCGAGGTCAGTGAGGTCAGCGCCCCGGGCAGCTGGTTCGCCGCGGACCATCTGCCCTGGACCCCCGTCCAGCTCACCGAGGGGCGGGCGTTCATCGACCAGTGGCGTGATCAGGGTCTGGATGTCGACCTGACCAAATTGACCTACACAGCCGAATTCCGCTCGGTCCCGGAGAACCTGGCGGCGCATCGCTGGGTGGTCAACGATCGCAGCATCCTCGAGCTGCTCGCCGCCGGCGGCTTTGCGGGACGCCGACGGATGAGTCCGCGCGATGTCGCGGCCAGCCCCCGATATCTCACCGGAATGCTTTCTCGCGACAAGCGTTAGACAGTTACGTGATGCCCACCCCCTCAACCCGCCCCGGGCTGCGCTTCGTGCCGGTCACGCTCGACGATCCGCACGCGCAGCCGCTGCTGGAGGAGTTGGCCGACGAGTACTCGGTTCGGTACGGGATGGAACGCCCGCTGATCCGGAACTGGCTGGTCGACGGGCCGGCCGGGGAGTTCGCCGCCCCGCACGGCGGCATGCTCGTCGGCCTGGTGGACGGCCGGTCGGTGACCGGGGGCGCGTTCTGTCGTTACGACGATCAGACCGCCGAGATCAAACGGGTCTGGACGCACCGCGACCACCGCCGCCGAGGGTATGCGGCCGCGCTGGTGGCTGCGCTGGAGGCCGACATCGCGGCCAGCGGTTACCGCCGCGTGTATCTGGTCACCGGCGACCGTCAGCCAGAGGCCGTGCAGTTGTACCGCTCGCTGGGCTACACCCAGCTGTCCGAGCCGCTGCCGACGCGCGGGCCGGTACTCCCGATCGCCTTCTTGAAGGCGTTGCAGTGACCCTGCACCTGGGGGTTGCGCTCGACGGGTATGGCTGGCACCCGCAGGCGTGGGCGCTGGTCGCCGAATCGCGTTCGGTGCTTAGCGGTGGCTACTGGGCCGATCTCGCTGTCACCGCCGAACGCGGCTTGCTCGATTTCCTCACCATCGACGACACACTGATGCCGCAGATCGGGCGCAGCTCCCGTATCCATCCCGACCGGCTGACCGGACGCGGTGACGCGGTGCTGACCGCCGCCCGGATCGCCCCGGCCACCCGACACATCGGCCTGATCCCGGTCGCCACGGTCACCCACACCGAGCCGTTCCACATCTCCAAAGCCATTGCCACCCTTGATTTTGTGTCCCGCGGGCGGGCGGGCTGGCAACCGCGGGTCAGCGGCACCGCGCACGAGGCGGCACTGTTCGGCCGACGCAGCATCAACCCCGATGAGCTGTTCCAAGAGGCGCGCGACTACGTCGAAGTGGTGCGCCGGTTGTGGGACAGCTGGGAGGACGACGCGGTGATCCGCGACGTGGCCACCGGTCGTTTCATCGACCGGGACAAGTTGCACTACATCGACTTCACCGGCAAGTACTTCTCGGTCAAGGGGCCCTCGATCACACCGCGCCCGCCGCAGGGACAGCCGGTGGTGGCCGTGCTGGCCCACGCGACCCCCGTCTATGAGTTCGCGGCCGCTACCGCAGATGTCGTGTTCGTCACGCCCAGCGACGACGCCGCCGCGGGCGCCCTGCACGATGAGGTGCGTGGCATCGGTGCACACCTGAAAGTCTTTGCCGACATTGTGGTTTCGTTTCACGGCCAGAACGATTTCCGCTCGGACACCTGGGTCTGGTCGGGCACTCCGGCCGAACTGGTGGACATGTTGCTCGGCTGGCAGCGCCTGGGTTTCGACGGCGTGCGACTGCGCCCGGCGGTGCATGCCACCGACCTGGCGGTGATCGTCGACGAGGTGGTGCCGCTGCTGCAGCGGGCGGACCGGTTCCGCACCCACTACCGCGACGGCGAATCCCTGCGCGAAAGGATCGGTCTGACAACATGATTCCGCTCTCGATCCTGGACCTGGCGCCGATCAGCGCCGGCAGCGATGCAGCCACCGCGCTGCGCAACACCATCGACCTGGCGCAGCGGGCCGAGCGGTGGGGCTTTCGCCGCTACTGGGTCGCCGAGCATCATTTCGTCAGCGTCGCCAGTTCGTCGCCGGCGGTGCTGATCGGCCAGATTGCCGCTGCCACCAACACGATTCGGGTGGGCGCGGCGGCCGTCCAGCTGGGCTACACCACCGCGGTCGCGGTCGTCGAGAACTTCGGCATGCTCGATGCGTTCTACCCGGGTCGCATCGATCTCGGCGTCGGCCGGTCCGGGCAACGTCGCTCCGACGAAGGCAAACCGAAGCGCCCCCGGCAGCCGCGGCCCCCGCGCGTCTGGCATGAGGCTGACGGCGTCGTGATCCCTACCCCGTTCGATCTGCGCGGACTGCTCGATGTCGACCGGCTGCAGGCCACCATGGCGATCCTGCAGCAACCCGAAGCGATTTCGCCGGACTTCGCCGAACAGATGCACGACATTCTCGCGCTGCTGGACGGAAGCTACCGCGCCGGCGGGTTCGACGTGCACGCGGTGCCCGGCGAGGGCAGCGGCCTGCGGCCGTGGGTCTTCGGCAGCACCCGGGGGCAGAGCGCGCGCGTCGCCGGCGCGTTGGGATTGCCGTTCGTCGCCAGCTACCACATCACGCCGGCCACCGCGCTGGAGGCCATCGAGGCTTACCGCGAAACGTTCGTGCCGTCGGCGGCACTGGACAAGCCGTATGTGGTGGTCTCGGCCGACATCGTGGTTGCCGACGACACCGAGACCGCGCAGCGGCTGGCGGCCGGCTACGGGCATTGGGTGTACTCCATCCGCACCGGGGTGGGCGCCATGCCCTACCCGGAATCGGACCACCTGCCAACGCTCACCGCAGCGCAGTTCGACCTGGTTAAGGATCGGCTCGCAACACAATTCGTCGGCAACCCAGACGAGGTCGCCGAACGCCTGGCGGCCCTGCAGCGGGTGACCGGCGCCGACGAACTCGTCGTCACCTCGGTCACCCACCGGCACGAAGACCGGTTGCGGTCCCACGAACTGATCGCCCGACGCTGGGGGCTGACGCCATGAGTCGCAAGCCCATTCATCTGGCCGCGCATTTTCCCGGCGTCAACAACACCACCGTGTGGAGCGATCCCGCGTCCGGAAGCCAGATCGACTTCGACTCGTTCGTGCACCTGGCCCGCACCGCCGAACGCGGTCTGTTCGACTTCTTCTTCCTGGCCGAAGGGTTGCGGTTGCGCGAACATCGCGGGCAGATCTACGACCTGGACGTGGTCGGCCGGCCGGACACGTTCACCCTGCTGGCGGCACTGGCCGGTGTCACCGAACGAATCGGCCTGACCGGAACCATCAACACCACCTTCAACGAACCATTCGAAGTGGCAAGGCAATTCGCCACCCTGGATCACCTGTCCGGGGGACGGGCCGGCTGGAACATCGTGACTTCCTCAGATGCGTTCACCGGGGCCAACTTTCGCCGCGGTGGTTTCCTGGCGCACTCCGAGCGCTACGCTCGGGCGGAGGAATTCGTCACCGTGGCCCGCAAATTCTGGGACAGCTGGGCCCCGGATGCGGTGGTGCGCCGCGACGGCGCCTACGTCGATCCGGACAAAATCCACAGCGTCGAATTCACCGGGTCCCACTTCGACGTAACGGGGTTCGCGACACTGCCCGCCGGCCCGCAGGGGCATCCGGTGCTGCTGCAGGCCGGCGACTCCGACGAAGGCCGCAACTTCGGTGCCCGCCATGCCGACGCACTGTTCACCCTGCACGGCTCCCTGGACGACGGCCGGCGCTACTACGCCGACGTCAAAGACCGGGTCCGCAAGCAAGGCCGAAACCCGAACGAGCTCAAGGTTTTTCCGGCCGCGACGTTCGTGCTCGGTGACTCCGACGACGACGCCCGCGATAAGGCTCACCACATCCGCCACCAACAGGTCAGCGGCGCCACCGCAATCGCGATGCTGGAGCAGGTGTGGGGCCGCGAACTCTCCGACTACGACCCGGACGGTCCGCTGCCCGACGTCGATCCCGTCGTCGACAGCGACATCTCCCAGGGGCGCGTCCGGCACGGCGACCCGGTCGCGGTGGCACGTCGCTGGCGGGAGCGGGCCGCTGCCGACGGCCTGTCGATCCGCGAACTGATCATCGCGGTGACCAGCCGTGAGCAATTCGTCGGCACCGCAACGCATATCGCCGACGAGATCGACCGCTACGTGCAGGCCGACGCCTGCGACGGATTCATCCTGGTGCCGCACCTCACCCCGCACGGCCTCGACGAGTTCGTCGACCGGGTGGTGCCGCTACTGCAGGAGCGCGGCGCCTACCGCACCGAATACACCGGCGTGACGCTGCGCGAGCAGCTGGCCGATTAGCCCGCTTTGCGCAGCGCGGCATCGGTCGCCTCGCGGATCGGGCCGCGCCACAGCGGGCCATGACCGGGGGCGAGCAGCTCGGACTCCACCCGGGCCAGCGCGGACAGGGTGCGGATGCACTCCTGCTGGCTGTAGCTGAAGATCGCCGGCAACAACTGGGGGCCGTCGTGCGGGAGCAGCGGATGCCCGGTGACCAGCGCGTCACCACTGGCCAGGACGCCGTCGACCAGATACGAGCAGTGGCCGTTCGTGTGGCCGGGACTGAAGACCGCTGCCGGGCGACCCGGCAGCCCGGCGGCGATGTCGGCCGTCAGCGGCCTGGCAGTCGGGATGCCCGCACGAATCAGGCCACCGCTGCGCACCACATGCGCGGTCCACACCGCCCAGCGGGGCCGCCACAACCGTAAAGCCAGCGCGGGTATCGACACCTGCTCCAGGTATTCGCGCTTCGCGTGACCGACCTCGTCGGCATGGCAGTACACCGGGGTGCCGTGCTCGCGCGCGAACCAGATCGCGCTGCCCAGATGGTCGATGTGGGCGTGGGTGAGCAGGATTGCGCGCAGGTCGGCGGGTTCGTAGCCCAGCCTGCGCAGCGAGGCCAGCACCTCCGCCCGGTCGGCGGGGTAACCGGCATCGATCAACATGACGCCGGTGTCGTCGGCGACCAGCGTCCAGTTGACCGCGGGACCCTGGGCGAGGTGGACCTTGTCGGTGATCTGCACCAGCTCCGTCATGGTCGTGAGTCTAGGAGCGATCGCAAGCCCGGCGATGCCGGGCGCAGCGGGTCGCGACCGTCAGGAGTAGAAAGAACTAGTGGCTGAACTGAAACTCGGATACAAGGCGTCCGCCGAACAATTCGCACCCCGAGAGCTCGTCGAACTCGCCGTTCTCGCCGAGGCGCACGGCATGGACAGCGCCACCGTCAGCGACCATTTCCAGCCGTGGCGGCACAAGGGCGGGCACGCCCCGTTCTCGCTGGCCTGGATGACCGCCGTCGGCGAGCGCACCGAGCGGCTGCAGTTGGGCACCTCGGTGCTCACCCCCACCTTCCGGTATAACCCGGCCGTCATCGCGCAGGCGTTCGCGACCATGGCGTGCCTATACCCCGGCCGCGTGTTCCTCGGCCTCGGCACCGGGGAAGCGCTCAACGAGATCGCCACCGGGTACGAGGGCGACTGGCCGGAGTTCAAAGAGCGGTTCGCGCGGCTGCGGGAATCGGTGCGGCTGATGCGCGAGTTGTGGCGCGGGGATCGCGTCGACTTCGACGGCGAGTACTACCGCACCAAAGGCGCCTCGATCTACGATGTACCCGAGGGCGGCGTCCCGGTGTACATCGCCGCCGGCGGCCCCGCGGTGGCCAAGTACGCCGGACGCGCCGGCGACGGTTTCATCTGCACCTCCGGAAAAGGCGAGGAGCTCTACACCGAGAAGCTGATCCCGGCCGTCAAAGAAGGCGCGCAGATCAACGACCGCAACCTCGACGACATCGACAAGATGATCGAGATCAAGATCTCCTACGACACCGACCCGGAGTTGGCCCGCGAGAACACCCGCTTCTGGGCGCCGCTGTCGTTGTCCGCCGAGCAGAAGCACAGCATCGACGACCCGATCGAGATGGAGAAGGCCGCCGACGCACTGCCGATCGAGCAGATCGCCAAGCGTTGGATCGTGGCCTCGGACCCCGACGAGGCCGTCGCCAAGGTCAAGGACTACGTGGACTGGGGTCTCAATCACCTGGTTTTCCACGCTCCCGGTCACGACCAGCGCCGCTTCCTGGAGCTGTTCGACAAGGACCTCGCGCCCAGGCTGCGCAAACTTGGCTGACACCGCGTCGAGGGCGATCTACATCGCGGCGCCCGAGTCGGAGACCGGTAAGTCGACGATCGCGCTCGGACTGATTCACCGGTTGGCGGCCACCGTCGCCAAAGTTGGTGTGTTCCGGCCGATCACGCGCGCCGAGGCCGGCCGGGACTACATCCTGGAGCTGTTGCTGGCGCACAGCAGTGCGGGACTGCCGTACGAACAATGCGCCGGCGTCACCTACCAGCAGCTGCATGAGGACGGCGACGCCGCCATCGCCACCATCGTCGACACCTACCACGCGATGGCCGCGAAATGCGACGTCGTGGTGATCGTGGGCAGCGACTACTCCGACGTGGCGAGTCCGGCCGAGCTTTCCGTCAACGCGCGCATCGCCGTGAATCTCGGTGCCCCGGTGTTGCTTGCGGTACGCGGCAAGGGGCGCACACCTGCCGAGATCGCCGCCGTCGTCGAGGTGTGTCTGGCCGAGCTGTACGCGCAGCGCGCGCACACCGCGGCGGTGGTGGCCAACCGCTGCGATCCGGCCGAGCTGGCGGCGGTGTCGGACGCGCTGCGGCGGTTCACCCCGCGCAGCTACGTGCTGCCCGAGGAGCCGCTGCTGGCCGCGCCGACGGTGGCCGAGCTCACCACCGCCGTGCGCGGGACGCCGGTGCGCGGCGACGAACAGCTGGCCCAGCGCGAGGTGACCGGGGTGATGGTGGCCGGAATGACGGCAGACCACGTGCTGGAGCGGCTGCGCGACGGCATGGCGGTCATCACCCCCGGTGACCGCTCGGACGTGGTGCTCGCCGTTGCGAGTGCCCATGCGGCCGAAGGCTTTCCGTCGTTGTCGTGCATCGTGCTCAACGGTGGCTTCGACCTGCACCCCTCGATCGCGGCGCTGGTGGCCGGCCTGAAGCTGCGACTGCCGATCATCGCCACCAAGCTGGGCACGTACGACACCGCCAGCGCGGCGGGTTCGGCACGCGGGCGGGTCACCGTCGCCTCGCAGCGCAAGATCGACACCGCGCTGGCGATGGTGCACCGCCACGTCGACGTCACCGATCTGCTCGAGCAACTCGCCCTGCCCATCCCGACGGTCACCACGCCGCAGATGTTCACCCACCAGTTGCAGGAGCGGGCCCGAGCCGACCGCAAGCGCATCGTGCTGCCCGAGGGCGAGGACGACCGGATCCTGCGCTCTGCGGGACGCCTGCTGCAGCGCTCGGTCGCCGAGCTGACGATCCTGGGCGACGAGGGGCAGGTCCGGGGGCGCGCCGCCGAACTCGGCGTCAGCCTCGACGATGCGCAGGTGATCGACCCACGCACCAGCGACCTGCACGAGCAGTTCGCCGAGAAGTACGCCGAGTTGCGCGAGGCCAAGGGCGTCACCCTGGAGCAGGCACGCGAAATCATGAATGACGCAACGTATTTCGGCACCATGCTGGTGTATCACGACATGGTCGACGGCATGGTGTCCGGCGCGGTGCACACGACGGCGCACACCGTCCGTCCGGCGCTGGAGATCATCCGCACGGTGCCGGACGTGTCGACCGTGTCCAGCATCTTCCTGATGTGTCTGCCGGACAAGGTGCTGGCCTACGGAGACTGCGCGATCGTCCCCAACCCGACACCCGAGCAGCTGGCCGACATCGCCATCAGCTCGGCGCGCACCGCCGCCCAGTTCGGCATCGACCCGCGGGTGGCCATGCTGTCCTACTCCACCGGTGACTCCGGCTCCGGCGCAGACGTGGAAAAAGTTAGGGCCGCAACGGAATTGGTGCGCTCCCGAGAACCGGAGCTGTTGGTCGAGGGCCCGATCCAATACGACGCCGCGGTGGACCCGTCGGTCGCGGCGACCAAGATGCGCGACTCGCCGGTGGCCGGTCGCGCCACGGTGCTGATCTTCCCGGACCTCAACACCGGCAACAACACCTACAAGGCGGTTCAGCGCTCCGCGGGCGCCATCGCGATCGGCCCGGTGCTGCAGGGCCTGCGCAAGCCGGTCAACGACCTGTCCCGGGGTGCGCTGGTCGAAGACATCGTCAACACCGTGGCAATCACGGCGATTCAGGGGCAGGGGCAGCGATGAGTGACCGGTCGGTGTTGGTGATCAACTCCGGATCCTCCTCGCTGAAGTTCCAGCTCGTCGATCCCGACTCCGGGGCGTCCCGGGCCGCCGGCGTCGTCGAACAGATCGGGGAGAAATCCGCCGAAGTCCCCGACCACGAAGCTGCGCTGCGTCGTGCCTTCGACATGCTGGACGACGACGGAATCGACCTGCACGACTGTGGGCTGGTCGCGGTCGGTCATCGGGTTGTGCACGGCGGCAACCGGTTTCACGAGCCGACGCGGCTCGACGACCAGGTGATCGCGGAGCTGAAGAAACTTTCGCCGCTGGCTCCGCTGCACAACCCGCCCGCGCTGGCGGGTATCGGGGTGGCCCGCAAACTGTTACCGGACGTGCCGCACGTCGCCGTGTTTGACACCGCCTTCTTCCACGAACTGCCCGCGGCGGCGCAGACCTATGCGATCGACCGCGAGCTGGCCGAGAGGTGGCAGATCCGCCGGTACGGATTCCACGGCACCTCACACGAATTCGTCAGCCGGCAGGCCGCTGAGTTCCTGGGCCGGCCGTGGTCCGAGGTGAACCAGATCGTGCTGCATCTGGGTAACGGCGCGTCCGCTTCGGCGGTGGTGGGCGGCCGGCCGGTCGAGACATCGATGGGCCTGACCCCGCTGGAGGGCCTGGTGATGGGCACCCGCAGCGGTGATATCGATCCGGGCGTGTTCAGCTATCTGTGGCGCGCGGCGGACCTCGGTGTCGAGGAGATCGAAACCATGCTGAACAAGCAGTCCGGGGTGCAGGGTCTGGCGGGCGAACGCGACTTCCGCCGGCTGCGGTCCATGATCGAATCCGGCGATGCCGCAGCAAAATTGGCCTACGACGTGTTCATCCACCGGCTGCGCAAATACATCGGTGCCTATCTGGCGGTGCTCGGGCACTGCGATGTCATCAGCTTCACCGCCGGGATCGGCGAGCACGACGCGGTGGTGCGCCGGGACGCGCTGGCCGGACTCGGCGAGTTGGGGATCGAGCTGGACGACGAGCGCAACACGACCGGGAGCGGCGCGCGGCGGATCTCCGCCGACGGTTCGCGGATCGCGGTGCTGGTGGTGCCGACCGACGAGGAGTTGGCGATTGCGCGAGACTGCATCGGCCTGCTGAACGGATAGACGTGGGCGGTGCCCGCCTGCGGAGCCGCTGTGGATCAACGTATTCGGGGGATGCGCCGGTCGTGCGATTCTTCGCGGCGTGCAGGAACCATTCGTCGGCAGCGACGCGCTGCAGCGCGGAGTGTTGAACCGTCATCAATTGCGCACGCGATACCGGGCGGTGCTGCCCGGAATCTATCTGCCTGCGGCCGGCGAACCTTCGTTTGAGCAGCGCATTGCGGCGGCCTGGCTATGGGCGAAAGGTACCGCCGTCATCGCGGGTGCGGCCGCGGCAGGGTTGCACGGTGCCAGGTGGGTTCCGCGTGCCGTGCCAATCGAACTGGTCTGCAACAACTCCCGGCCACCGCGCGGTGTCGTGACTCGGCGGTGCCGGCTGCTGGAGGGTGAGGTGCAGCTGATCGACGGCCGCTTCGTCACCACCGCGGCGCGCACCGCCTTCGACATCGGTCGGGGTGGCGCCCTGCATTCGGCGGTCGCGCGGTTGGACGCACTGGCTGCCGCGACGTTTTTCACGGTCGACGATGTCCTGGACATCGCGCAACGGCACCCCGGGTCGCCGGGGCTGCGACGGTTGGAGACGGCGCTCGAACTCGTCGACGCGGGTGCGCAGTCGCCCAGGGAGAGCTATCTACGGATGCTGCTGATCGAAGCCGGGTTTCCCCGGCCGCAGACCCAGATACCCGTATTGGGCGCCAACGGGATTCCGTTCGCTCACATCGACGTCGGGTGGGAGGAGTTCAAGGTCGGCGTCGAATACGAGGGCATGCACCATCAGACCGTGCGGGGGCGCTACGTCTACGACATCCACCGACTGGAGGACGTTCAGCAGCAGGGTTGGCTGATGGTGCGGGTAGTCGCCGAGGACCGCCCGGCGAGCATTACTCGGCGAGTGCGGGTGGCGATGGTAGAGCGCGGGTGGCCTGCGCCGGATTCGGAGCTGCAGCGTTGGGTGTGAGCTGGTGGCGTCCATTGTGCAACAGTGGTTTTGAATGTGAGCGGAGGGCGGGATTCCGGGGGGCGAATTCCCGCCCAGGGTTCACACCCGGCGCCCAGGGTTCACACCCGGCGCCCAGGGTTCACGCTCGGCGCCCGGGCTTCAGAAAGTACTGATGGGCCGCACCTTGTTGGCCATATCCACCAGCGTGTACCGGTGCCGCTGGGTGGGCGCGACGCGGGCGAGGTTGCGCAGCGACGCCTCGACACCCAACCGCAGGCCGTGGTCGGTGAACGGAAAACCCAGGATGTGGTTGGTGCTCGCCTCGTTGTCCTGCAGCCAGTCCATTGCGCCGCCGAGCACCAGCGCGCGGATCTGCAACACGCGGGGTTCGGTGGCCGGCAGCGCCTCCACCCGGCGCGCCGCATCGCGGATCTGCTCCTCGGTGATCTCGTTCTGCGACCGCCCGGACAGCAGCGTCACCGCGCTGGTCAGCCGCGCGGTGGTGAAGTGCCGCGAGGTGGGCGGTACTTCATCGAGCGTCTGCACCGCCCCACTCCGATCACCTTGCGCGGACAGCGATCTCGCCAATCCGAAAGCGGCCGAGATCACGCCGTCGTTGGTGTTCCACACCGTCCGGTAGAACTTCTGCTCGTCCGGTTTGCCGGCCAGTTCAGCGGTGGCGGCCAGCGCCAGCTTGGGGGCCAGCTCGCCCGGGAAGGTGTCCAGCACGTCGGTGAAGTCCTTGATGGCCGAGTCATAGTCGCCGGTGAGCAGCTCGGACACGGCCCGGTACCAGACCAGCCGCCACCGCCAGCCGACCCGCGCGGCGAGGTCGTTGAGCTTGCGCGTGGCTTTGCTGACATCGCCGAGGTCCAGCAGGGCCCGGACTTCCATCAGCGGCAGTTCCACCGACTCCGAGACGTCGGCGCCGTCGGCGTCCAGCGAACCGTGGCGCGCCGCCCGCAGCGAATCCAGCGTCTGCACCGGCTGGGACAAGACGGTGGCCTGCAGCACCGGTGCGGCCACGTCAGCCGGATCGACCAGGGGGACCGACAACGCGGTGACGATCTCCTTGGCGGTCAGCTTCTCCGAATGCACCTGTCCGTCCAGGTAAACGTCGGTGTGGGCGACCAGCAGGTCCACCCCGAAGGTGGAGCGGCTCGGGCTGAAGATGGTGGACAGGCCGGGTCGCGGCACCCCGGTGTCGGCCGCGACCACCTCCCGCAACACCCCCATCAGCTGCGCGGACATCTCCTCGGCGCTGGCGAATCGCCGCCGGGGATCCGGGTCGATGGCGCGGCGCAACAACCGGCCGAACGAGTCGTACTCGGCAAGTACCGGGTCGTCGTCGGGCAGGCCGTCCACGTAGCGGCCGTTGCGGGTGCGCAGGTTCAGCGTCAATGCGGCCAGCGTGCGGCCCACGGTGTAGATGTCGGTGGCGATGGTCGGCCCGGTCCGCACGATCTCGGGGGCCTGGAAGCCGGGGGTGCCGTAGAGGTAGCCGAACGAGTTGATCCGCGACACCGCGCCGAGGTCGATCAGCTTGAGCTGCTCCTCGGTGAGCATGATGTTCTCCGGCTTGAGGTCGTTGTAGACCAGGCCGATCGAATGCAGGTAGCTCATCGCGGGCAGGATTTCCAGGATGTAGGCGATCGCCTCGGCGACCGGCAGCTTCTCCGTCTTCCCGTTCTTGCGGCTGCGCTTGAGCGACTGGCCGCCGATGTACTCCATGACGATGTAGCCGACCGGGTCGCCGTGCTTGTCGTTGTGCTCGACGAAGTTGAAGATCTGCACGATCGACGGGTGCACGACCTCGGCCAGGAACTGTCGCTCGGCCATGGCGATGGCCTGTGCCTCCGCGTCGCCGGAATGCACCAGGCCCTTGAGCACCACCGGGCGGTCGTTGACGTTGTGGTCCACCGCCAGGTAGACCCAGCCCAGCCCGCCGTGCGCGATGCAACCTTTCACCTCGTACTGCCCGGCCACGATATCGCCCGGATTCAGTTGCGGCACAAAGGAGTACGGGCTACCACAGTACGGGCACCAACCCTCCTTGGGTCCTTCCCCGCCCTTGCCTTCCGAACCGGACCGGCCGACCGGACGGCCACAGTTCCAGCAGAACCGCTTGCTTTCCGGGACGACGGGGTTCTTCATCAACGCCTTGAGCGGGTCGATGTCGGGCACCCGCGGGATCTCCACCAACCCGCCGCCGAGTTGCCGGATCGCCGGCACCGACCGCGTCGTCCCGGCGATCCGGTCCTGCGGCTGGGTGTCTATGGAGCCCAGCGAAAAGGCGATGTCGTCGCTGTCGAGATCGTCATCGTCGTCGTCGAAATCCGGCCGGAACAGCGCCTGGGTGGCTTGCGGGCGGCCGGTCGTCGCGGTCGCGCCGGTCTGCGCATCTTCCTGCTGGGGGGCCGGTTCGGTGCCCTCCAGCTCATCCTGCTGGTCCTGGGATGCCTGCTTGCTCATCAGTCCACGTACTTCGGCTGGGGCGGCAGCGGGGCGGGACCCAGGTCGGTCAACCACTTGCGGTACAACGTGTTCCAGGTGCCGTCGCCGCGGATGCGCTCGAGGGTGCCGTTGACGAACCGGACCAGGCCGGTGTTGTCCAGGTTGATCCCGATGCCGTACGGCTGGGTGGCCATGTTCGGCCCGACGATGTGCAGGTAGGGGTCTTCGCCGACCAGACCTGCCAGGATCGAGTCGTCGGTGGACACCGCGTCGATCTGGCGTTGCTGCATCGCCACCAGGCAGTCGGCCCAGTTCACCACCGAGACGATCACCGGGGGCGGCGCGATCTCGCGGATCCGGCGCAGCGAGGTGGTGCCGCGGGCCACGCAGACCCGCTTGCCGGACAGGTCGGCCACCTTGGCGATCGGCGAGTCCCGCGGCGCCAGGATGCGCTGGCTGGCGTCGAGGTACACGGTGGAGAAGTTGACCAGCTTGCGCCGCTCGCACGTGATGGTCATGGTCTTGACGACGATGTCGACCTGCGAGCGTTGCAACGCGGTGATGCGTTCGTCGGCCGACAGGATCCGGTACTCGACGTGGTTGGGGCTGCCGAAGATGTCGCGCGCCACCTCGCCGGCGATGTCGACGTCGAATCCGGTGATATCGCCGCTGATCGGGTCGCGGAAGCTGAACAGATTGCTGCCGATGTCCAGGCCGACGATCAGCCGGCCGCGGGCACGGATGCCGGCCACCGCGGCGTCGGCGTCGGCGCGGTTGGGAAATGGCCGCAAGCTGGCGGTGGGGTTGCAGTCCTGGCTGGTGCTGTCCGGCGGCAGCGGAGCCTCCATCGGCAGCTCCTGCATGCCCACCGGCGTCGGCAGTGGCAGGGTCGGCGCCGCGTCGACCTTCAGTGGTTCGGAGTGACCGCAACCGGCCAGGCCGACCGTGAGCGCAACCAGCCCGGCAACTCGTCGGATCCGGCCCCGGCGCCTCATCACCGATACTCTTTCAGCCGCGGCCACAGCCCCAGCGCGACCGCGACGGCGGCGCTCAGGCTGAGCACCACCGCGCCGATCTGCGCCCCGGCCAGTCCCCGGTAGGCATTGAGCACGTCGGTGCGCAAATGATTGCGACTCTGCTCGATGGCCTTGGTGAGTGCCTCGTCGAGCTTGTCGAAGGCCGGGGTCGAGTCGTCCTCGCCCTTGCCCAACGCCACCTGGGTGGCGGCCCGGTAGTTGCCTACCGCGATGTAGGCGTTGATCCGGTCGTTGGCCTGCTGCCAGCGCACCAGCAGTTGATCGGCACCCTGCAGATCGGGCTTGTCGACGGCGTCGTTGCGGGCCATGTACGCGTCGAGCTGGTGATGCATGGCGTCGATGCGCTGGTAGAAGGCCTGTTTGCGGACCTCCTCGTCACCGCGGCGGATCAGCGACAACGTCTCGTCGGCCCGTGCCTGCTGGGCGGTGATCGCCAGGTTGGTCACCGTCTTGAGCGACTCGGCGGCAGTGTCCTTCGCGCTACGACTCGCCGTCGTGGAAATAGCCAACGCGGTCCCCACCCACACCACCATGACGAGAATACCGAGCGCGCCGACGACCAGGCCCGGGTTTACCCGCCGCCGGGTGCGCCGCGCCAGCCAGCGATGGGAGAACGCGCCGAACACCACGGTGGTGGCCACGACCAGGATGACCGGGGCCGGGATCTGCGTCGAGGCGGTGGTCTCGCTGTCCACCCGGTTCGAGGTCGCCTGGTAGAGCCGCTGCGCGTCGGGGAGGATCCGTGACTGCATCAGCCCGGACGCCTCCGACAGGTACGACGAGCCGACCGGGTTGCCGGCCCGGTTGTTGGTGCGGGCGATCTCGATGAGCCCGGTATAGACGGCCAGTTCGGCGTTGAGCCGGCCGAGCAGCTGCACCAGCGATTGGTCGGTCAGACCGCTCGAGGCCCGGGTCACCGCGACCGCGGCGTCGGTGATGGCCTGCTCGTACCGCAACCGCACAGCCCGCGGTTCGGTCTGCCCGATGAACGCCGTGGCCGCCGCCGCGTCGGCCACCGACAGCGTGGTGTACAGCCGGCCGGCCGCGAACGACAGCGGCTCGGTGTGCTCGAGCACCGTGGTCAGCACCTGCTGGCGGTGGTTGATCGTGGTGGAAGTGGCGAACGCGCTGGCCACCCCCAGGGCGGCCAACACGATGCCGATGGTCAGGATGCGGCCGGGGGTGGTGGACACGAACCACCAGCGGGGATGTGCGGGTTCGGCGGGGGAGCGCGATCCCAGTGGCTCGGTCGACGGATGCGCCAGCTCAACCGTCACTTCTGCTCAGCCCTCATCTTTCGGCCATCTCACCAACCCGTATGCGTCGAGTTTATGAGCATCTCGGCGAGGATGTGGGGAGGCGGCACGAATTGCCGCCTGCCTATCCTGAATCGGTGCGGGGCGACGGTGACGGATGGGTGATATCCGAGGGTGGCAGGCACTACTGGGGCAGATTCGGTGCGGCCGGGCTGCTGCTGCGGGCGCCCCGGCACGACGGCGCCCCCGCGGTGCTGCTGCAACATCGCGCGGTATGGAGTCATCAGGGCGGGACCTGGGGGTTGCCCGGCGGTGCCCTGGACAGTCACGAGACCCCGGAGCAGGCGGCGCTGCGTGAGGCGTACGAGGAGGCGGGTCTGGACACGCGGCGGGTGATTGTGCGTACAACGCGGATCACGGCTGAGCCACTCGATACCGAGTGGACCTACACGACCGTGGTCGCCGACGCCGAGGAAATGCTGGAGACCGTGGCCAACCACGAAACCGCGGAGATGCGCTGGGTCGGCGAGGACGAGGTTGCCAGCCTGCCGCTACACCCGGGGTTCGCCGCCAGCTGGCAATATCTGCGCGGCGTCCTGGCTACGCTGCCGCTGCAAGCGCCGAGCTGAGCGCTTGCGCTGCGGCTGTCGGATCCTCGGCGGCGGTGATGGCGCGCACCACCACGATCCGGCGTGCCCCGGCCTCGAGCACCTCAGGCAACCGCTGCACGTCGACGCCTCCGATGGCGAACCAGGGCTTGTCGGTAGCCAGCGCGGCGGTGAAACGCACCAGGTCCAGACCCGGCGCCGATCGGCCCGGCTTGGTCGGTGTGGGCCAGCAGGGACCGACGCAGAAGTAGTCGGCCGGCCCGGCCGCGGCCGCTTCGGCTTCGGCGGCTGAGTGGCTGGACAGCCCGAGCAGCGGGTCCGGCCCGGCAATCTCGCGCGCGATAGGCAGGGGCAGGTCGCGTTGGCCCAGGTGCAGCACGTCAGCACCGGCGGCGCGGGCGATGTCGGCGCGGTCGTTGACGGCGAACAGGGCACCGCGCCGGTGGGCAGCCTCGGCGAGGATCTCGCAGGCGGCCAGCTCGTCGCGCGCTTCCAGCGGACCGAATCGCTGCTCACCGGGCGACCCCTTGTCCCGCAACTGGATGATGTCCACCCCGCCGGCCAGCGCGGCGTCGGCGAACTCGGCGAGGTCGCCGCGCTCGCGCCGGGCGTCGGTGCACAGGTACAACCGTGCTGTCGCGAGTCGGGGCTGATGCACACCGCGACGTTAGCGCGCTAGCGTGGACACGGAGAACACACGGGAGTCCCGGGTTACCGGCGGGGCTGAGAGTGGGCACAGCCGATATGGACCTGCCCTTACCGTCACACCTGATCCGGGTCATGCCGGCGAAGGGAGCAGGAATGTCGGACGCGCTCGCGGTGGTGGGCGGCGGGATCATCGGGTTGTCGGTGGCGCGGCGGGCCGCTCAGGCCGGGCTCTCGGTCACCGTGCACCGCCGCGACGACGGCGGCGCCTCCTGGGTGGCCGGCGGCATGTTGGCCCCGCACAGCGAAGGCTGGCCCGGTGAGGAGCGGCTGCTGCGGTTGGGCTTGGAGTCGCTGCGGCTGTGGCGCGACGGCGGGTTTCTGGACGGTCTGGAACCGCAGCTGGTGACCGCCCGCGAGTCTCTGGTGGTGGCGGTCGACCGGGCCGACGTCGCTGATCTGCGGACGGTGGCGGACTGGTTGTCGCAGCAGGGTCACCCGGTGGTCTGGGAGTCGGCCGCCCGGGAGGTGGAACCGCAGCTGGCGCAGGGCATCCGGCACGGCTTCCGGGCGCCGACCGAGCTGGCGGTGGACAACCGCGCGGTGCTCGACGCCCTGGCCCGGGACTGTACGCGGCTCGGAATTCACTGGGCGGGACCGGTCACCGACCTGGCCGGCGCAGCCGGCGAAACGGTGGTGATCGCCAACGGCATCGACGCTCCCGGATTGTGGCCCGGGTTGCCGGTGCGGCCGGTCAAGGGCGAGGTGCTGCGGTTGCGCTGGCGCAAGGGATGTATGCCGTTGCCGGAGCGGGTGATTCGGGCCCGAGTGCACGGCAGGCAGGTGTACCTGGTGCCGCGCCCGGACGGCGTCGTCGTCGGCGCCACCCAGTACGAGCACGGCCGCGACACCGCCCCGGTGGTCTCGGGGGTGCGTGACCTGCTCGACGACGCGTGCGCGGTGTTGCCGGCGCTGGGCGAATACGAGTTGGCCGAGTGCGCGGCCGGCCTGCGGCCGATGACGCCGGACAACCTGCCCATTGTGCGACGACTGGACGAGCGGACCCTGGTCGCCACCGGCCACGGCCGGTCCGGGTTCCTGTTAGCCCCGTGGACAGCCGAACATATTGTGTCACAACTGATTCCGGTGGGAGCGCACTGATGATCGTGATGGTCAACGAACGACAGGTCGAGGTCGGTGAGCAGACCACCGTGGCCGCGCTGCTGAGGTCGATGGGTTTCCCGGACCGGGGGGTGGCGGTGGCGCTGGATTCTTCGTTGCTGCCGCGGTCCAATTGGGCGACAACGTTGTCCGACGGTGCGCGTATCGAGGTGGTGACGGCGGTGCAGGGTGGTTGACAAGCTGACGATCGCGGACCGCAGTTTCTCCTCGCGGCTCATCATGGGCACCGGGGGAGCGGGCAACCTCGCTGTGCTGGAGGAGGCGCTCACCGCTTCGGGCACCGAGCTGACCACCGTCGCGATCCGCCGGGTGGACGCCGAGGGCGGCACCGGCCTGCTCGACCTGCTCAACCGGCTGGGCATCACACCGCTGCCGAACACGGCCGGGTGTCGCAGCGCCGCCGAGGCGGTGCTCACCGCGCAGCTCGCCCGGGAAGCGCTCAACACCAACTGGGTGAAGCTCGAAGTGATCGCCGACGAGCGCACCCTGCTGCCGGATGCCGTCGAACTGATCCGGGCAGCAGAACAATTGGTGGACGACGGCTTCGTGGTGCTGCCCTACACCAACGACGATCCGGCGCTGGCCCGACGCCTGGAAGACACCGGATGCGCGGCGGTGATGCCGCTGGGTTCGCCGATCGGCACCGGGCTGGGCATCACCAACCCGCACAACATCGAGATGATCGTTGCCCGCGCCGGTGTCCCGGTGGTGCTGGACGCGGGGATCGGCACGGCCAGCGATGCGGCCCTGGCGATGGAATTGGGTTGTGCCGCGGTCCTGTTGGCCACCGCGGTCACCCGCGCGGCCGATCCGCCGATGATGGCCGCGGCCATGGCGGCCGCCGTCAACGCGGGTTATCTGGCCCGGCGGGCCGGTCGCATCCCGAAGCGCTTCTGGGCTCAGGCGTCCAGCCCCACCCGATGAAACGATATGTGGCACTGGGCAGTTCGATGGCCGCCGGCCCCGGGATACGGCCGCGCGCGGCGGGTGCGCCGTGGCGAGCGGGACGATCGGCGCGCAACTACGCGCACCTGCTCGCCGCACAAGCCGGCCTGGATCTGACCGACGTCACCTTCTCCGGCGCCACCACGGCGCACGTGCTGTCTGAACGTCAATACGGCGCACCGCCGCAGGTGACCGCACTGGACGGGTCCGAGACATTGGTGACGGTGACCATCGGCGGCAACGACGTCGGCTATGTCCCGGCGCTGATGGCCGCGTCGCTGCCGTCAGTGGTGCGGCACCTGCCGCTGCTGGGCGGACGCACCGCGGGTCTGCTGGATCGGCAGACGCGCGATCGCGCCCTGTCCGAGGTGTTCGATTCGCTTTGCGCAGTGGGACATTCGTTGCGCGAGCGCGCGCCGCGGGCGCAGATCTTCTTTGTCGACTACCTGACGGTGCTGCCACCGGCGGGTGTGCCCGCGCCACCGCTGTCCGGCGAACATGTGGAACTGGGCCGGCATCTGGCCACTGCCCTGGAAAAGCTGACGGCCGAAGCCGCCGCAGTGACGGACTGTGCCGTGGTGCCGGCCGCGGCGGCCAGCCGCGATCATCACGCGTGGTCCCAGCGGCCCTGGACTACCAAACCCGGTGTGCCGCTACCCGGTCGGCCCGCACCGCTGCACCCGAACGGTGCCGGGATGCGGGCCGTCGCAGAACTTATCCGGAAAGCGTTGTAAGGCAACGAAAACGGTCAGCCGTTGGTGTGCCACCACTTGTACAGCGACGCGGTGTCGGTGTTGGACGCGCGGATGAAGCTCAGCACGTTCTTGGCGTCGGTGGTCCAGATGACCTCGGCCTGGCCCTGATACGTGCCGCACGCCACCTGGCCGGAGGGTGTGGTGGAGCTGCCCTGGGTCCAGGTGGTGGGTGACTTGGCGTCCCCGCAGTTGGCCAGGGTGTCGTCCTTGATGCTGGCGGTGAACGCACTGCCCAGGTCGGTGGAGTTGCTGAACAGCATGTACTTGGCGACGACGGGTCCACCCTCGAGCGAGTTCTGGCCGCACTCCATGACGGCGACCATGCCGCTGGACGGGTCCGCCTGGTGACAGTTGCTGGTGGAGTAGCCCTTCGACAGCAGGCTGACGAGCGTTTCGTTGGGATCGGCATTCGCTGTCGCCATGCCCGCATAGCTGACAGTGCCAACCAGCGCCGCGGCGGAAACGGCCCGCAGCAACTGTGTGAGGTGAGACATTTGTTGACTCCTTTTATTTGGTGGGACCGATGGTGCGCCTGTGCCGGTACCGGGGAGTGTATTTGTGCGGCACCGCAGAAAACAGACTTTTCCGAAAGGAATCCACGGCTCGGGTGACCGGACATCCTGCCCGGCGGCGATACATTCTGTGGGGCACTGTCTGATTGGGTGCCAATGACGGTGCGTCGGTCCTCGGGGTAGCACTGAAATACGTTGTGGCGCAGTGTTTGTCGCAAGTTCTGAAAATTGCGCAAGGGCGGGCTGCCGGGGCGCGATCGCGGCTGCCGAGTTTGTGGTGCCAGCGTGCCAAGTCTCCGGTATGGTAAGCCTCGCTTCCCGCCAGCTAACTTCTCTCGATCTGGAGAATCATGACGCAACCTCCCGGTTACCCGCCGCAGCAGCCGCCCGCCGGGCAGGCGCCGAACAACAACCTGGTGTTGGCCATCTTGGCGACGATCTTCTGCTTCCCGCCCACCGGGATCGTCGCGATCGTCAAGGCCAGTCAGGTCTCGGGTCTCTGGGCGCAGGGTCAGTACGCCGAGGCACAAGCCTCCGCCGACTCGGCCAAGAAGTGGGTGAAGTGGTCGGTCATTGCCTGGGTGATCTCGGCCGTCCTCTATGCGGTCCTCGCATTCGTGCTTGCGTCGAACGCTCCGGATACGACCACCTCGATGGCCGCAATCCTGTTCTGAGGCCGAGCACTGGCTGATCCTGTGGACACCCGCCGAGCTGTCCGGCCGTTGCGGCTGGGTCGTCCGCTGCTGGTGGCTGCGGCAGCAACAGCGGTGTGTACCGGCATCTGGCTGGCTGACCCCACCACGCCGGGCGGCCCGCTGCCGACCTGTCCCACCAAAGCGCTACTGGGGATCGACTGCCCGGGGTGTGGCAGCATGCGGATGCTGTACAGCCTGCTGCACGGGAACGTGTGGGCGGCGGCCAGATTCAACGCCGTCGCCCTGATCGCAGTGGTACTCCTGGTGTGGGCCTACGCCGCCTGGACGTACGGCCACGTGGTCGGTCGGCGGATCAAGAGTTGGCAGCACACCCGGTGGGCGGCGCTGGTGACGCTGGGGGTGTGGGTGGTCTGGTTCGTGGTGCGCAACATCCCGGTCGCGCCGTTGCGGGGACTGGCCGTCTAGTCTGGGCGCGATGGTGCACAAATCGAAGTCGCTTGCCGCGGCCCTTGCCGTGCTGGCGACGGTCGCTTTCCTCGTCACGGGTTGCGGACGGTGCGCCACGGAGTCGCAGCCCGCAGGCGGCAGCCCGGCCGCGACCGACTTCGCCACCGCAATGCGCAACAAGGTGTCCACCGACGGGATGCTGGCGCACCTGTCCAAACTGCAGGACATCGCCAACGCCAACAACGGCACCCGCGCGGTGGGCACCCCCGGCTACGACGCCAGCGTCGACTACGTCGTAGAAACGTTGCGCAACAGCGGGTTTGACGTACAGACCCCCGAATTCTCGGCGCGGGTGTTCCACGCCGAGAAGGGTTCGGTCGCCGTCGGGGACCTGACCGCCGACGCCCGCGCCCTGGAGTACAGCCGCAGCACCCCGCCCGAGGGTGTGACGGGCCCGCTGCTGTTCGCGCCCGACGGCGAGAGTCCGGGTTGCACGCCGGACGACTACGACAAGCTGCCGGTGCAGGGCGCGGTGGTGGTGGTCAACCGCGGTTCCTGCCAGTTCGCCCAGAAAGAGGACGCCGCCGCACAACGCGGTGCCGTGGCCCTGATCGTCATCGACAACGTCGACGAGCAGGCCATGGGCGGCACGCTCGGCGCGACCACCGACGTGAAGATTCCGGTGGTCAGTGTCACCAAATCCGTCGGCTTCCAGTTGCGCGCCAAGTCCGGGCTGGCGACCATCAAACTTTCGGCGACCACGCAGAACTTCAAGGCCCGCAACGTCATCGCGCAGACCAAGACGGGTTCGCCGACCGACGTCGTGATGGCCGGTGCGCATCTGGACAGCGTGCCGGAGGGGCCGGGCATCAACGACAACGGTTCCGGCGTCGCCGCGATCCTGGAAACCGCGGTGCAACTGGGGAATTCGCCGCAGGTGCACAACGCGGTCCGGTTCGCCTTCTGGGGCGCCGAAGAACTCGGGCTGATCGGCTCGCGCAACTACGTCGAGTCATTGGACATCGACGGGCTGAAGAACATTGCGCTGTACCTCAACTTCGACATGCTGGCGTCGCCCAACCCCGGTTACTTCACCTACGACGGTGACCAGTCGCTGCCGATGGATGCCCGCGGCCAGCCGGTGGTGCCGGAGGGTTCGGCCGGCATCGAGCGCACGTTGGTCGCTTACCTGAAACTGTCCGGAAAGGCCGCCCGGGACACCTCGTTCGACGGTCGCTCCGACTACGACGGGTTCACCCTGGCCGGCGTCCCGTCGGGCGGCCTGTTCTCCGGAGCGGAAGCCAAGATGTCCGAGGAGGAGGCCAAGCTGTGGGGCGGGGCGGCCGACCAGCCGTTCGACCCCAACTATCACCAGAAGGGCGACACCCTCGAACACATCGACCGAACCTCGCTGGGGATCCAGGGCGGCGGCGTCGCCTATGCAGTAGGCCTGTACGCGCAGGATCTCGGCGGCCGCAACGGGGTTCCGAGCATGGGAGATCGCACCCGTCACGTGCTCGCCAGGCCATGACCGGCCGGATCGCCGCCCTGCTGTTGACGTTGCAGCTCGCGGCATGCGCGGGTACGCCGTCCTCGCATGACCCGGCGCAGCCGGTTGCCGCACCGGACCCGGCGCGTGCGCTGGCGTCGAAGGTCACCGCACCCGCGATGTTCGCCCATCTGCGGGCGCTGCAGGACATCGCCGACGCCAACAAGGGGAGTCGGGCCGCGGGCACACCCGGCTACGACGCCAGTGTCGACTATGTGGCTAGAACACTGCGCGCCAAGGGATTCGAAGTAGCGACGCCCCAGTTCGAGCGGCTGCGCAACACCTCGCAGGGCAAGCCGGCGCTCACCGTCGCCGGTCGCAGCTTCCCCGTCGACCAGGCTTCGCTACTGGTGCGGACGCCGGCCGGCGGCCTGAGCGGACCGGTGGTGCGACCCGCCGCAGCCGCCGGTTGTGCCGCGACCGACTATCCGGACGCGCTGCCCAAGGGCGCGATCGCAGTGGTCGACGACACCCGCTGTTCGGTGGTGGACAAGCAGAACAGCGCCGTGGCCAGGGGTGCGGCCGCGCTGATCGTGATCCAGCCCAGCGGCCAGCAGGCATCGCCCACACTGTTCAACCCCGGCTACTACAACCAGCTGACCGTCCCGGTCGCGGTGGTGGGCACCAACGGTGCCGCCGCACTGACCCGCGGCGCCGGACCGGTGCGGCTGGTGCTGGACGCCGAGAACGTCAAGGTCACCTCGCGAAACGTGTTGGCGCAGACCAGGACCGGCGCGGTCAACGAGGTGGTGATGGTAGGCACCCATCTGGACAGCCCGGCGGACAGTCCGGGCCTGAACAATGCCGGGACCGGGGTGGCCGCGGTGTTGGAGACGGCGCTGCAGCTGGGTCCCCTGCCGCCGGTGACCAACGCGGTGCGCTTCGCGTTCTGGGGAGCCGAGGAGAACGGCACCAACGGCTCGATGGACTACGTCTTCGGCCTCGACAACGAGGCGCTGAACAACATTGCACTGTATTTGAACTTCGACATGCTCGGTTCGCCGAACGCGGGGTTCTTCACCGACGACGGTGACCAGTCGGGACCGGCCGGTCCGGATGTGCCGTCGGCCGACGTGCCGCAGGGATCGGCCGGAATCGAACGGACGCTGGCCGGATACCTGAACCTGGCCGGGAAGCGGCCGGCCGACATGCCGCTGAACACCCGCACCGACTATCACCCGTTTCTCGTCGCGGGCGTCCCGGTGGGTGGCATGAACACCGGCGCTTCGCAAGTGAAAACCGCTGTGCAGGCGCGACTCTGGGGTGGTCAGCCGGGCGTGGCATTCGACCCCGGCTACCAGAGTGCACGCGACAACCTCGAAGCCGTGAACCGGGAAGCGTTGGCGGTCATGGGGTCTGGGGTGGCATTCGCGGTGGGCACCTATGCCGACTCGGTCACCGGTGTCAACGGCGTTACCCCCCATGACAAACGTCACCGCACCCGGGTGTCTTAGCGCAACGCTGGTCACGAGGTGAGCCGGGAAGTAGAGTGTGCGCTGACGTCGGCAAACTGCGGCGGCATCGTGATTGGTGTAGGAGGGTCCCATGACGGAGCAACCGCCCCACTATCTGCCGCCACCGCCCGGTGGATACGGATATCCGCCGCCGGCACCGAATCCGTACGGTGGCTATCCGCAACCCGTCGGCACCAACGGGTTGGCGATCGCCTCGCTGGTGTGTTCGCTGGTGGGTTGGATCTGCGGCATCGGGCCGATCGTGGGCCTGGTATTGGGCATCATCGCGCTGAATCAGATCAAGAAGACCGGGCAGGATGGCCGCGGCATGGCGCTGGCCGGCGTGATCATCAGCGGGATCTCGATCGTCATGATCGTGCTCTGGTTCATCTTCGTCGCCATCATGGCGGCCACCAGCAGTAGCCACGACACCGTCTCGATGATGCTGACTGCCGTTGACCCGCAGGTGTTTTCGCGAGCTGCGCTAGTCTGACCCGTTCCGGTGACCTGAACGACGCCGGTTAGAATGGGTGTCGTTGGGTCCGGCCGGGTCGGGACGGGGTTGATTCGATGAGCTTTCGGGCAGTGACGGCATGCCTCGGCGCCGTGCTGATAGTGGCGGGCTGTTCGACCATGGTCGAGGGCCGGGCGGTCTCCATCCTCAACGATCCTTTCCGGGTGGGTGGCCTGCCGGCGACCAACGGCAAGAGTGGCGTGAAAGCGAACGCGCCCGCCGCGACGGGCACCGTCGTCAACACCGACAACGGACCGATCGACAGACTGTCCTTGCTCTCCATCAACGACATCGAAGAGTTCTGGCAGGCGAACTACAAAGCACCGCTGAAGGGTTCCTACAAGCCAGTCGACAAGTTCGTGTCCTACAACTCCAAGGACCGCAACAGCCCACGGGTCTGCCGCAGCCAGACCTACGACAACGTCAACGCGTTCTTCACGTCGCGCTGCAACCTGATCGCCTGGGACCGCGGGGTTTTCATGCCGACCGCGCAGCAGTACTTCGGTGACATGTCGGTCAACGGCGTGCTCGCCCACGAGTTCGGGCACGCCCTGCAGGCGATGGCCAAGCTGGTCACCCGGAAAGACCCGACCATCGTCTACGAGCAGCAGGCGGACTGTTTCGCCGGGGTGTACCTGTACTACGTGGCCGAGGGTAAGTCGCCGCGCTTCACCCTGAGCACCGGCGACGGACTCGACCATGTGCTGGCCGGGATCATCACCACCCGGGACCCGGTGATGGACGCCGACGAATCCAACGAAGACGAGCACGGATCGGCACTGGACCGGGTGAGCGCCTTTCAGATGGGCTTCGTTACCGGGACGTCGGCGTGCGCGACGATCACCAAAGCCGAGATCGAGCGGCGCCGCGGCGACCTGCCCACGACGCTGCGGGTCGACACCAGCGGATCGTCGGAGACCGGTGAGGTCCAGATCAACGAAGACACCCTGAACACCTTGATGGAATTGATGGGCAAGATCTTCGCCCCGAAGAACCCGCCCAAGCTGTCACTGAAGGAAGCCGGTTGCGCCGACGCCAAGCCCAGCCCGCCGGCGTCGTACTGCCCGGCCACCAACACCATCGCCGTCGACCTGCCTGCCCTGGCCACGATGGGCAAGGTCGCCGGCGAGAACGAACACAGCCTGCCCCAGGGCGACGACACCGCGTTGTCGATCGTGATGTCGAGGTACGCGCTGGCGGTCCAGCACGAGCGCAACCTGCCGATGCAGAGTCCGTGGACCGCGCTGCGCACGGCCTGCCTCACCGGCGTCGCGCACCGCAAGATGTCCGACAACATCGAGTTGCCGTCGGGTAACTCGCTGGTCTTGACCGCCGGTGACCTCGACGAAGCGGTGGCCGGACTGCTCACCAACCATATGGTCGCCAGTGACGCCGACGGTGTCAGCGTGCCCGCCGGATTCACCCGGATCGCCGCATTCCGCTCCGGCGTCGGCGGCGAGATGGCCGGATGTTATACCCGTTACCCGGGGTAGAGTTTCGTCTCGTGACCTACGAGCCGCCGAGCTATCCGCCGCCGCCCGGTGGCTACGGATACCAGCCGCAACCAGGCTTCGGTTATCCGCCGCCGATGGGCGGTTACCCGACGCAGCAGGGCACGAACGGCATGGCGATCGCCTCGCTGGTGTGTTCGGTGATCGGACCGTTCGTGTGCGGCGTGGCCACCGTTCTCGGGCTGGTGTTCGGGTTCATCGGACTCCACCAGATCAAGACCAGCGGGCAACAGGGCCGCGGCATGGCGATCGCCGGCATCATCATCAGCGCGCTCACCGTGGTGGCCGCGGTGATCATCGTGATCGCGCTGATGCTGCTGGCACAGGCGGACTCACGCCGCCATCGTTACCACCACCGCGACTACTACGATTACTCGACCGCGATCGCCGCGACGATCAGCCGCACTCCCCAGGCGGTGTCCTGCTAGAACCACCCGATCTCGGGATGGGGCACAAGGTGTTCGGGCTCGTCGCTCAACGTCTCTTCCCGCATCCACTTGATCGCTACCCAGCAGACCAGCACCCACCCGACGGCCACGGCGGGGATCGCCCATAACCGACGGATCAGCAACGCGCTGCCGCACTGCGACGTCGCGGCCGGGGCGGCCTGCGGGGCCTGAGAGAGCTGGAAGCCGAGACCGTTGCCGCAGTTGATCCTGATGCCGTACTGGTCGTACTGGCCCAGGTACACCGGAAACCACAGCGCAGCCAGTCCGATCAGCACGAGGAGCAGGCCGGTGATTCCGAGGTAGAACTGACGGTGACTCACGTTTGCTCCCGGCGATGTTAATAGTCGGTACGGTGTCGACATTCAGGTCATGCAGACATTGGCGAACAGTAGGACGGGCCATGAAACGATCGACCCCAGGAACGACACGGCCAGATCGGCGCCCTGCAGATCGCGCAGATGATCGGTGTGCGTCGCTGACCAAACCACCCCTACCAGCAGATATGGGGCACCGAGCCCGATCCCGATGGCCAGCAGCTGGGCGACTGAGAGCTCGAAGCTCAACACCCGGCGAATTCTTTCCAACACGACGCCCCGCCACCAGTCGGCCTACCCCACGGACGTGCACTATGTTAATGGACATTCCAGCACGACGGTAGTCTGGGTGGTGCGGAGCAGGGCGTTTCAGCCCACTGCGGTTGCCAGCCGGAGCGCCGCGGCCACCGCCAGGCCGGCGACGTCGAACTTCTTCGAAGCGAGGTCGTGGCGGGCGCCGGTGATCTCGACGATCTCGGTCGGTGCGCAGATGAGCGCAGCGGCGTCGCGCAGTTCGGTGATCGTGCCGAACGGATCGGACGTGCCGTGGGTGAACACCGTCGGCACCGTGATGTCCGGCAGATGTTCGGTGCGGGAACGCTCCGGCTTGCCCGGTGGGTGCACCGGATAGGAGAACAGGGTGAGCACGTCCAGTGGCTGGCCCCCCGCGGCCACCATGGATGTCTGCCGGCCGCCGTAGGAATGTCCGCCGGCGATCAGCGGTCCGTCGCTGAGTCGCTGGCACACCTCGATCGCCTCGATGATCCCGGCCCGGTCGGTGGCCGCCGAGCCCGACGGGGGGCCTGCTGCGCGGCGTCGGCGGTACGGCAGGTTGTAGCGCACCGCGAGCCAGCCGCGCTGGGCCCACTGTGCGCAAATCTGTTGCAGTAGTGCGGAATCCC
Source organism: Mycobacterium sp. NGS29 (assembly GCF_059812965.1). Classification (NCBI taxonomy): domain Bacteria; kingdom Bacillati; phylum Actinomycetota; class Actinomycetes; order Mycobacteriales; family Mycobacteriaceae; genus Mycobacterium; species Mycobacterium sp. NGS29. The sequence goes on from NZ_JCALDR010000002.1 coordinate 95,299, forward strand.
GATTGCCACCGGCGCCGTGGGTCAGCACCACCACCCCATGTGGGGTGCCTTCGGGCCGATGCGCGACACCTGCGATGTCGTCGAGGTTCACCGGTGCAGCCGGAACAGGGGAGAGGCCGGACCGTGGCCGCGGCCCAGCGGATAGGCGGCCCGCAGCGATTCGGTGACCCAGCGCTTTCCGAAGCGCACGGCGTCGGGCACCGTGAAGCCGTGGGCCAGCGCGCAGGCCACCGCCGACGCCAACGTGTCACCGCCGCCGTGGTCGTCGCCGGTGGCGATCCGGGGCTGGTCGAACTCGTAGAAATCGCAACCGTCGTACAGCAGATCGCAACTGGACTGCGAGGTCCGCAGGTGCCCGCCCTTCACCAGCGCCCACCGCGGGCCCAGGGCATGCAGTGCCTCGGCCGCGGCGCGCTGGGACGCGGCGTCGACCACCTCGATATCGACGATCAGCCGTACCTCGTCCAGGTTCGGCGTCACCAACGTGGCCAACGGAAACAGTTGGGTGCGAAGCGATTCCAGCGCATCCCGGGCCAGCAGCGGATCCCCGTGCATGGACGCGCAGACCGGGTCGACGACCAACGGCGCCTGCGGGTCGAGGCGTTGCCAGGTGGCGGCCACCACCTCGATGATGGACGACGACGCCAGCATCCCGGTCTTGGCCGCCTGGATGCCGATGTCGGTGACCACCGCTTCGATCTGCCCGGCCACCACCGCGGTGGGAACCTCGTGAAAACCCTTGACGCCCAAGGTGTTCTGGATAGTCACCGCGGTGACGGCGACGCAGGCGTGCACGCCCAGCAGCGCCATGGTGCGCATGTCGGCCTGAATGCCCGCGCCGCCCCCGGAGTCCGACCCGGCGATCGTCAGCACCCGCAGCGGCGTTGCGCCCGGTGCCGGCAGGGGCAGGTAGGTCACTGCTGGGCGAGCGGCAGATACACCCGGTTGCCGTGGTCGGCGAACTCGCGGGACTTCTCTGCCATGCCGGCGGCCAGCATGGCGTCCACATCTGCCTCGGTTTCCAGTCCGTGCTTGGCGGCGAAGTCCCGCACATCCTGGGTGATGCGCATCGAGCAGAACTTCGGCCCGCACATCGAACAGAAGTGCGCGGTCTTGGCGGGTTCGGCCGGCAGCGTCTCGTCGTGGTACTCCCGTGCGGTGTCGGGATCCAGCGACAGGGCGAACTGGTCGTTCCAGCGGAATTCGAAACGTGCTGTGCTCAAAGCGTTGTCGCGGTCCTGCGCGTGTGGATGGCCCTTGGCCAGATCACCTGCGTGCGCGGCGATCTTGTAGGCGATCACGCCGTCTTTGACGTCCTTGCGGTCCGGCAGGCCGAGGTGCTCCTTGGGGGTGACATAGCAGAGCATCGCGGTGCCGGCTTGGGCGATGATCGCCGCGCCGATCGCCGAGGTGATGTGGTCGTAGGCCGGCGCGATGTCGGTGGCCAGCGGCCCGAGGGTGTAGAACGGTGCCTCCTCGCACCACTCCTCCTCCAGCCGAACGTTTTCCACGATCTTGTGCATCGGGACGTGGCCCGGGCCTTCGATCATCACCTGCACCCCGTGGGCTTTGGCGATCTTGGTCAGCTCGCCCAGGGTGCGCAACTCAGCGAACTGGGCGGCGTCGTTGGCGTCGGCGATGGAACCCGGCCGCAGCCCGTCGCCCAGGGAGAACGTGACGTCATAGCGGGCCAGGATGTCACAGAGTTCCTCGAAGTGGGTGTACAGGAACGACTCCCGGTGGTGCGCCAGGCACCATGCCGCCATGATCGACCCGCCGCGGGACACGATGCCGGTGACGCGCTTGGCCGTCAGCGGCACGTACCGCAGCAGCACACCGGCGTGCACGGTCATGTAGTCGACACCTTGCTCGCACTGTTCGATCACGGTGTCGCGGTACAACTCCCAGGTCAACTCGGTCGGGTCACCCTTGACCTTCTCCAGTGCCTGGTAGATGGGCACCGTGCCGACCGGGACCGGCGAGTTGCGCAGGATCCATTCGCGGGTTTCGTGGATGTTCTTGCCGGTTGACAGGTCCATGATGGTGTCCGCGCCCCAGCGGGTGGCCCACACCATCTTGTCGACCTCCTCGGCGATGGAGGAGGTGACGGCGGAGTTGCCGATGTTGGCGTTCACCTTCACCGCGAACGCCTTGCCGATGATCATCGGCTCGATCTCGGGGTGGTTGTGGTTGGCCGGAATGACGGCCCTCCCGCGGGCCACCTCGTCCCGCACCAGCTCGGCGGGCATGCCTTCGCGCACCGCGATGTAGGCCATCTCCGCGGTGATCTCGCCGGCGCGGGCGCGCTGCAGCTGGGTGCCGCGGTCGCGGACCACACCCGGACGCGGCGGCAGGCCGGCGTTCAGGTCGATCACGGCGTTCGCGTCGGTGTAGGGCCCGGACGTGTCGTACAGGTCGAAGTGATCCCCGGTGGACAGGTGCACCCGCCGGAACGGGACCCGCGCCGCGGGGACGCCCTCCACCTCGCGGTAGGTCTTGCTGCTGCCGGCGATCGGGCCGGTGGTGACGGACGGTTCGACGGTCATGGTCATGGCTATCTCCCTACGCCGGCATTACCCGGTCAGGTTCGTACGGTCGACGGCCCCGAGCCGTCCTCTCAGCGCACCGGGCGTGCGCTCCCGCGTCATTTTCGGTTGGATGGCTCCCACGCTAGCGCAGCGCGCACCGGCCCGGGTATCAGTCGGCCTCTTCCAGGGCCTCGCCGAGTTCCTCGAGGACCTGGTTGTGGTGGTTGCTGGCCAGCAGGTGCCCGGCGGTGATCACCAGGGCGACGGGCCAGTCGATCAGTTCGAATGCCGCCAGGGCCGCGATCCCGCCGTAGTAGGCCAGCTGTTCGGGCGGCGGTATCTGGACCCTGCCCAGGATAGGCAGGTTGATCACGAACGTCTGGGCCTGCCGGATCTGGGACACCGCCTCGCGCTGGGAGGTAACGGAGCGATCTTTCTTTTCGGCCATCATTTGCCTTTCAGTAACGAAGGGTTTGCCGTCGTGCCCGGTGGGGCGGTCACCGTCGAGGTATGACGACGACAGATGCATTGCGTGACCCGCTGGCTGCGTCGTGCGCCCGGTTGCTGCAGAGGCCGTTGACGGAGCTGTACGCCCTGCTGTGGCGGGCGGGGGTGCTGGAGGTGGTCTCGGATCAAACTCCTCGCCCTGTCACGGTCCGCGCGTCGCGGTGTGATTGCTCGCGCGCAACCGGCTGACGACGGAATCAGTTCGTACTGCGCAGGCTGGTGCTACCGGCCCGGCGCCCGGCGACCTTTTTGGCCGGTGCCTTCCGGGCTGTCTTTGTCGCTGTCTTCGTCGGGGTCTTCGGTGCTTCGGCGGCGGCCGGTTCGTCCGGCACCGGGGTGAGCTTGGCCGGGGCCTGCACGCCGGCCGGTTCCGGGGCGTTGTTCAGTTTGCGCAGCAACAGCGCTCCACCGCCGACCGCCAACAGGATGGGCCACTCGATGAGACCCGCGGCGCCGATCGCGCCGATCGCCAGCGCGGCGGCCGGAGTCGACTTGCTGCCGGTGCCGATGCCCTGCTGAATCCCCTCGGCGGCGCCCTTGACCCCGCCGACGATGCCGTTGACCGTCGCCCCGCCGACGGCGCCGGCAGCGGCGGTGGTTGCCGTCGCGGCCCGACTGAGTGTCCGACCTACCGTGCGAAAAGCTCCGTCAACGACACCCATGATCACTCCCTGGCCTTGGCTACTCTGCTTGTATACCCCCCGGCCGCGTTCTTCACCAGAAACAACAACGAATTTCACAGCATCTTGGAAGGTCAGGGGCGTAGGTCCACCACGACCGGTGCGTGATCGCTGGGCGCCTTGCCCTTGCGCTCCTCGCGGACGATCTGTGCGTCCACCACCCGCTCGGCCAGCGCCGGGGAGCCCAGGATGAAGTCGATGCGCATGCCCTGCTTCTTGGGGAAGCGCAGCTGGGTGTAGTCCCAGTAGGTGTATACCCCCGGTCCCGGCGTGAAAGGCCTTACCAGGTCAGCGAATTGTGCGTCGACGATGGCCGCGAACGCACGGCGCTCCGGTTCCGAGACGTGGGTGCAGCCGGCGTAGTACTCGGTGCTCCAGACATCGTCGTCGGTGGGCGCGATATTCCAGTCGCCGACCAGCGCGATGGGCGCGCCGGGATCCTCGCGCATCCAGCCGGCAGCGGTATCGCGCAGCGCGGCAAGCCAATTCAACTTGTAGAGGTAATGCGGGTCGTCGAGGGTGCGGCCGTTCGGCACGTACAGGCTCCACACCCGCACCCCGCCGCAGGTGGCGCCGAGCGCACGGGCTTCGGCCGCCGCCGCCACGTCGGGTTTGGCGCTCCAGGTCGGCTGGCCGTCGAAGCCGACCTGCACATCGGACAGCCCGACCCGGGAGGCGATCGCCACCCCGTTCCATTGGTTGAAGCCGACATGGGCCACCTCGTAACCGATTTCGTGGAACGGCAGGGCCGGAAACTTTTCATCCGAACACTTGGTCTCCTGCATGGCCAGCACGTCGACCTCGGCGCGCACCAGCCAGTCGAGGACCCGGTCCAGCCGGGAGCGGATCGAGTTGACGTTCCAGGTGGCCAACCGCAGCCGGTCGCCGCCGGCGGGGGTGTCGGGCATGGCGTTCTCCTCTCTAGTCCGGTGCTGCGCGGAAATACCGGCGGCGATGGTGCAGGCGGAAACCCTGCAATTCGGCCGTGCCGGTCGGCTCGGTGTCGGGTATGCAGCGGTACGCGCGATCAGCCTCGCGCACCAGGACCCGTTCGGTACGTTCGCAGCACCAGCCGGCCGGCGGCGACAGCAACCGGTCCGGGATGACCACCCGCGGCGGCAGGCCTCGCGCGGTGTACCAGGCGGCGATCGCGCCGATGGCTGCTGAATCCGCCGAAAGATCAAGCGGCACAGCAGAATTGGTGGCCAGTTCAACGCCGTCACCGGCGCGCAGCAGCCAGCCCGACAGCCGGCTTTCCTCGGCGCCGGGCCGGGCCTCGGCGGCCCGGCGCTCGAGCGCCCGGATGTCGGCAGTGCGCACCGGAGCGTCGGTCAGGACCCGCAGGGCCACCACGTCGTCGGGCCGAACCTGGACCACTGCACCGGATTTCGTCTGCACGCGCACCGCGGGATCGACCGCCAGCAACCGGCCCACCGCGTCGGTCAGCGGCGGGACCGATCCGGCCGGCCGGCGGTAGCGCAGCGTCACCCGCGTCCCGGGCGGCGGCCAGGCAACCATCAGTGACCGAACGGGTCGGGCCCCTCGCCCGGCGTCCAGGACAAGCCCGGCACGCCCCAGCCGTGCGACTTGACCGCCCGCTTGGCCGCGCGTGCGTGCCGGCCGATCAACCGGTCGAGATAGAGGAATCCGTCCAGATGCCCGGTCTCGTGCTGCAACATGCGCGCGAACAGCCCGGTGCCTTCGACGCTGACCGGTTTGCCGTCGGCGTCCAGGCCGGTGACCTTCGCCCAATCGGCCCGTCCGGTCGGAAAGGACTCGCCCGGAACCGAGAGGCACCCTTCGTCGTCGTCGTGGCCGGCTGACGGCATGGTCTCGGGAATCTCCGACGTCTCCAGCACCGGGTTGACCACCACCCCGCGCCGGCGGCTGGCCAGTCCCCGGTCGTCCGAGCAGTCGTAGACGAACAACCGCAGGCCGTGCCCGATCTGGTTGGCCGCGAGTCCCACACCGTGGGCGGCGTCCATGGTGTCGTACATGGTCTGGATCAGCTCGAGCACCTCGGCCGGCAGCGACCCGTCGGCGCCGACCGGGACAGGCGTCGTCGGAGTGTGCAAAACCGGATCTCCCACGATGCGGATGGGTACGACTGCCATGGTCGGCTAGCTTAGGCGAGTTGCGCGAACGGTCCCGCAAAGGTCTACGCCGACGCGCGGGTCTGCATTCCGGCGCAACACATTGCGGCGTGGTTCAATATTCGCGCACAACATTGCCCAGCATTCGCCGAAAGGGTCCAGGGGAAGCAATATGGACAGCGCCATGGCGCGGGCACATCGAGCGGACGACGACTCGGAGATCGCAGACGGGCTGACCCGGCGCGAGCATGACATCTTGGCTTTCGAACGGCAGTGGTGGAAATTCGCCGGCGTCAAGGAAGACGCCATCAAGGAGCTGTTCTCGATGTCGGCGACGCGCTACTACCAGGTGCTCAACGCGCTGGTCGACCGGCCCGAAGCGCTGGCCGCCGACCCGATGTTGGTGAAGCGGTTGCGGCGGCTGCGGGCCAGTCGTCAGAAGGCCCGCGCCGCGCGGCGGCTGGGCTTCGAGGTCACCTGACCGGTCCGCGCCCTTTGCGGGTTCTGGCCGTGCGCTGGTTACAGTGGCTTCGATGAACGAGCGCGTACCCGACTCGACGGGGCTTCCGCTGCGGGCCATGGTGATGGTGCTGCTCTTCCTGGGCGTGATTTTCCTGTTGCTCGGCTGGCAGGCCCTGGGTTCGGCCGGCAAGGCCGACGAGGAGTCGTCGTCGGCGGTCACCACGATGTCCAGCACGTCGGCGCCGACCTCGACCAGTGCCAAACCGGCGGCCAACCAGGCCGAGGTGCGGGTGTACAACATCTCCTCGCGGGAGGGCATCGCCAAGACTGCCGCCGACGATCTCAAAGCGGCCGGCTTCAAGGTGACCGAGGTGACCAACCTCGCGGTCGCCGATGTGACGGCGACCACGGTGTACTACGGCGAAGACAGCGAGAAGGCCACCGCCGAAGCGGTCGGGACCAAGCTGAACGCCCCGGTGGAGAAGCGCATCGCCGCACTCGCCGACCAGCCCCCCGGCGTCATCGTTTTAGTGACGGGTTGAGGCCCGGTTCGACGGGTCGTCAAGATAGGCTCACGGCTATGTCAAAGCCCGCCGGTCCCGTTGTCCGTCCCGCAGGTCGCACGTCCGCAGCTGCCGCCAAGTCCGCTCTGGTCGCGGCCGCGTGCGTCGCGGTCGTAGGTGCGTGCTCGTCGCCGCAGCAAGCGGCGACCACGACCGGTACCCCGCCGACGGTCTGGACCGGCACCCCGGCGCCGTCGACCTCCGGCCACGCCGAGCCCGCGCCCAGCACCCAGGAGGCGCCGCCGTCCGGGCAGACCATCACCACTGTGCTCAAGGGGTCGTCCGGCCAGGAGGTCGCGACGGCGAAGTTCGATTTCGCCAACGGCTATGCGACCGTGACGATCACGGCCACCAGCAGCAGCGGGCTCGCGCCGGGATTCCACGGCGTGCACGTCCACAGCGTCGGCAAATGTGAGGGCGATTTCGCCTCCGCCGGTGGGCACCTCAAGGTGCCGGGCGCCACCGGCCATTCCAGCGGAGACCTGACCTCGCTGCAGGTGCGTAAGGACGGGGCGGCGCTGCTGGTGACCACGACCGACGGCTTCACCATGGACGACCTGGTCGGCGGTGCGAAGACGTCGATCATCATCCACGAGGGCCCGGACAACTTCATGAACATCCCGAATCGCTACCAGGTCAACGGGGCACCCGGTCCCGACGAGACGACGATGACTACCGGTGACGCCGGCAAGCGGGTGGCGTGCGGTGTCATCGGGTCCGGGTAAGGGAAGCCGGGCGCGCAACCGCATCGATTTCGCTCGTTCGCCCCGTCCGACGGTCGGCGTCGAATGGGAGTTCGCGCTGGTCGATGCGCAGACCCGCGATCTGAGCAACGAGGCCACCGCGGTGATCGCCGAGATCGGCGAAAACCCGCGCGTGCACAAGGAATTGCTGCGCAACACCGTCGAAGTCGTCAGCGGCATCTGCGAGAACGCCGCCGAGGCCATGCACGACCTGCGCGACACGCTGGGCCCGGCCCGGCGCATCGTCCGCGACCGCGGCATGGAGCTGTTCTGCGCCGGCACCCACCCGTTCGCCCAGTGGTCCAGTCAGAAGCTCACCGACGCACCGCGTTACGCGGAGCTGATCAAGCGCACCCAGTGGTGGGGCCGCCAGATGTTGATCTGGGGTGTGCATGTGCACGTCGGGATCTCGTCGGCGTACAAGGTGATGCCGATCATCTCCTCGCTGCTCAACCAGTATCCGCACCTGCTGGCATTGTCGGCGTCGTCGCCGTGGTGGGGTGGCGTGGACACCGGATATGCGAGCAATCGCTCGATGATGTTCCAGCAGTTGCCGACGGCCGGTCTGCCGTTTCAATTTCAGGCGTGGTCGGAATTCGAGGGCTTCGTCTACGACCAGAAGAAGACCGGGATCATCGATCACGTCGACGAGGTCCGTTGGGACGTCCGGCCTTCCCCGCACCTGGGCACCATCGAGGTGCGCATCTGCGACGGTGTCTCCAACCTGCGTGAGTTGGGTGCGCTGGTGGCGTTGACGCACTGCCTGATCGTGGATCTGGACCGCCGGCTGGAAGCCGACGAGCCGTTGCCGACCATGCCGCCCTGGCACGTGCAGGAGAACAAGTGGCGGGCCGCCCGCTACGGGCTCGACGCAGTGATCATCCTGGACGCCGACAGCAACGAGCGGCTGGTCACCGAGGATCTCGACGAGGTGCTGACCCGGCTGGAGCCGATCGCCAAGTCGTTGCGGTGCGCCGACGAGTTGGCCGCCGTCGCCGACATCCCCCGCCTGGGCGCGTCCTACCAGCGACAGCGGCGGGTGGCCGAGGAGCACGACGGCGACCTGCGCGCAGTGGTCGACGCGCTGGTGGCCGAGTTGGACATCTAGGCGCGCACCCGATCCCGGTCGACGGCCGCGGCCACCCGGTGCAGCATCCGGCGCACCGCGACGCGGTGGCCGCCGGAACCGATGACCAGTGCGCGGTACACCTTGCCGCGCAGGCCGGGAAACTCCGCAAACGTCAGTGCCCGCAACCGGACTGCGTCTCCGTCCGGATCGAGCTCGAACACCAGCCGATAGATGGCGAACGGATGGCGGCCCTTGAGTGCCAGCCGCTGCGGGGGCGTCGCCTCGTCCAACTGGAAACCGACCGGAACCGTGGTCGGGTCGAGGGGATCGCGGCACATGGTGCGCAGCAGCGCCGACCAGGTGTCAGCGGCCGAGGCCCGCACCGGGATACCATACTCATCAATATAGGGTAATCGTTTCATATAGAAGGACTGTACTAAATCATGGCGCCGCCACGGAAGCATGAGACCGACGTCATTCTCGATGCCACGCGGTCCCTGATTCTGGGGCACGGACCGCGGGCGGCGAGCGTCGCGGCGATCGCCAAAGCCAGCGGCGCCCCGGCCGGCACCCTCTACCACCGGTTCGGCAACCGCGACGGGGTGGTGATCGCGGCCTGGTTGCGCGCACTGCAGCGCTTCCAGACGCGCGCGATGGCGGCGACGGCGCCGACCCCGGAGGGGACGGCCGTGGCAATGGCGGCCGCTGCGATCGACTTCGCCCGCGACCTGCCCGACGACGCCCGGTTGCTGCTGACGGTCCGGCCCGGTGACCTGGTCGACGGCCGGCCGGGTGCGGAGTTTCAGCACACCCTCGCCGCGATGAACGCGCCGCTGGCCGTGCGGGTGCGCGAGTTGGCGATCGGACTCTACGGGAGCGGTGCGGCGCGCGCCGTGGACGCGGTCAATCGCGCCGTGGTCGACCTGCCCTACGCGGTGGTGCGCCGCCACGCCTACGACGATCCGCTGCCCGAGTGGCTGGCGGCCGATGTCGCGGCAGCCGCCCGGTCGCTGCTGCGTGGCTATGCTGAACCGGGGGTGAGGCGCGATGAATCGTGAACCGGTGGTAATGCCCATGTTTCCGCTTGAATCGGCGCTGCTGCCCGGAGAGATCCTGCCGCTGCGTATCTTCGAGCCCCGCTATACCGCGCTGGTGCAGGACTGCATGGGCAGCCAGAATCCCCGCTTCGGGGTGGTGCTGATTTCGCGCGGGCGCGAGGTCGGTGGCGGCGATGCGCGCAGCGACATCGGGGTGGTGGCCACCATCACCGATTACGCCGCTGCCGACTCGGGCCGCTATGTGTTGCGGTGCCGGATCGGCGACCGGATCCGGGTGCGCGAATGGCTGCCGGACGATCCGTATCCCCGTGCGCGCGTAGAGATTTGGCCCGACGAATCGGGGCCGCCGGTGACGGCGGCACTGTTCCGCGACGTCGAGGACCGGGTGCTGGCATTGTTCGAGCGGATCGCCGCGGTGCAGGGAGTGCAGCTACCGGACCGCGCCGAGCTGTTCGACTATCCGGGTGCAGAGCCCAGAGACAACGCAAAGCTGTTGTACGCCTTGGCAACTCGCGTCCCGATGGGTCCGGCCGATCGGTATGCGGTGCTCGCGGCGCCGTCGGCGGCCGACCGGCTGGCCGCCCTGCTCGAAGCGGTGGACTCGGTGACCGCGGTGATCGAGTTTCAGCTCTCCGAGTAGTCGCCGTCGGAATCCGCGGGGTCGGTGACCGGCACCAGCGGCAACGCTGCCAGCGGAAAGACACTCGACACCGCGAAGGCCAGCGGATACCCGGCCACCACAATCAGCTGGGCGAACACCGGGGGCGCAACGGCGACCACCAACCGCTCGAAGGTGTTCTGCTTCCCCAACGCCCACCCGCTCCAGAACGGCCCGGCTATCTCCGGGATCTTGGTGAACGGCAGACCGTTGTCGCCGGTGATCGCCGACGCGACGACCATCAGGCCCACCGATACCGGCCAGTTCAGCTGATCGGCCAGCGCGAGCAGCATCATCACCGCGGCAGTGACCACGGCGATCCACCGGACCGGCCGCATCCGCGACCCGATGGCATCCGCCCACCGTCCGGCAGCGATGCGCACCGCCGCGCCCAGCAGTTGCGAAGCGCCGACCAGCACACCGGCCCACGCCATCGACAGGTGGTGCTCCTGGAGAAACCAGACCAGCATGAAGGTCAGCACCACCGGCTGCGGCACCATCAACAGCGCGGAGGCAAAGTGTATGCGCCACAACGAGGTTCCCCGGTACAGGTCGGCCAACTCGCGCATCGGTACGTGCGATCTGTGTTCGCGCGGCGGGTCGCGCACGGCCAACGCGCTGGCCACCGCGGCCAGTGCACACAGACCCGCGGGGAACAACAGCGCCGCCGACATGTGGCGTCTACCGAGTTCGGGAATGACCAGTGCGGCCACCGCGATTCCCAGCGGTTGCGCGGTCTGCCGTATCCCCATGGCCAGCGCCCGCCGATGCTCGGGGAACCAGCCGGTGACCAGCCGGCCGCTGGCCGTGATGCAACTGGCCGCGGCCATGCCGCCGAGCACCAGAAACGTGCCGACCAGCAGCATCGAATGCACCGACGCCGCGGCGAAGCCGGCCGCCGCGGTGAGCCCCAGGCCCGCCGACAGCACGATCCGCTCGCCGACGCGGTCCAGTAGGTGGCCCCACGGGATCAGGGTCAACATCATGCCGACGCTGGGCATCGACGCCAGCAGGGCCGCCTGCACCAGGCTCACGCCCCGATTGCCCAGGGTGGGGATCAGAAAGGCGACCCCGTTGATGAACACGTTGGCCGACAGCGTCGCCAGCTGGGAGACCGTCAGCATCGACCAGCGCCTGGCCGCACTGACCTCCGAGATCGCCGTCGTCACCGCTGATTACCCCCGCCCCACCGGGCAGCGATACCCGGTGCGGGGTCGGGCAAACGCGGCTAGACGGCCTTGGCGAAGGCGCGCAGCGACTCCACCTGTAGCGGGTCCAGCGAGGGGCGCACCTTACCGCGGGCGGTGGCCAGGTCGGCGGCGGTGACGTCGGCGGCGTCGATGGAGCGCCGCATCGCAGCCAGCGCGGCCTCGCGCAGCAGCGCGACGCAGTCCGCGGCGCTGTACCCGGACAAATCGGCGGCCACCGCGTCCAGGTCGACGTCGGAACTCAGCGGGATCGACTTGCCGGCGGTGCGCAGGATCTCGCGCCGGGCGTCGGCGTCGGGCGGCTCGACGAACACCAGCCGTTCCAGCCGGCCCGGCCGCAGCAGGGCCGGGTCGATCAGGTCGGGCCGGTTGGTCGCACCCAGCACCACGACGTCGCGCAGCGGGTCGATCCCGTCCAGCTCGGTCAGCAGCGCGGCCACCACCCGGTCGGTCACGCCGGAGTCGAAGCTCTGGCCGCGGCGCGGCGCCAGTGCATCCACCTCATCGAGGAACACCAGCGACGGCGCGGAATCGCGGGCCCGGCGGAACAACTCGCGGACCGCCTTCTCCGACGAACCCACCCACTTGTCCATCAGCTCGGAGCCCTTGACGGCGTGCACGCTGAGCTGGCCGGTGCTGGCCAGCGCGCGCACCACGAACGTCTTGCCGCAACCGGGCGGGCCGTAGAGCAGCACCCCGCGGGGCGGGTCCACCCCCAACCGGGAGAAGGTGTCCGGGTGCTGCAGCGGCCACAGCACCGATTCGGTCAGCGCCTGTTTGGCTTCGGCCATGTCGCCGACGTCGGCCAGCGTGACGTTCCCGACGCTGACCTCTTCCCCGGCCGACCGGGACAACGGGCGGATGACGGTCAGCGCCCCCAGCAGGTCCGCCTGGCTCAGCTGCGGCGGACGCCCGTCGGCGCTGGCCCGCGAGGCGGCCCGCAGCGCGGCTTCCCGGATCAACGCGGCCAGGTCGGCCACCACGAATCCCGGTGTCCGGCTTGCGATTTCGTCCAAATCGAGAGCACCGGCCGGGACTTCTCTGAGTAGCGCGTCAAGCAGTGCCCGGCGAGTCGCCGCGTCGGGCAGCGGCAGGCTCAGCTCGCGGTCGCACAACTCCGGCGACCGCAACCGCGAGTCGATCTGGTCGGGCCGCGCGGTGGTGGCGATCAACGCGACGCCGTCGGTGGCCACCGCGGTGCGCAACTCGGCCAGTACCAGCGACGCCACCGGCTCGGGGGTCTGCGGCAACAGGGCGTCGACGTCGGTGATCAGCAGCACCCCGCCGCTGCTCGTCGCCGCGGTCACGGCCGCGGTCACCGACTTGAGCCGGTCCTCGGCGGCCAGGGCGCCCACTTCGGGACCGTCCACCTGCACCAGCCGCCGTCCGGCGCACACCGCACGCACCAGCGTCACCTTGCCGACCCCGGCCGGTCCGGACACCAGCACACCCAGGTTGGTGTCGGCGCCCAGGGTCTTGAGCAGGTGCGGCTCGTCCAGGGCGAGCTTGAGCCATTCGGTCAGCTTGGCGGCCTGCGGTCCCGCGCCCTTGAGTTCTTCGACCTGGATCTGCGGGCTGACCACCTCGGCCGTCTCCGACGCGGCCGGCCGCTGCGCGACCAGCGTTCCCCAGGTGACCAGCGTGTTCGGTTGCACGCTGACCGGCCCGTCCGGATCCACACCGGTGACGGTCAACAACTCCGAGGTCCAGCTGATCCCGACCGAGGAGGCCAGCGCCCGGGTGGCCGCCGAGGTCGAGGTGCCCGGGCCCAGGTCGCGGGGCAGCAACGAGACCGCGTCGCCGACCATCATCACCTTGCCCAGCAGCGCCTGGCGCAGCGTCGCCGACGACAGCGATTGGGCCGCCAGCGTCGAGCCGCTGAGGGTGACCGTCCGGGCCCCGTAGACGGTGACCGCACGCAGGATCACCTCGATGCCTTCCCGCAGTCCGGCGTTGGACAGCGTGACGTCGTCGAGCAGCGCGATGCCGACGGGGATGTCGCCGGCGGCCATGCCCACGACGGCCGCGGTGGTGCGTGAGCCGGTCAGCGACACCGCGTCCCATTCCCGGATGCCCAACGCCGCGATGGCACTGGGATGCAGCCGCACCACCCCGCGCCGTGAGTCGACCGCGGACGTATTCAGCCGCGCGGTGAGGGCGAGCTGGTCGGGGCGGGTCACGTTACCGGCCCGGCTTGCGCAACCCGAGCCGTGCCATCGAGCGGCGGTGCGGCGCCGCCCGACGGGTCGCGCGCTGCGCCGCCCGCCACTGCTTGGGCTTGTCGTCCCACACCTCAGGGTGTTTGGCCAACCAGCGCTTGCTGCGCACCGCGAACGGGATATGGCACACGTAGGAGATGATGATCACCCAGATCAGGATGTAGGGCACCACCACCGCGGCCGCCGCCACGATCGCCACCACGGCCAGCAACAGCACCGCCAGGTTCGGCGGTACCGCGAAGGTGTGGACCTTCTTCATCGGGATGGCGCTGACCATCAGCAGCGACGTCCCGGTGATCCAGGCGGCCAGCACCCACTGGTTGGACCACCAGCCGTCGTGCCCGAACTGCAGTTTGAGGCCGATGGTGCCGATCATGGACACTGCACCGGCCGGCGCGGGCATGCCGACGAAGAACTCCTTCGCGTACGGCGGCAGGCTGCCGTCGTCGGCCTGCGCGTTGTACCGGGCCAACCGCAAGACCACGCACACCGCGTACAGCAGCACCACCATCCAGCCGATCGGCGACTTCTCCAGCAGCGTCACGTAAACCACCAGCGCCGGTGCCACCCCGAAGTTGACCGCGTCGGCCAGCGAATCGATCTCGGCGCCCATCCGCGACTGGGCGTTGAGGATGCGCGCCACCCGGCCGTCCAGGGCGTCGAGGATGGCGGCGACGGCGATCAGCGCCATCGCCGGTATCGGCTTGTCGTCGAGCGCGAACTTGATGGAGGTCAGGCCGGCGCAGATGGACAGCACGGTCATGGCGCTGGGCAGCAGGTGCAGATCCACCGTTCGCCGGATGCGAGGCTTGTCGATCATGACAGCTCAGCCAGCACGGTCTCGCCGCCCACGGCCCGCTGGCCGACCTTGACCAGTGGTTCGACGCCTGGCGGCAGGTAGGTGTCCAGCCGCGAGCCGAACCGGATCAGACCGTAGGTCTCGCCGATCGTCAGGTGGTCGCCGACGTGGGCGTTGCACACGATGCGACGGGCGACCAGCCCGGCGATCTGCACGACCACCACTTCGGCGTCCGCTGCGGTGTGGAGCAGCACGCTGGTGCGTTCGTTGGCGGCGCTGGCCTCGGGCAGATCGGCGGACAGGAACTGCCCGGGGCGGTGCTGCACCGCGATCACCTTCCCGCTCACCGGCGCCCGTTGCACGTGCACATCCAGAATCGACAGGAAGATGCTGACGCGTGGCCGCGGGGCGTCGCCCAGGCTGAGCTCGGCGGGCGGGGCGGC
Organism: Mycobacterium sp. NGS29; assembly: GCF_059812965.1. Classification (NCBI taxonomy): domain Bacteria; kingdom Bacillati; phylum Actinomycetota; class Actinomycetes; order Mycobacteriales; family Mycobacteriaceae; genus Mycobacterium; species Mycobacterium sp. NGS29. The sequence goes on from NZ_JCALDR010000002.1 coordinate 110,329, forward strand.
GGAATCGACCAGGGCGACCGTGCCGTCGGCCGGCGCGACCACGACGCCGTCCCGGCCGGGAGGTACCCGGGCGGGGTGGCGGAAGAATCCCGCGCAGGCGCCGGCCGCGAGCAGGCCGGTCCGGCGCAGCCAGCGGTAACGGTAACCGCCGGCCGCCACGGCGAGGCCGGTCGCGACGAACGGCAGGCCGGCCGGGTGTATCGGGGGAATGGTGGAGCGCACCAATTCGAGCAGGTGTGCAGGACCGTCGGCGGAGCCAGGGCGTTTTGCCACGCGGGTCATCTTACGTAAGCGGGTGCGGCCGTCGTGGTTCGTTCCGGCCCGGAAGGGGAACGGGCAGGAGAACGTTTGGAATTCGCACCCGTCCCTGAGGGCCCACTCTGATTTCCACCGATGACGCGCGCGCGGCCCGCCTGCGCCGCGCGAAGCTGAGTGTCACCGCAGTGTTCATCTTGCACGCTGTGTTGTTTTCGTCGTGGGCGGCGCACATCCCGCAGGTCAAGGCGGACCTGGGGCTGTCTGACGCCGCGTTGGGCACCGCGCTGTTCGGTGCGCCGCTGGGGTCGGTCGCGGCGACGGTGTTCAGCCATTGGGCGTTGCCGCGCTGGGGCAGTCACCGGCTGGTGCCGGTCATGGTGGTGGGCTACGCGCTGGCCGGAATGACGGTCGGGCTGGCCACCTCCGGGCTGTGGCTGTTCGGCACACTCGCGCTGTGGGGGATGTTCCAGGGTGGCCTGGACGTCGCGATGAACACCCAGGCCGGCACGGTGGAGCGGCTGGCCCGCGCGCCGATCATGGCCCGCTTCCACGGCATGTGGAGTGTCGGCGCCCTGCTGGGCGCGCTGATCGGCGCCGGCTGTGTCAGCATCGGGGTCGGCCTGGGCCTGCAGCTGACGGTGCTCGGGGCGGTGGTGCTGGTCGCCGTGGGCCCGTTCACCCGCCGCCTGTTCCCGGACGAGGCCGTGGTCGCCTGCGAGGACGGCAAGCAGCCGGGTCGGGCTCGGCTGACCCGGACGGTGGCGCTGCTGGCTGCGGTGGCCTTTGCGTCGTTCCTGTGCGAGGGCGCCGCCACCGACTGGTCAGCCAACTATCTGCACGACGTGGTCGGCGCCGGTCCCGGTGTGGCGGCGCTGAGCTACGCCGCCTACACGTCGGCGATGGTGGCGATGCGGCTCGGCGCGATGCGGTTGCACGCGCGATTGCCGGCACGTCGGCTGCTGCCGGCGCTGGCCCTGTTCGCCGCGGTCGCCATGTGCGTGACGCTCGCGTCCGCCAGTGTCGCGGTCAGCGTGATCGGCTTCGCCTGTGTGGGCGCCGGGGTGGCGCTGTTGGTGCCGACGGCGTTGAGCGCCGCCTACTCCGCCGGCCAGGGCGGCTCGGCGATCGCCCTGGTGGCCGCGACCGGCTGGCTGGGCAACCTGCTCGGTCCGCCGCTGATCGGCCACCTCGCCGAGTGGTTCGGGCTGTCCGCGGCGCTGCTCACCATCCCGGTGGTGCTCGCGGTGGCCGCGGTGGCCATCGGCGGCACCACCGCGTTCAAGGTCGCCGACGAATTTCACCGGGATCCGGCCGGTTCGACCGCCTAGCGCAGATCCCACACCTGCAACCGGGTGCCGGCCGGCACCTCCACAACATCTTCGGGGATGTCGAGCAGCCCGTTCGCGGTGGCCAGCCAGCGCAGGTGGTGCGAAGCCGGCGGGCCGTAACTGGTGACCTGCCCGGTCTCAGCGTCCAGCACCGCCCGGCGGAACTGGCGTTTGCCCCGCGGTGAGGACACCGTCTCGGTCAGCACCGCCGCGCGCAGTGGGCGGCGCGGATCCGGTAGCCCCATGGCGGTGCGCAGCGCCGGCCGGATGAACACCTCGAAGGACACCAGCGCACTGACCGGGTTGCCGGGCAGGGTGACGATCGGGGTGCCGCCCACCCGTCCGACGCCCTGCGGCATGCCCGGCTGCATCGCGACCTTGACGAACTGCACGCCTCGATCGCCACCGAAGGCGTCCTTGACCACCTCATAGGCGCCGGCACTGACCCCGCCGCTGGTGACGATCAGGTCGGCGGCGGCGGCGTGACTGTCCAGCACCGCGTTGAACTGGGCGACGTCGTCGCCGGCGGTCGCGGTGGCCACCACCTCGGCGCCCGCCTCCCGGACGGCGGCGGCCAGCATGACCGCGTTGGACTCGTAGATCTGCCCGGGCAGCAGCGCAGCGCCCGGCGGCGCCAACTCCGAGCCGGTGGAGATCACCAGCACCCGCTGTCGCGGTAGCACCGCCAACTCGGCCAGTCCCAACGCCGCCACCAGGCCCAGCGCGGCCGGGGTCACCACTCGGCCGGCGGACAACACGGTGGTTCCGGCGGCGACGTCCTCACCGGCGCGGCGGATGTGGCGGCCGGGGCCGGCGGGCCGGCGGATCCGCACCGTCTCGACGCCGCCGTCGGTGTCTTCCACCGGCACGATGCCCGTCGCACCCGCCGGCAGCGGCGCGCCGGTCATGATCCGGTGGGCGGTGCCCGCTCGCAGTTCGAGCGGGTCGGTGCGCCCGGCCGGAATGTCCTCGGCGACGGGCAACTGCACCGGCTGGTCGGGGGTGGCGGCCACGGTGTCCTGCGCCCACACCGCGTAGCCGTCCATCGCGGAGTTATCGAACACCGGCAGTGACAGCGGCGCGACCACATCCTCGGCCAGCGTCAGGCCCAGGGCGTCGCGCAGCGACACTGCGACCGCCGGGCGCGGCCGGATCAGGTCCGCGACGATCCGCTGATGTTCGGTGACCGAGCGCATGTCAGACGGGGAACCGAACCCCGGTGAGCTGTTCGGAGATGTCCCAGAGCCGGCGTTGCAGCTCGACGTCGTGCGACTGGGCGCTGGACTGAACCACGGTGGGATTTCCGCGCTGCTCGGCGAAGCCGTCCGGCCCGTAGTACTGGCCGCCCTGCACCGCGGGGTCGGTCGCCGCGCGCAGCGTCGGCAGGGCCCCGGCCTCGGCGCTCTGGAACAACACCGGTCCGAGCACCAGCAGTGGCTGCAGGTACCACGGCACGTTGCGGGCCAGCTCGGTGCTGGAGCCACCCGGGTGCGCGGCGACGGCGATGGTGGGTGCGGCCGCCGCTGCCAGCCGGCGCTGCAATGCGTAGGTGAACAACAGGTTGGCCAGCTTGGACTGTCCGTAGGCGCCGACGCGGCTGTAGCCGCGTTCCCACTGCAGATCGTCGAAGTGGATGGCTGCGCGCAGCCGGTGACCGAGGCTGCTGACGGTCACCACCCGGGAACCTCGCACCGGCAGCAGGTGCTCCAGCAGCAGGCCGGTGAATGCGAAATGCCCCAGATGGTTGGTGCCGAACTGCAGCTCGAAGCCGTCCGCGGTGAGTTGCCTGGGCGTCCACATCACCCCGGCGTTGTTGATCAGCAGGTCGATGCGGGGGTAGCTGTCGCGCAGCCGGTCCGCACAGCGGCGGACTGAATCCAGCGAACTGAGGTCCAGCTCGGTCAGCGTGACGTCGGCCGGGCGGTCTTCGCGGCCCGCCGCGGCGGCGATGCGGGCCAGTGCCGCGTTGCCCTTCGCCAGGTTGCGCACCGCCAGCACCACGTGCGCGCCGCGGAAGGCCAGGGCTTCGGCGGTGTGGTAGCCCAGCCCGGTATTGGCGCCGGTGATGACGATGGTGCGCCCGCTCTGATCCGGGATGTCGCCGGCTGCCCAGGTGCGGTCACCGTCGCCGTTGGAGGCCATGGCCCGAACATACCCAACTGGGCCGGGGCCTTCTTGCACTCGGCATAGGCGAGTGCTAAAAATGACGTTGGCACTCGCGACCGGCGAGTGCTAGGTCGGGACGGTGAGGCCATTCGGTCGTCCGTCGCGGGCACTGCGCCCGGCCAGCGTAAGTAACGGGACTGCCGTCACCCGATAGCGCCCGTTTCATCCCCAATCCGGAGGAATAACTTCGCAATGGCCAAGACAATTGCGTACGACGAAGAGGCCCGTCGCGGCCTCGAGCGGGGCCTGAACAGCCTCGCCGACGCGGTAAAGGTGACGTTGGGCCCCAAGGGTCGCAACGTCGTCCTGGAGAAGAAGTGGGGCGCTCCCACGATCACCAACGATGGGGTTTCCATCGCCAAGGAGATCGAGCTGGAGGACCCGTACGAGAAGATCGGCGCCGAGCTGGTCAAGGAAGTCGCCAAGAAGACCGACGATGTCGCCGGTGACGGCACCACCACAGCCACCGTGCTGGCCCAGGCCCTGGTCAAGGAGGGCCTGCGCAACGTGGCCGCCGGCGCCAACCCGCTGGGTCTCAAGCGCGGCATCGAAAAGGCCGTGGAGAAGGTGACCCAGACCCTGCTCGACTCGGCCAAGGACGTCGAGACCAAGGAGCAGATCGCGGCCACCGCTGGCATCTCCGCCGGTGACCAGTCGATCGGCGACCTGATCGCCGAGGCGATGGACAAGGTCGGCAACGAGGGCGTCATCACCGTCGAGGAGTCCAACACCTTCGGCCTGCAGCTCGAGCTCACCGAGGGCATGCGGTTCGACAAGGGTTACATCTCGGGCTACTTCGTCACCGACGCCGAGCGTCAGGAAGCCGTCCTGGAGGACCCCTACATCCTGCTGGTCAGCTCCAAGGTCTCGACCGTCAAGGACCTGCTGCCCCTGCTGGAGAAGGTCATTCAAGGTGGCAAGCCGCTGCTGATCATCGCCGAGGACGTCGAGGGCGAGGCGCTGAGCACCCTGGTCGTCAACAAGATCCGCGGCACCTTCAAGTCCGTCGCCGTCAAGGCTCCGGGCTTCGGTGACCGCCGCAAGGCGATGCTGCAGGACATGGCCATCCTCACCGGTGGTCAGGTCATCAGCGAAGAGGTCGGGCTCTCGTTGGAGAACGCCGACATCGCGCTGCTCGGCAAGGCCCGCAAGGTCGTCATCACCAAGGACGAGACCACCATCGTCGAGGGCGCCGGTGACTCCGACGCCATCGCCGGCCGAGTGGCCCAGATCCGCGCCGAGATCGAGAACAGCGACTCCGACTACGACCGCGAGAAGCTGCAGGAGCGCCTGGCCAAGCTGGCCGGCGGTGTTGCGGTGATCAAGGCCGGGGCTGCCACCGAGGTGGAGCTCAAGGAGCGCAAGCACCGCATCGAGGACGCCGTCCGCAACGCCAAGGCGGCCGTCGAGGAGGGCATTGTCGCCGGTGGTGGCGTGGCCCTGCTGCAGTCGGCGCCCGCGCTGGCCGAGCTGGACCTCAAGGGTGACGAGGCGACCGGTGCCAACATCGTGCGCGTCGCGCTCGAGGCGCCGCTCAAGCAGATCGCCTTCAACTCCGGGCTGGAGCCCGGCGTGGTGGCCGAGAAGGTGCGCAACTCGCCCGCCGGCACCGGCCTGAACGCCGCCACCGGTGAGTACGAGGACCTGCTCAAGGCCGGCGTTGCCGACCCGGTCAAGGTGACCCGTTCGGCGCTGCAGAACGCGGCGTCCATCGCGGGCCTGTTCCTGACCACCGAGGCGGTCGTCGCCGACAAGCCGGAGAAGGCGGCCGCTCCGGCGGGCGACCCGACCGGCGGCATGGGCGGTATGGACTTCTAAGTCCGGGTACGAAAAGAGCCCGGTCCCTGGCAACAGGGACCGGGCCTTTTTCGTCTCAGCGGGACGCGGTGCCGGCGGTGTGGATGCCGTAGGGCACCGCGTTGAGCAGCGTGACCGTCACCGCGGCGCCGTTGGGCAGGCGATACGCCCGGCGCTCACCAGGTCGCGCGCCTTCCAGCGCGGCGCCCAACGGGGCCTGGTTGGAGTAGACCTCGATGTCACCGTGTTCGGCACTGCGCACGCCCAGCAGGAACGTCTCGACCGCACCGGTGTCGTCGAAGCGGACGGTCAGCACCATGCCGGGTTCGGCGATCCCGTCGTCCGGGGGATCCTGCCCCACCGTGACGTCGGTCAGCAGATCGTGGATCTGCTGGATGCGCAGCTGCCGTTGCAGTTCGTCGGCCTGCGCCTCGGCGTCGCCGTCGAGAGCTGCGGTGCGACCTGACTCGCGAAGCGCGGCGAGTTCCCGCTGTAACCGGTCATAGCCGCGCTTGGAGATCCATACGCGTTGAGCATCGGCAAGAGTCATTCGGTGTCCTTTCGGTGTTGTCAGGGTCGACTGATGTGGCCGCGGCCCTCGCCGGTCACATCGGCCAGCTCCGGTCGCCAGCTGTCGTAGCGGGACCGGCGCAGCAGCTTGCGGACTCCGATGAAGATCAGTCCGGCCGCAACCGTCACGTTCAGCCAGACCGCCAGCGCCGCGAACACCGCTTCGCGCGCGGCGGACATCTGCGGCGCGCCGGCGTAGGAGCCGTCCCGATTCACCGAGATCTCGACGGTCTCGCCCGGTTTCGGTGCCGTGCGCGCGTGGACCTTGCCGGTGTGTTCCACCCCGGCGGCGAACCACCTAGCGTGCACCTGGGTGAGATCGCTGCGGGCGGGCACATCGAGCACGGTCGCGGTGACCTCGGTTCGACCCTGCGCCTGCGCGGCATGGAACTGGGTGCGGGAGCCGTAGACCGCGGTACCGATGGCGCCGGCGGCGGGAGCTGCCAGCAGCGACACCGCGACGGTCAACACGAGAGCGAACGCTTCGAGTCGATCGCTGACGCGGATCAGCGGGTTGCGGCTGAACAGCACCCGCAACCAGAGCGGCGCGCGCACGGTGAAGGCGGCGCCGTCGCCCGACCGCTGCTGCGGATCGGCGTGCCGGCGGGTCATCGGCGGTCTCCTATCGATGGGCCGCCAAACTTCGGCGGCAATTCCAGGATGACCCGGACGGCCCCGGCACCTGTTGGCCCAGCCGCACAATCGCGCCGACTCACGTTGTAGCGTCTCGACACCGCACAGCGGCTCAGTCGAAATCGGTGGCCGCCAGCTGAATCATCATCGCGAGCCGCTTCTCGGCGTCGTCCAGGGCGAGGTCGGTGACCTCGACCATCTTGCGCATCCGGTTTCGCACGGTGTTCTCATGCACTCCCAACCGCGCACCGGCGGCGGCCGGGTCCCCCTGGGCCGCGAGCCATGCCCGCAGCGTCGCCACGTACGTGGTGCCGTGCGCATCGTCGTGGCGACGCAGATCGGCGACGGGACCCCGGTCCGGCAGCCGGCCGGACCGCGACGCCGTGCGCAACCGCTGCAGCAGAATCTCGTCCCAGCATTCGTCGTACACCGGGACGGCGGCCGACGGCGACGCCTCGTGTAACGCCAGGCACTCGTCGGCCTCCTGCCGGGCGCCGGCCAGGTCGGTCGGCTCGGTTGCGCCGCTGATGCCGGCCACCACGGTGACCCCCTCGGGCAGTGCAGCCCTCAGCCCGGCAACCCATTGCCGGGCCGTTTCCGCTGTCTCGCCGGGTAGCAGGGTGTAGACGGTGCTGCCGACCAGGGCGCTGCGGCCCGGCCGGGACCAACCGAACCCGGCGGTGGCACGCTCGAACGCCAGCAGCAGTACCGCGTCCCGATCGGCAGCGACGGACGGTTGCAACGCGATCACCCGCAGGGGAGTGCGCGGCAGTCCCAGTTTGCTGAGCACCGTCGCGGCGTCGGCTGTGCTTTCCAGCAACCGGATCACCAGCTCGGATTCCACCTGGCGCTCGAGGTCGGCACTTGCGCGTGACCGCAACAGGTGGACGGCCACCGTGTGGGCGCTGTCGACCAGCGCGACGCGGGCCGCACCGTCCAGCGGGCGGGCACACGCCACCCAGACCGATCCCATCAGTTCGCGCCCGGAGCGCACGGCGACCACCGTCCGTCCCGTCACGCCGTGCTCGGCGTCCTCGGGAATGAACAGCGGTTCATCGGAAGCCGCCAGATGCGTGAACACGCCGTCTTCGTCGAAGAACGCCCGCAACCGCTCCGGTGTCTGGCGGGCCAGGATGGTCTGCACCCGTGCGGAATCCGCGTGCTGCTGCTGTCGGGAATATGCCAGCACCTGCATCAACCGGTCGTGGATGACGACGCCGCCACCGATCGCGTCGGCCAGACTGTCGGTGAGGGCGAACAAATCGGTCGGTCCTCGCCCGGATTCGGTCTCGCGGCCCTCCAACACCAGCCCGTAGACCACCGCGGCCAGCTCGCTCCACGACAGCGCCTCGTCGACCAGCAGCACCGCGCCGGGTTCACCGTCGAAGGACGGCTCGACCTCGGCGCGCAGCAACGTCACGACCGCATGCGCCGCGTCGGCCCACCGCATCGCCTCCTCGAGCGAGGTGGCACCGATGGCGAGCAGCACGTCGCCCGTCACCGGGCCGCGCGGCGTGGTCTCGTGCATCACGACGTTGCGCAGCTCGGTCGATCGCGGAATCGACGACCACCGCAGTCGCACCCCGTAACTACCCAGTACGTTGACCAGGCGATCCAGCGTGATCACGCGCCGCTCCTCCAGTTGCCCACAGCGTAATTCAGGGTGCGGTGACGGTAGGTTTCGGTGGCGTGGCTCTCCCGACTCCATCCCCCGCCAGCACCGCCGTCGTGACCGGGGCCTCGTCGGGCATCGGCGCCGACATCGCGCGCGAACTGGCCGGCCGCGGTCACGGCGTCACGCTGGTCGTTCGCCGCGAAGACCGGTTGCGCGAGCTGGCGGACGAACTCTCCGACGGGTCCGGGTGGAGGTGAGCCTGTTCCAGGCCCAGTGCCGCCCATGTCTGCGCCGACCACGATCCGGTGCGCTCCAGTTCGTCGACGGCCTCGATCAGGGTGCGGTCGGGTGGCCCCAGCTGGTGATGCCGGCGGCGTCGGCGTCGCTGCACGGCGGTGCGAGAGGTTCGATGCGGCTCATGCGTCCGGCACGCTGAACACGACGCAGTCGTGCAGACAGCCCGCGGTCGCGGACTCGGCATTGCGGTGCAGCAGGGCGCGGGTGGGCACCACCGTGCAGCGCGCGGCGTCGGTGCCGGCGTCGGCGATCTCGGCGCGCCCGTCGACGATCAGCGAGTAGCCGCCCGGTACCGGCGGCGGCCAGAGCAGGGTGACCTCGACGCGGCGGGCCAGGTTGGCCCGGGTGCCGCCGCCGACCAGGCCCACCTCGACGGTCTGATCGCGCAACACCGGCTCGATCGTCACGGTGTGCACCCGATAGTTGTCGTCGACGGTGATCAGATAGGCGAACGGGAAGTCCGGCAGGGCGGCGGCCAGCCGCTGGAAGTCAACCTTTTTCGCGGTCTTTGCAGCCATGCACCGAGGATAGGCGCGCTACTGCGACCGCACCGGGAACTTGATCACCCGGCTCTGATCCGCGGTGTCGCGCTCAGACGGCGGATGGAACCCGGACTTGGGGATCGGGTCGCTGGGCAGGCTCAGGCTGCTCAGCACCGACTCGCGTGCCAGCGTGGGGCGCGCGCCGGGATCGCCGGACGGGTAGAAGCCGGTCGGGCTGCCGCCGTTGGTGCGCAGGCCTGAGTTGGCGGCGGGGCTGCTGGTGGGGTTGGCCGAGACGGGACTGGGGCCGCCCGGTTCGCCGGCGGCGGCCGGCGCGGGCGCCGACGCGACGACGGGTCCGCTGATGCCGGAGTTCAGCGCGCCGGCCAGACCGGGGTGCAGCCCCCCGGTGGTGGCCAACGCCGAGCCGAGCAGGCCCGAACCGAGCGCCGCGGTTCCCAGACCGCCCGTCGCGTAGTGCGCATTGCCGGCCACCGCGGAGTCCAGGCCGGCCGCGCTGCTGTACATGCCCGAGTTCCAGTGGCTCAGCGGGCCGCCGAGTCCGGCGTCGCCGGAGTTGCCGACCCCGGCGTTGAGGGAACCCGAGTTGCCGAAGCCCATGTTGTCGGTACCGGAATTGAAGAAGCCGCTGTTGCCGCTGCCGGAGTTGCCGAAGCCGGTGTTGCCGCTGCCCGAGTTGAGCCCGCCGAAGCCGAACTGGTGGTCGCCGGTCAGTCCGAAACCGAAGGAGTCGCTGCCGGTGTTGGCGAAGCCGAGGTTGCCACTGCCGAAGTTGGCGATGCCCATGTTGCTGGTGCCGGTGTTGCCGAAGCCCAGGTTGTAGCTGCCGGTGTTGCCGGCGCCGACGTTGCCGATGCCGCTGTTACCGCTGCCCAGGTTGTAGTTGCCGACGTTGTTGTTGCCGATGTTGCCGCTGCCGGTGTTGCGGAAGCCGAAGTTGATGCCGTTGTTGCCGACGTCGATGCCCAGGTTCCGCAGCACCTGCTGCCAGGGGGCCAGTTGGGCGGCCGCCTTCGATGCGTCGAAGTGGTAGTTCACCATCGCAGCCACGTCCGCGGCCCACATCGCTTCGTAGGCGGATTCGGTGTCCATGATGGCGGGCCAGTTCATCCCGAAGAAGTTCGTGGACGCCAGCATCTGCACCAGGCCGCGGTTGGCGGCCACCACGGCCGGCTGCACGGTGGCGGCCACCGCGGCCTCGAACGCCGCCGCCGTCGCCGCGGCCTGCGCCGCGGCCAGGTCGGCCTGCACCGCCGCCGCGCTCAGCCAGGCCATGTACTGGGTGGCGACCTCCATCATCGCCGCGGCGGACGGTCCCAGCCAGGACGAGGTGGTCAATTCTTGGGTGACAGCGGTGAACGACGCCACCGACGACGCCAGCTCCTCGGCCAATCCGCCCCATGCTGCGGCAGCAGCAAGTAACGGTCCCGCGCCGGGACCGGCGAACATTAGTGCCGAATTGATCTCAGGCGGCAACCACGCGAAATGCGGGCTTGTCACCACCCAAACCTACCCGGCTGGGACTGGCCACCGTGGGCTAATCGGGTAACCCGCTCAGACCGCCGCGGGTGCGGCCTGCCGGCCGCGCACCAACCGCCCCGGCCGGGCCGCGGTGGGCTGACCGTGCTCGGCGATCACCTGGCCGGATACCACCGTCGCGACGTAGCCGTCGGCGGTCTGGTCCAGCCGACGCCCACCGGCCGGCAGGTCGTAGGCGATGACGGGTTTGTGCAGCCGCAGCCCCGCGTGGTCGATGACGTTGAGGTCGGCCTTGAAGCCGACGGCGATGCGGCCGCGGTCGGCCAGTCCGGCGATCCGCGCCGGCACCGAGGTGAGTTCGCGGACCGCTTCGGCGACGGTGAAGCGACCGGTCGCCCGGTCCCGGGCCCAGTGCGTGAGGAAGTACGTCGAGTAGCTGGCGTCGCAGATCATGCCGTAGTGCGCGCCGCCGTCGCCGAGGCCGAGTACCACGTCGTCGCGGTGCAGCAGTTCGCCCACGGTGTCCAGCGAGTTGTTCTCCAGGTTGCTGGTGGCGACCAGCAGCATCGCCCGGCCGTCGTCGTCGAGCAGCCGGTCGTAGGCTTCCGCCATCGGGTCCACCCCGCGGGCCCGGGCGCGCGCGCCGATGCTGGTCGACGGGTCCGGCTCGTAGTCGGGGTTGTCGTCGAGCGGGAAGATCCAGTCCCACAGCTGGGCGACGTAGAGGATCGGGTGCCCGGTGCCGGGCTTGTCGGCCAGGATGCGGGCGCGTACCTCCGGCTTGCGCATCTCGGCGACGCGTTCGGCCAGCGGCAGGTCGGCGATCTCGCGGTAGCTGGGGTAGAGCACGAACGGGTTGGCGCTCAGCTGCAGCCCGATGATCAGCCCGATCGGACGGGGCAGTAGCTGCGCGCTGACGTCACCACCGGCCGCGTTGGCCTTATCGATCATGGTGATGGCCTCCGGCCAGGTGGGGTCCCCGGAGTTGCCGACGATCAGGGTGAAGGTGAGCGGCAATCCCACGTCCTCGGCGACGTCGAACACCGTCTGCAACACCTGTTGGTAGCCGCCGGCCGGCACGTCGGGCACGAACTGCAGCAGGCCGCCGCCGCCGTCGACCACGCCCCGGGCGATCTGCTCGATCTCCTCCCGGGCGGCGTCGTAGCTGGGGATCGGAGCGCCGCTCTCGGTTTTGTGGATCATCAGCCGCGAGGAGGCGAAGCCCAGCGCCCCGGCTTCGGTGGCCTCCTTGGCCAGCGCCCGCATCTTGGCCAGGTCGTCGGCGGTGGCGGGCTCGCGGTCGGCGCCGCGTCGGCCCATCACGAAGACCCGCAGCGGGGAGTGCGGCAGGTATGCGGCGACGTCGATATCACGGCGGCGGGCGTCCAGTTCGTCCAGATATTCCGGGAAGGATTCCCAGGTCCACGGCAGACCGTCGGTCATCACGACACCGGGGATGTCCTCCACGCCGGCCATCACGTCGACGAGCACCTCGTGGTCCTCTTGTCGGCACGGCGCGAAGCCGACTCCGCAGTTGCCGACCACGACGGTGGTCACCCCGTGCGCCGAGGACGGCGTCAGCCGGTCCGACCAGATGGCCTGTCCGTCGTAATGGGTGTGCAGGTCGACGAAGCCCGGCGTGACGAGCAGTCCGGTCGCGTCGATTTCCCGCTCGGCTCCCGCGATCACCGACCCGACCGCGGCGATCACACCGTCCCGCACCGCGACATCACCGACGTACGGCTCACCTCCGAGTCCGTCCACGATGGTGCCGTTGCGGATCAGCAGGTCGTAGGTCATCTGAATAATCTACGACCGGGCGCAGGGTCGTGCCAGGATCGCATCGTGATCGATCACCTGGGCATCAACTGTGCCAACTATGCCGATTCGAAGAACTTCTACGACACCGTGCTCGGTGTGCTGGGTTACTCCCGGCAGCAGGATTTCGGTGTGGCCATCGGGTACGGCCGCAACGGTAAGCCGGACTTCTGGATCGCCGACGGCGTCGGCAACGGCGCCGGTTCGGGCCCGAATCGCGAGGTCCACATTGCGTTCCAGGCGCAGGACGAGGCTGCGGTGCGCGCCTTCTACGAGACTGCGGTGAGCCTGGGTGCGGAGCCGTTGCACGCCCCGCGGCGGTGGCCGGAGTATCACGCCGGTTACTACGGTGCCTTCGTGCGCGATCCGGACGGCAACAACGTGGAGGCGGTCTGGCACGGCGGCCCGTAGGGTCGGCCTGGTGACAAATCCCGACGCCGCCGTGCAGGAACTGCTGCGCGATGCATTCACCCGATTGATCGAGCACACCGACGAAATCACCGACGGGCTCACCGCTGAGGTCGCCGACTACCGGCCGACTCCCGAAGCCAACAGCATCGCCTGGCTGGTCTGGCACAGCGCCCGCGTGCAGGATCTGCAGCTCGCTGACATCGCGGGGGTCGAGGAGGTGTGGACCCGCGACGGTTGGGTGGACCGGTTCGGGCTGGACCTACCGCGGCGCGACATCGGGTACGGGCACGGTCCCGACGATGTCGCCAAGGTGCACGCGCCCGCCGACCTGTTGGCCGGCTACTACCGGGCGGTGCACGAATTCACCCTGGAGTACGTCGCGACGGTGACGGCCGCCGAGCTGGCCCGCGTGGTGGACACCAACTGGGATCCGCCGGTCACCGCGAGCGGGCGGCTGGTCAGCATCATCGACGATTGCGCGCAACACCTGGGCCAGGCCGCCTACCTGCGGGGCATCGTGAAGTAGGGCCGGCGCGTCAGCCCAGCGGCAATTCGGCGAGCACCGGGCTGGTCGGCTGCAGCGACCCGGTGCCGGGTTCGACGGTGAACGCCAGCACGGTCGAGCCGCCCAGATTGTCCAGCGTCGCCTTCGTGGACGGCGCCACCGCCGCAACGCCCATGGTGCCCGCCGACGTCGGGCCGCTCGTGCCGATCAGCCACATCTGATACACGCTGCCCGGCGGCGGCGGCGGCACGTTGTTCATCACCAACACGCCCGCGTTGCGGTCGCGGGAGAACATCACCGTCGCCGTTCCCGGCCCCAGCGGCCGGGACACGGTCCGCACGTCGGGTGCGGCCAGAACCTGCTCGGCCATCGTCGGCGACGGCCGCATCAGTACACCGAGGCCGAACGCCCCCAGGCCGATCGCGATGGTCGCCGCCGCCGCGATGAGGGCGGTGCGCCGCTGCGGCATCCGGCGCAGCGGTGTCGCAGCGGGGGTGGCCCGGGCCAGCACGGCGGCGCGCAACTGATCGGGCGGTTCGGCCGCACTGGCCGACGACAGCACCGCCATGGTCTCGCGGATGGCGCGGACCTCGTCGGCGAAGGCCGCGGCGACCGGCGCCGGCGCGGCGTCGACCCGGGCGTCGACCTCGACCCGCTCGGCGTCGGACAACGCGTGCAGGGCATAGGGTGCCGCCAGCTCCAGCAGGTCGAAGCCGTGGGGGGCGGTCATGACACGTCCAGACAGTTGCGCAACCCGCGCAGCGCGTCGCGCATGCGTGACTTGATCGTGGACAGGTTCGCCGCCAACCGCTGCGACACCTCGGCGTAGGTCAGTCCGCCGTAGTAGGCCAGCTCGATGCACTGTCGTTGCGCTTCGGTCAACCCCTCCAGACACCCGACCACCCGGCGGCGTTCGTCGCCGGCTATCGCCGAATCGGCGACGACGTCGGTTGCCGACTCGAAATTCGCTGTGCCGTAGCGTGATTCGCGTTCAGTCCCGGCCTGTTCGCTGCGCACCCGATCCACCGCGCGCCGGTGCGTCATGGTCATCAACCAGGCCAGCGCCGAGCCCTTGGCGGTGTCGAAGTCCGACGCCGTGCGCCACACCTCGAGGTAGATCTCCTGAGTGGTCTCTTCGCTGTAGCCGGAGTCACGCAGCACCCTGGTCACCAGCCCGTACACCCGGGTTTTCGTCTGGTCGTAGAACGCCGCGAACGCGGCGTCGTCGCCTGCGGCCACCCGGCGCAGCAAGGCGTCCAGGTCGTTGCTGGAGGGGGGCGGGCCGGTCATCGATCGGTAGCCTAACGCCCCTTGGTTGCACACCTGCTATTCGGAGGCCGGGGCTGCCCGGATGGCCGGACCGACGGGACTAACGGTCGCCGCTGAGCGCCGGTATCCGCTCGGTCGGCCGCTCGATGCGCGCCAGGGCGGGGCTGCGGGCCGGGCGCGTCCGCACCCGGATCGGCCACCAGAACCAGCGGCCCAGCAGCGCGGCAATCGACGGCGTCATGAAGGCGCGCACGATCAGCGTGTCGAACAGCAGACCCAGCCCGATGGTGGTGCCCACCTGGCCGATCATGCGGGCATCGCCGATGATCATCGAGGCCATGGTGAACGCGAACACCAGACCCGCGTTGGTCACCACCTTGCCGGTGCCGCCCATCGACCGGATGATTCCGGTATTCAGACCGGCGTGGATCTCCTGTTTGAACCGGGAGACCAGCAGCAGGTTGTAGTCCGATCCCACGGCCAGCAGCACGATGACCGACATCGCCAGCACCAGCCAGTGCAGCGGGATGCCGAAGATGTGCTGCCAGACCAGCACGGCCAGGCCGAAGGAGGCGCCCAGCGACAACGCCACCGTCCCGACGATCACCGCGGCGGCCACGAAGGCGCGGGTGATGATCAGCATGATGATGAAGATCAGGCACAACGAGGAGATGCCGGCGATCAGCAGATCCCATTTGGCGCCGTCGGAGATGTCCTTGAACACCGCCCCGGTGCCGGCCAGGTAGATCTTGGCGTCTTCCAGGGGCGTCCCCTTCAGGGATTCCTCGGCCGCGGTGCGTATCTGGTCGATGCTGGCGATGCCTTCGGGCGACGCGGGATCACCCCGGTGCAGGATGATGAACCGCGCTGCGTGCCCGTCGGGGGTCAGGAAGTTCTTCATGGCGCGCTTGAAGTCTTCGTTCTTGAACACCTCGGGCGGCAGGTAGAACGAGTCGTCGTTCTTGGCGGCGTCGAATGCGTGGCCCATCGCCGTCGCGTTCTCGCTCATCTCGTCCATCTGGCTGAAGATCCCCGACATGGTGCTGTGCATCGTCAGCATCATGGTCCGCATGCTCACCATGGTGTCGATCATCGGCGGGAAGGTGGCGATCATCTGCGGCATCAGTGTGTCCAGCTGTTTGATGTCGCCGACCAGGACGTTCAGTTGCTCGGTGAGCTGATCGATCCCGTCGAACGCGTCGAAGATCGACCGCAGCGTCCAACACACCGGGATGTCGAAACAGTGCTTCTCCCAATAGAAGTACGAGCGGATGGGCCGGAAGAAGTCGTCGAAGTTGGCGATCTTGTCGCGCAGGTCGTTGGTGATCTGCTGCATCGCCTCGGTGTCGCCGACCATCTTGTGCGTGAGGCCGACCAGCTTCGTCATCAGCGCGTACATGTTCTGCATCAGCGCGATCGTCTTGGTCATCTCGTCGGCCTGCTTGAGCATGTCGTCCATGCGGTCGCGCTGGAATTTCATGGTCTGCACCTGACCGGCGTTCTGCATGCTCATCTGGAACGGGATCGACGTGTGGTCCATGGTGGTGCCGTCGGGCCGGGTGATGGCCTGGACGCGGGAGATGCCGGGCACCCGGAAAATGCCTTTGGCCAGCTTGTCGAGCACCAGGAAGTCGGCCGGGTTGCGCAGGTCGTGATCCGATTCGATCATCAGGATCTCCGGCTTCATGCGGGCCTGGGAGAAGTGCCGGTCGGCGACGGTGAAGCCCTGGTTGGCCGGGATGGACGGGGGCAGGTAGGCGCGGTCGTCGTAGCTGGGTTTGTAGCCCGGCAGCGTCAGCAGGCCGATGATCGCGATCGCCAGGGTGACCGCCAGGATGGGCAGCGGCCAGCGCACCACGGCCGTGCCGATGCGGCGCCAGCCCCGCACCGACAGCACCCGCTTGGGATCGAACACCCCGAACTTGCCGCCCACCACCAGGATGGCCGGGCCCAGCGTCAGCGCGACCAGGACCGCCACCAGCATGCCGACCGCGCACGGGATGCCCAGCGTCTGGAAGTAGGGCATCCGGGCGAAGTGCAGACAGAACAGGGCGCCGGCGATGGTCAGCCCGGAGCCCAGGATCACGTGCGCGGTGCCGTGATACATGGTGTAGAACGCCGACTCCCGATCCTCGCCGGCCTGACGCGCCTCCTGGTAGCGGCCGATGATGAAGATGCCGTAGTCGGTGCCGGCCGCGATCGCCAGTGACGTGAGCAGGCTGACCGAGAACGTGGACAGCCCGATCAACCCGTTGTGTCCGAGCAGTGCCACCGCGCCGCGTGCCGCGCTCAGTTCGATACCGACCGAGATCAACAGCAGGAAGACGGTGAGAAACGAGCGGTAGATGAACATCAGCATCAGCGTGATCACCAGGACCGTGGTGATGGTGATCTTGGCCATGGACTTGTCGCCACTGTCATGCAGGTCGGCGGCCAGCGCCGACGCGCCGGTGACGTAGGCCTTGAGACCGGGCGGGGCCTTGATGCCGTCCACGATCTTGCGCACGGCCAGGACCGACTCGTTGGCCAGGGGTTCGCCCTGGTTGCCGGCCAGGGTGAGCTGGACGGTGACGGCTTTGGCGTCGTTGCTCTGCGCGCCCGCGGCGGTCAGTGGGTCACCCCAGAAGTCCTGGATGCTCAGGACGTGTTTCTTGTCCTCGCGTAGCTTGCGGACCATCTCGTCGTAGTACTTGTGCGCCTCGGCGCCCAGCGGTTTGTCGCTTTCCAGGACGATCATCCCGAAGCTGTCGGTGTCGCCCTCCTTGAAGGCGTTGCCGATGTGCTTGAGCGCCACGAAGGACGGCGCGTCACCGGGGCTCAACGACACCGACCGTTCCTGCCCGACGACTTCCAGCGACGGCAGGAAGACGCTGAGCAGCACCACGACCACCAGCCAGAACAGGATGATCGGCACCGCGAGGGCATGGATCATCCGCGGGATGAACGGCCGATGGGTGTCGGTGGCGGGCCCCGGCGCCGGCGCGCCGGGGGCGTAGGTGGTGGTCACGCGGACTTGACCAGACAGAAGGTGAACGCGTTGACGCTGTTGCTGACCCGCTCGGCCTTAACCTCGTCGTCGATCAGGATGCGGCAGCCGATGCTGTCGCTATCGCCTTGTGCCGCAAGGTTGCCCACCATGGCCGCCTTGGTGGTGCTGATGTGCAGCGACCAGGGCAGCCGGGCATTCTCGACCCGTTGCGGATCGCTGTTGACGTCGAAGTAACTGATGTCCGCGACGGTACCCGGCGGACCGAACACCTCGTAAACGATGCGCTTGGGGTTGAACGGCTCGGGGTTCTTGAGGTTGCTGTCGGCGTAGGTTTCGCGCTTCTCCGAGCCGAAGTAACCGTGTACCCGGTAGACCACGAAGGCCCCCACCGCCACCACCACCAGCACGACCAGTGGAATCCACGCGCGCGACAGCAGTCTGAACATCGCAGATCCCCTTCACCCGTTGGTATGTGAATTTCGGCGACCGCGACCGGCGGCGGCCCACCGCCTCGACGCCGCATGTCCCGGGGCGGCCCTGTCGAGCGGAACTACTAAGCCTTGCCTAAGTAAATCACGGCGACGGACGGCACTGTCCACTCCTTCCCCTCGCGCACTGGATTGTAACGCATATCACGTGCGTAACAAGGCGGGTCCGATGCCTGCCACCTGCACAAATCACACTACGTGCGTTATGCAAATCACATGTCGTGCGTTATCCTCTGCCGGTGGCGCAACTCGCATTTCGGCGCGCCCGCACCGAGGAGAACAAGCGCCAACGGGCGGCGGCGCTGGTAGAGGCCGCGCGGTCGCTGGCCCTGGAAACCGGTGTCGCATCGGTGACATTGACCGCCGTGGCCAGCCGGGCCGGCATCCACTACTCCGCCGTGCGCCGCTATTTCACCTCACACAAAGAGGTATTGCTGCACCTGGCTGCGGAGGGATGGGTGCGGTGGTCGGGCACGGTGTGCGAGAACCTGGCCCAGCCCGGGGCAATGACGCCGGACCGGGTGGCCGAGACGCTGGCCAACGGACTGGCCGCCGACCCGCTGTTCTGCGACCTGCTGGCCAATCTGCACCTGCATCTCGAGCATGAGGTCGAGATCGAACGGGTCATCGAGATCCGGCGGACCATTTCGGCCGCCGCGATCGCCCTGGCCGACGCGATCGAACAGGCACTGCCGGCGCTCGGGCGTCCGGGGGCTTTCGACATCCTGATCGCCGCCTACTCGTTGGCCGCGGCGTTCTGGCAGATCGCCAACCCGCCGGCGAAGATCTCCGACGTCTACGCAGAGGAGCCCGAGGTGTTGCCGCCCGAATGGAACATCGACTTCGCCTCGGCGCTCACCCGGGTTCTCACCGCGACCTGCATCGGCACCCTCACGGGGTCCCGATGACGTCGTCGCTCGTATTGGCGAAGGCCACGGCCTCCATTAGGTTAGGGTACCTAAGTTGACTCTCAGGCTAATCAGTTGGCGGTTCTCGTATCGGTTAGGACAGCGCCCATGACGACGACCGAGCCAAGGACTGACCAGATGACGACCCCGGACTCCGTTCGCAACGAGAAGACGGCGACTCAGCGGCCGCCCAAGCGCCGACGTCTGGCCCGCCTCATCACCCGGTTCTGGCTCGTCCTCACCGTGCTGGCCGTCGTCGCCCTATCGGGCTTCGTCGTGCACCGGTTGCACGGCATCTTCGGCGTCCACAAGGGTTCGTTCGGCGGCGGCTCCTCCGGTGACGTCATCGACCAGTTCAACCCCAAGACGATCACCCTCGAGGTCTGGGGTGCACCGGGCAGCACCGCGACCATCAACTATCTCGACGAGAACTCCCACCCCCAGCAGGCGCTCAACGTGCCCCTACCTTGGAATACGGTATTGAAGTCGACCAAGCCCGGGATCCCGGCCAACTTGATAGCGCAGGGGACCGGCAGCTGGATCGCCTGCCGCTTCCTGGTGAACAACAACGACGGCCGCGGTGACGTCATCAAGGCGCCGAACCACTCGCCTCCCGAGCAGACGGTGAATGCGTTCGTCTACTGCCTGGACAAGTCCGCATGAGCGAGACCACCGAAGCGCCGCCGCGGGTCGAACAGCCGCTGATCCCGCCGTTCCTGCCGCGGATGATCCACCGGCTGGCGCTGCCGATCGTGCTGATCTGGTTGGGCATCGTGTTCGTGACCAACACCGTGGCCCCGCAGCTGGAGGTGGTCGCCAAGACCCACTCGGTGTCGATGAGTCCGACGGACGCAGCGTCCTTCCAATCGATGATGAAGGTCGGATCGAAGTTCAAAGAGTTCGACTCCGACAACTCGGCCATGATCCTGCTGGAGGGCGACAAGCCACTCGGGGCCGAGGCGCACCGCTACTACGACGACATCATCCGGCGCATCGAGCAGGACAAGAAACACGTTCAGCACGTCCAGGATTTCTGGAGCGATCCGCTGACGGCGGCAGGCTCCCAGAGCCACGACCAGAAGGCCGCGTACGTCCAGGTGTACCTCGCCGGCAACATGGGCGGCGGCCTGGCGAACGAGTCGGCCGAAGCCCTGCGCAAGATGGTGGACTCGGTGCCCGCGCCGCCGGGGATCAAGGCCTACGTCACCGGCGCGGGTCCGCTGTTCGCCGACCAGTCCCACGCCGGGGAAAAGGGCGTCATGGTCGTCACGCTCATCACCTTCGTGGTGATCATCGTGATGCTGCTGTGGGTCTACCGGTCGATAGCCACCGTCCTGATCATGCTGGCCATGGTCTTCATCGAGTTGGCCGCGGCCCGCGGTGTCGTCGCGACGCTGGGCAACTACGGGATCATGGGGCTGTCGACCTTCGCCAACAACATGCTGGTGTTGATGGCCATCGCCGCCGGTACGGACTACGCGATCTTCGTGGTGGGCCGCTATCAGGAGGCCCGTGGGCTGGGCGAGAGCCGCGAAGACGCGTTCTACACCATGTTCCACAGCACCGCGCACGTCGTGCTGGGGTCAGGACTGACCATCGCCGGCGCCATGTACTGCCTCAGCTTCTGCCGATTGCCCTATTTCCAGTCGCTGGGCGTGCCGTGCGCGGTCGGCATGCTGGTCGCGGTGTTGGCGGCGTTGACGCTGGGCCCGGCACTGCTGACCGTCGCGTCGTTCTTCAAGCTGATGGATCCGAAGCGGACGCTGCAGACCCGGGGCTGGCGTCGCATCGGCACCGCCGTCGTCCGTTGGCCCGCACCGGTTTTCGCGGTGACCATCGCGGTCGCGCTGGTCGGTCTGCTCGCGCTGCCCGGCTACCAGACGGACTACGACAACCGGCACTACCTGCCGGCGGACACGCCGGCCAACGTCGGGTACGCGGCCGCCGACCGGCACTTCGACCAGGCCCGGCTCAATCCTGAGCTGTTGATGATCGAGACCGACCACGATCTGCGTAATTCGGCCGATTTCCTGGTCCTGGACAAAGTCGCCAAGGCCGTCTTCCACATTCCCGGCATCGGCCGGGTGCAGACCATCACCCGGCCGCTGGGCACGCCGCTGGACCACAGCACCCTCGGATTTCAGATGGGTGCGCAAGCCGCCAGCCGCCTGCAGACCCAGCACTATCAGGACGAGCAGGCGAAAAACCTGCTGAACCAGGCCGACGAGCTGCGCAAGACGATGGCGACCCTGCACGAGCAGATGCAGGTCACCCAGGACCTCAGCAACACCACGCACGAGACCACCAAGCTCACCAAAGAAACCGTGAAGATCACCGAAGCGTTGCGCGACGACATCGCCACTTTCGACGATTTCTTCCGGCCGATTCGCAGCTACTTCTACTGGGAGAAGCACTGCTACGACATTCCGATCTGCTGGGCGCTACGGTCCATCTTCAATGCGCTGGACGGGATCGACCAGGTGGCGCAGAACATCCTGAGCCTCAGCGCCAACCTGGACCGGCTGGATGCGATCCAGCCCAAGCTGGTGGAGCTGATCCCGCCGCAGATCGAGAGCCAGCAACGCAATCTCGACACCATCATGTCGAACTACGCGACCACCATGGGTCTCAATCAGCAGGCGAGGGCGCAGGCCGACAACGCCACCGCCCAGGGCGATGCGTTCGACCGGGCCAAGAACGACGACACGTTCTATCTGCCGCCGGAGGCGTTCCAGAGCCCCGACTTCGCGCGGGGACTCAAACAGTTCATCTCGCCGGACGGGCATGCGGTCCGGTTGATCATTTCCCACGAGGGCGACCCGGCGACCCCGGAAGGCATCCGCCACATCGAGCCGATCAAGCAGGCCGTGCACGAGGCGATCAAGGGCACGCCCTGGGAGGGCGCCAAGGTTTACCTCGGCGGTACCGCCGCGACGTTCAAGGATATGCACGACGGGTCCAACATCGATCTGCTGATCGCGGCAATCGCCGCGGCCACCCTGATCTTCATCATCATGCTGGTGATCACCCGAAGCGTCGTGGCGGCCATTGTGATCGTCGGCACGGTGTTGCTGTCGCTGGGCGCCTCGTTCGGACTCTCGGTGCTCTTGTGGCAGTACATCCTCGGCGTCAAGTTGCACTGGATGGTGCTGGCGATGGCGGTGATCCTGCTGCTGGCGGTCGGCTCGGACTACAACCTGTTGCTGATATCGCGGTTGAAGGAAGAGATCCATGCCGGGCTCAAGACAGGGACGATCCGCGCGATGGCCGGTTCGGGCTCCGTCGTGACCTCGGCGGGTCTGGTCTTCGCCGCGACGATGGCGACGTTTGCCTTCAGCCCGTTGAAAGTCATGGCTCAGGTGGGTACGACGATCGCGCTCGGTCTGTTGTTCGACACGTTGATCGTGCGGTCGTTCATGACGCCGTCCGTGGCCACCCTGCTCGGGCGCTGGTTCTGGTGGCCGCAACATGTGCGCCCCCGCCCGGCCAGCACCATGCTGCGCCCGTACGGACCGCGTCGCGCGGTGCGCCAGCTGATCCTCAACGACGTCGACGAACACCCGCCGGGCGGGCTGGTCAAGAAACGCTGAATACGCCCGGGCGCCGCCGCGCCTACAGGGCGGCGACGTCGCGCATGATGTCGCGCAACTCGGACACCGGGGCGCCGCAGGTCAGGCAGTAGGTGCCGGACGTGCGCGCGAGCTGGCCGACCTGGACCAGCACCTCGGCCTCAGCGTGCCACAGGCAGGCGATGCACAGGATTTCGACGATATTGCCGAACGGGTCGACCTGCGGATGGTTGCATTCGTCCACCGCGTGCCGGTGCACAACGTAGCTGGCCCGGTTGGTGCACCCGGAGTCGGACTGACAGGTGATCGTTTGCCAGTCCAGGGCCGCGAGCGTGCCAGGGATCCCGTTGCCAGTCGTTTGGCTCATGATGACCTCCAGCTCCCGTACCACAGTTGCATCCGTCGTTTGCACGTATTGCGGAAATTGGCTGGGCCGGAGTGTCCATTATGGGTACCTTCAACCCGTCCGGGCAAGGGTCGGCCGCATGTGATTATCCGCGTTCCCTTAGTTATGGCACCCTAAGAAAACCGTACTTTTCTGACCACTTCGATTCTTCCCGCTGGTCAGAGGTTCGAAACATCCGCCAATCGGTCACCGACAGGATGAATTCCGGGTCCCCCGATCGGGGGACAACGCCGTGAAGCTAGGGTCCGGTTGTCGGGTCGATCACGCAGAACGCCACACACATCGCCGACGCGGGAATGGACACCCACTGCAGTTGTCCGTCTGCCTGCCGCTGGCAGTAGATGGGACCGGGTTTTCCCCACACTTTGGCGCCCTCCGGCGAGCACGCTTTGCCCAGATCGCTGTCGGCGTGCGCCGGGGCACTCCCGACGAGGAGGGCGACCGGAACGGCCGCCGCCGATACCGCGAGCGCGACGAGTTTGCGCACCGCTATCCGGCCCAGTTCCAGACGGACATGTCGCCACGCGGGTACTGGTTGCAGATTTCAGTGCCCTTGGCGACGACACCCTTGTTGTTGAAGAAGATCTTCATGTGATTGACCCAGGCGAAGGTCAGCGGGTCGCCGTTGTAGAAGTTCTCCGAGTAGTCCCGGCGCTCCGCCGGCGACAGCGAGTAGAACCAGTGCGCCTTGTTGATCGTCGCTTCCTGGAGGTTCGCATGGTTGTTGAAGTCGATCATGTACCGCTGGTAGTACACCGGGCTGGTGTCGCGGACCGCCGCCAGGTACTGCTCGGCGTCACAGGTGGTCGCGATCTGCCGGCGCGGGATCGGGAAGTCTTCGGTGGAGTCGGCGGACGCGGTCGCAGGGGACACCGCGGCGGCCACGCCGAGAAGTAGCGCCAAGGCGCCGGTGCGGAGGCTGTTACTGAGCCGAGACATATTGATTACCGTAGCACTTCCAGGAGGCCGACGGGATGCCGGGAGAGAATCTGTAGCTCATCTCACTACCCACTGCGATCAGGAATTATCACGTGTGAGGGATCGGGCCGCAGCTCGGGCGGCGCCTGGCTGTAGTCGCCGAACGGGCCGTCTCTGCGCTCGACGGCGCTGCGCACCCCCTGCGCCTGTGCCGTCCGGATGAAGTCCAGTGCATCCGGGGTGTTCCGCATCAATCCGTCGAGAATGCCGCCCAGCAACTGGGTGGACGCCAGGCCCATGTTCTCGTAAGCCTGGTTGACGATCAGCTTCTGCGCCCGCAGCTGCGAGAGCGGGATCTGCGCCAGTTCCGCGGCGATCTCGGCGACCCGCGCCTCCAGTCGCTCGAACGGCACCGCCTCGTTGATCAGCTCCACGTCGGCGGCTTGGACACCCGTCAGCGGCCGGCCCGTCAACGAATGCCACTTCACTTTCGCCAGGCTCAGCCGGTACAGCCACATGCCGGTCAGGTACGCGCCCCACATCCGGCTGTACGGGGTGCCGATCACCGCGTCCTCGCTGGCGATGACCAGGTCAGCGCACAACGCGTAATCGCTGGCACCACCGACACACCAGCCGTGCACCTGCGCGATCACCGGTTTCGAGGCGCGCCAGATCGCCATGAATTTCTGCGTGGGGCCGGTCTCGCGGGCGCTGACCATCGCGAAATCCTTGCCCGGGTCCCACTGGCCATCGGTCATCATCGCCTCGCCCCAGTGCTGAAAACCGCCGCCGAAGTCGTAGCCGCCGGAGAACGCGCGGCCGGCACCGCGTAGCACGATGACCTTGACGTCCTGGTCGCGTTCGGCCAGGCCGATTGCGGTCTCGATCTCGTCCGGCATGGGCGGGACGATGGTGTTGAGCTGCTCCGGACGGTTCAGCGTGATCGTGGCCACCGGACCGGCGGTGGAGTACAGCAGCGTCTGGAACTCGGGTGTCATAGCGCGAAGCGAAGCCGGTGCCGGTCGCCGATGTCAAGAACCTCAGCATTCGGCAGCGGCGCGGGCCCGGCGCCGCAGCGCCCACCCGATCACCGCCGCGATGCACAGCACCCCGGCCGCCACCAGCAGGTATTTCTCGTACGGCTGGAAGTACTCGTAGAGCGCTGCGATGTGGTTGCCGGCCAGGTATCCGGCCAGCACCCAGATCGCCACCCACACCGCAGAGCCGACCGCGTTGTAGCCCATATAGCGCCGCCACGGCATGCGGGCCAGCCCCGCGACGATGCCACTGGCCTGGCGCAGCCCGTCGACGAACCGGCCGAGCGGCACCACAATGGGGCCGCGCTTTTCGAAGAAGCGCTCGGTCTTGGCCAGCCGCTCGTCGGTCAGGAACACATAGCGCCCGAACCGCAGCACCAGCTCACGTCCCCCGAACCGCCCGATGGCGTATCCGGCGTTGTCGCCGACGACGGCGGCCAGGAATCCCGCGACCATGACCAGGGCCACGTGCAGGTGGCCGGCACCGGCGTACATGCCGGCCGTGATCAGGATGATCTGACCGGGCAGGGGGATGCCCACGCCCTCCAGCCCGACCAGCACGATCACCGCCGCGTACCCGAACTTGTCCAACGTGGGGCCGAGCGACTCGAAGACACCCGGCAGCTGCGATGACATGACTTCCAGGGTGCCCAAAGAGCCGCGGTGTTAGACGTGTGGCGGTAGAGGCGAACCTCACGATGCCTGGTTCACCGGGCCGTCGACCGGGTACCAGCCACAAGCAGGATGTCCGCGCTCGGACAGGGGTGACTAGGACTTATGCGCCGTAATTCGAACAACGCCCGGCCCCGGCGGGAGAGCGGGGTGCGCCGGGCGCTGCATGAATTCCTCGGCGTGCCGCTGGCCATCATCGCCGGCTTCATCGTGCTGGCGATCCTCAACAGCGTCCTGGACGGTAACGAGGTGAGCTGGCTGCAACCGGCAAAACACCTGCTGGCCAAAGTGGCACCGCCGCAGGAGAACCAGTCGATGCTGCGCACGGTGGCGCCCGGGATGCTCACCTTGATGACGATCACGTTCGTCCTGTTGCTCACCCTGGTGCAGCGGATGTCCGACGTCTTCACCTGGGTGGTGGTGGAACAGTTTCTCAGCCGTCGGGTGAATCAGACCTTCTTCGGCTACTTCGCCGGCCTGTCGGCGTACTACGTCGTGGTACTGACGCTGGTGGACCCGCAACAGGCCGTGTTCAGCACCGTCGCGGCGCTGATACTCAGCGTGCTGGCCCTGATGGGGCTGGTGGTGTTCGGCTACCTGGTGCTCGACCAACTGCGGCCGCCGTCGGTGGTGGAGCGCATCGTGCAGGTCACCATCGCCACCCGCGCCCACCAGCTGTACTGGCTGCGCAGGGTGCGGTCGCAACCGCTGCTCGCGCACCTGCCCGGCCGCACCGTCCGCTCCGGCTGCACCGGATACCTGGTCGACATCGACCTGGACCTGCTCGACCGCGCCCTGCAGTCCGCCCAGGGACCGGCCGAGATCGAGTTCAACGCCAAGCTGGGATCGCACATGGTCACCGGGACCGACCTGGCGACGGTGCGTGCCGCGCGGGACGACGAGCGCGAGCGGCTGGCCGATGTCGTCTTGGACGCCCTGTGCTGCGGCCGGGAGCGCCAGCTCACCCGGGAGCCCTCCTACGGGGTGCACCAGCTGTCCAGCATGGGATGGGGCGCGGCCACCCAGCGGGACTCCGAGGCGGCCCTGGTGACGGTGGACGGGCTGCATGCGCTGCTGGCCCACTGGGCGCAGGAGGAAACCCCCGGCCCGAAGGGCGACGACCTGGCGGTGGTGTACCGGTACGACACGATCTGCGAGGTGTTGAAGGCGTTGTCGAGCGTCGCGGCCGCCGCCATCGTGGGCGGTCAGCATCAGACGTGCGCCCAGGTGCTCAACGTCTACGCCAAGGCGCTACCGACGCTGTCCGCCAAGCACCAGCGCACCGCGGCCCAGCATGTGCGCAACACGCTGACGACCGTCGCGCAGCACCCGCGCACCGCGGAACTCGAGCATGCCCTGAGCGAACTGGGCCGGGCGCTCGGCGACAACGGGCACGGCGAGGTCGCGGCAGAACTGAAGCGCATCGAGGCGGACCTGGACAACCGGGTGCCCGAGCACCGCTGATCAACCCAGCATCCGCCACAGAAACGAGTAGGTCAGCGCCGACTTGAACGCGAGTTGCTCGTTGTCGGCCGCCCCGCCGTGCCCGCCCTCGATGTTCTCGTAGTACCAGACCGGGTGACCGGCGGCCTCCAGGGCGGCGGTCATCTTGCGGGCGTGTCCGGGGTGCACCCGGTCGTCGCGAGTCGAGGTGGTCAACAGGATCGGCGGATAGCTCCGGTCGGCCGAAATTTTCTGGTACGGCGAATACTCGGAGATGAACGCCCAGTCGTCCGGGTTGTCCGGGTCCCCGTATTCGGCCACCCACGAGGCGCCGGCCAGCAGCAGGTGATAGCGCTTCATGTCCAGCAACGGCACGTTGCAGACCAGCGCACCGAACTTCTCCGGGTACTTGGTCAACATGATCCCCATCAGCAACCCGCCGTTGCTGCCGCCCTGGGCACCGAGCTGGCCGACGGTGGTGATGTCACGGCGCACCAGATCGTCGGCGACCGCCGCGAAATCCTCGGCCACTTTGTGTCGCCCCTCGCGCATCGCCTGGGTGTGCCAGCCGGGGCCGTACTCGCCGCCGCCGCGGATGTTCGCCAGCACGTAGGTTCCGCCGCGGGCCAACCACAACCGGCCCAGTACGCCGCTGTAGCCCGGCGTGTTGGCCGTCTCGAAACCGCCGTAGCCGTACAGCAGCGTCGGGCCGGGGCCGTCGATCCCGGCGGGTCGCACCAGGAAGTAGGGGATGGCCGTCCCGTCCGCAGAGGTCGCGAAATGCTGTGTCACCGTGAGGTTTTCCGCGTCGAAGAAGGCCGGCGCGGATTTGATCGGTTCGAGTTCGGCGGGGCCGGTGCCGCGCAACAGCCGCGATGGTGCGGTGAACCCGCTGGAATCCAGAAAGAATTCGGCGCCGGTGTCGTCGGCCGCCACGACCACGGTATTGGTCGAGTCGGGGATGCCCGTGATCGGTTCGCGCTGCCAGCTGCCCGGTGACGATCGCAAGGGCGGCGACGCCGGGCGCGGCGGGTCGTCACGCGAGGGTGGTGTCACCATCTCGACGCGGCTGGCGACGTCGGCCAGCGTGACGATCAGCAGCCGGTCCCTGGTCCATGCGTAGTGGTACAGGCAGGTGTGCTCGTCGGGCTCGAACACCACACTCAGATCCCTGGTACCGGCGAGGAACTCGTCGTACCTGGCGGCCAGCAGCGACCCGGCCCGGTAGGTGGTGTCGCCGACCGTCCAGTCACTGCGCAGGTCGATCAGCAGCCATTCGCGGTGCACCGACATGCTGCTGGCGTCGCTGGGCACCTCGATGGGCAGCAGCTCGGCGCCGCGCAGCTCGTATCGCTGCCGGTTCCAGAAGTCCAGGGAGCGACCGACGAAGGTGCGCACGAAGCCGGGGGTGCGGTCGGTGGATCCGCCGACGCTGACATCGGTGCGTTCGCCCTCGAACAGGGTCTCCGCCTCCGTCAACGGGGTACCGCGCCGCCACCGCTTGACGATGCGCGGGTAGCCGGATTCGGTCATCGAGTCCGGACCGAAGTCGGTGCCCACCAGGACGGTGTCCGGATCTGCCCAGTCGATCTGCGACTTGGCTTCGGGCAGCTCGAACCCGCCGGTGACGAATTCGCGGGTCAGCATGTCGAATTCGCGCACGATCACCGCGTCCGAACCGCCCGGGGACAGGCTGACCAGCGCGCGGGTGAGTTCGGGCTCGATCACGTTGGCCCCGGCCCACACCCAGTTCCGACCGTCCGCGCGGCCCAGTTCGTCGACGTCGATAAGCACGTCCCAGTCGGGTGCGTCGGTGCGGTAGCTGTCCAGCGTGGTGCGCCGCCACAGCCCCCGGGGATTGGCGGCATCGCGCCAGAAGTCGTAGAGGTATTCGCCGCGCCGGCGCACATAGGGGATGCGCGCGTCGGTGTCGAGCACCTCCAGCGCCTCGGCGCGCATCGTCTCGAAGTCGCCGGTGCAGTATTCGGCCGTGGTGGGCTCGTTGCGCGCGCGTACCCAGTCCAGCGCCTCCTCGCCGGTGACGTCTTCCAGCCACAGGTAGGGGTCGTCGGGAGCTTCAGCTGACATGAACCCATTGTGGTCCCGGCGGTACTGTGAGCTGTATTACACGAACTGATGAGGAGCCGAGAAATGCCTGTCTTCGCACGCCCGGGTTCCGCAGATGCGGTGATGACCTTCGAGTCCCGGTACGGAAACTTCATCGGCGGTGAGTGGGTCGCGCCCGCGTCCGGCCGTTATTTCGAGAACCCGACGCCGGTGACCGGCCAGTCGTTCTGCGAGATCCCCCGCTCCGACGAGGCCGACATCGAGAAGGCACTGGACGCCGCGCATGCCGCGGCGCCGGGCTGGGGCAAGACCGCGCCCGCCGAGCGGGCCGCGATCCTGAACAAGATCGCCGACCGCATCGACGCGAACACCAAGGCGCTGGCGGTGGCCGAGGTATGGGACAACGGCAAACCGGTCCGGGAGACACTGGCCGCCGACATCCCGCTGGCCGCCGACCACTTCCGCTACTTCGCGGCAGCCATCCGTGCCCAGGAAGGCGCGCTGTCCCAGATCGACGAGGACACCGTCGCCTACCACTTCCACGAGCCGCTCGGGGTGGTCGGGCAGATCATCCCGTGGAACTTCCCGATCCTGATGGGCGCCTGGAAGTTGGCGCCCGCGCTGGCCGCCGGCAACGCGATCGTGCTCAAGCCCGCCGAGCAGACCCCGGCCTCGATCCTGTACCTGATGTCGCTGATCGGCGACCTGCTGCCACCCGGCGTGGTCAACGTCGTCAACGGCTTCGGCGCCGAAGCCGGTAAGCCGCTGGCCTCCAGCAACCGGATCGCCAAGGTCGCATTCACCGGCGAGACCAGCACCGGGCGACTGATCATGCAGTACGCCAGCCAGAACCTGATCCCGGTCACCCTGGAACTCGGCGGCAAGAGTCCCAACATCTTCTTCAACGACGTGATGGCCGCCAACGACGACTTCCAGGACAAGGCGCTGGAAGGCTTCACCATGTTCGCTCTCAACCAGGGCGAGGTGTGCACCTGCCCGTCGCGCAGTCTGATCCAGTCCGCGATCCACGACGAGTTCCTCGAACTCGCGGCGATCCGCACCAAGGCCGTCCGGCAGGGTGACCCGCTGGACTCCGAGACCATGATCGGATCCCAGGCCTCCAACGACCAGCTCGAAAAAATCCTGTCCTACATCGAGATCGGCAAGGGCGAAGGCGCGAAAGTCATCACCGGCGGGGAGCGCGCCGAGTTGGGCGGTGACCTGGCCGGCGGCTTCTACGTGCAGCCGACCATCGTCACCGGCAACAACAAGATGCGGGTGTTCCAGGAGGAGATCTTTGGCCCGGTGGTCGCGGTGACCCCGTTCGACAGCTACCAGGAGGCGATGGACATCGCCAACGACACCCTGTACGGCCTGGGCGCGGGGGTGTGGAGCCGCGACGGCAACACCGCCTACCGGGCCGGGCGCGAGATCAAGGCCGGACGAGTGTGGGTGAACTGCTATCACGTGTATCCACCGCACTCGGCTTTCGGCGGCTACAAGCAGTCCGGGTTCGGCCGCGAAGGCCACAAGATGGCGCTCGAGCACTACCAGCAGACCAAGAACATGCTGGTCTCCTACTCCGACAAGGCGCTCGGCTTCTTCTGATCGCGGCCCCGCCGGGGCGCGGAAACCGCACTGCGGCAACGGGACCGGCGGTCGATTCGTGGTCATGTTGTGACCGGCAACGCGCCGCGAACGTGCCCGGCCCGGCAGCGCTGACTCAGTAAGGTCGTACAGCGTGATTCCCCTTCCGCGTGCGTGGCTGCTGGCCAGCGCCATGCTCGTCGGGTGCGTGGCCGGGCAACTGCTCGCGGTGGCAGCGCGTCTGCTGGTGGACACCCGGATGCGTCCCGATGTGGTGATCGCGCTGGTGGTGGGGGTGCCCAGCGTGCTCGGCCTGTCGTTGATCCTGGTCTCCGGGCGGCGCTGGGTGACCATGCTCGGTGCCGCGGTCCTCGCGCTGGCCCCCGGCTGGTTCGGGATGCTGGTCGCCCTGCAGGTGGTGTCGGGTGCCTGACAAGAAGGTCGACGAGGAGTCGAGCCCGGGCACCGAACCGTTCGTGCCGGATTTCGACACCGGTGCGCAGCCCCCGGTGCCCGAATACGATGCCGGCGAGCCGTCGGTGCCGTTCGTGCCGGACTTCGACACCGACTCCCAGCCGTTCCTGCCCCTGGCCGGGTTGCAGCAGCTGGAGAAGAAGTCCGTGCAGCCCGCGGCGGACGTCCCGGAACCGGACGATTCCGCACCGGACAGCGCGGAACCGGACACCTCGGCCGAGCCGCCCGGACCGGTGACCGTCCCGGGCCGGTATCTGTACCTGAAGTGGTGGAAGTTCGCGCTGGTGCTGTTCGGCGTGTGGTTCGTCGCCGCGGTGTTCGGGCTCAGCCTGTACTACTGGTGGTACCACGACCTGGACAAGACGCCGTCGGTCTTCGTGGTGTTCGGGTACGTCGCCACCTGCACCGTGGCGGGGCTGATTCTGGCGATGGTGGAAGCCAGGCCACTGATCGCGGCGCTGGCGATCGCGGTGATGTCGGCGCCGTTCGCCTCGGTCGCCGCCGCGGCGCCGCTCTACGGCTACTTCTACTGCGAACGTGTCGCCACGCCCTGCCTGATGAACGTTGTGCCCTACTAGGGTGGGCTCGTGACTTCTCACTATGACGTCGTCGTCCTTGGAGCCGGCCCCGGTGGATACGTAGCGGCCATTCGCGCAGCACAGCTCGGGCTGAAAACCGCGATCGTGGAACCGAAATACTGGGGCGGGGTGTGTCTGAACGTCGGATGTATCCCGTCCAAAGCGCTGCTGCGCAACGCCGAACTCGCCCACATCTTCACCAAAGAAGCCAAGGTGTTCGGCATCAGCGGCGAGGCGACCTTCGACTTCGGGGTGGCCTATGACCGCAGCCGCAAGGTGGCCGAGGGCCGGGTGGCCGGTGTGCACTTCCTGATGAAGAAGAACAAGATCACCGAGATCCACGGCTACGGCAAGTTCACTGACGCCAACACCATCTCGGTGGACCTCAACGACGGCGGCACCGAAGAGGTCACCTTCGACAACGCCATCATCGCCACCGGCGCCAGCACCCGCCTGGTGCCCGGCACCTCGCTGTCGGAGAACGTGGTGACCTACGAGAAGCTCATCCTGACCCGCGAGCTGCCCGCGTCGATCGTGATCGCCGGCGCCGGCGCCATCGGCATGGAATTCGGATACGTGTTGAAGAACTACGGCGTGGACGTCACCATCGTGGAGTTCCTGCCCCGCGCGCTGCCCAATGAGGACGCCGACTGCTCCAAGGAGATCGAGAAACAGTTCAAGAAGCTCGGCGTCAAGATCCTCACCGGTACCAAGGTCGAGTCCATCACCGACGACGGCGACGAGGTCACGGTCAGTATCAGCAAGGACGGCAAGTCCGACGAACTGAAGGCCGAAAAGGTGTTGCAGGCCATCGGGTTCGCCCCCAACGTCGAGGGCTACGGGCTGGACAAGGCCGGCGTGGAACTGACCGACCGCAAGGCGATCGGCATCACCGACTACATGCAGACCTCCACGTCGCACATCTATGCCATCGGCGACGTCACCGGCAAGCTGCAGTTGGCCCACGTCGCCGAGGCGCAGGGCGTGGTGGCGGCCGAGACCATCGGCGGCGCGGAGACGCTGGCCCTCGGCGACTACCGGATGATGCCGCGCGCCACGTTCTGTCAGCCCAACGTCGCCAGCTTCGGCCTCACCGAAGAGCAGGCCCGCGACGAAGGCTACGACGTGGTGGTGGCCAAGTTCCCGTTCACCGCCAACGCCAAGGCGCACGGGGTGGGCGACCCGAGCGGCTTCGTCAAACTCATCGCCGACGGCAAGTACGGCGAGCTGATCGGCGGCCACCTGGTCGG
The DNA here is from genome assembly GCF_059812965.1 of Mycobacterium sp. NGS29. Taxonomy (NCBI): domain Bacteria; kingdom Bacillati; phylum Actinomycetota; class Actinomycetes; order Mycobacteriales; family Mycobacteriaceae; genus Mycobacterium; species Mycobacterium sp. NGS29. The sequence goes on from NZ_JCALDR010000002.1 coordinate 143,364, forward strand.
TCACGACGTGTCCGAGCTGCTGCCCGAGCTGACGCTGGCGCAGAAGTGGGACCTGACCGCGACCGAGCTGGCCCGTAACGTGCACACCCACCCGACCATGTCCGAGGCCCTGCAGGAATGCTTCCACGGGCTCATCGGTCACATGATCAACTTCTGAGCAGCATGCGAACCACGACCGCCGAGACGGTAGTCGGGACGATCGGCGGGCTGGTCGTCGGCTACGTCCTGTGGCTGGCCGCCATCACCGTCGGTGACGACGTCACCACGGTGCGCAACTGGAGTCAGTTGGTGCTGTTGGGCGCGGTCGCCCTGGCGGTCGGCGCGGCGCTGGGCGGCCTGCTGATGCGCTGGCGCCGCAGACCCGGCTGGTCGGCGTTCGCGTTCGCGGTGCCGGTGCTGCCGGTGGTGCTGAGCCTGGCCGTGCTGGCCAACCTGTACCTGTAGCTCCCGCACCGGCGCCGCCGAGCGTCACGCCAGAGTGGCTGTCGGCGCCGAGCGTCACGCCAGAGTGACGCCCCGGGGCGAGCGCGCGGCCAATGTCAGCGCGGGTTGTCCAGCGGGATCCCCAGCGCGGTGATCGTGGCCGCCAATCCGTCGTATTGCGTTGCCAGCAGGCAGAATTCGATCAACCGGGCCCGGTTCAGGTGGGACGCCAGCTGCTGCCAGGTCTCGGTGCTGATGGTGCGGTCCTTGATCAGCTCGTCGGTGGCGCGCAGCAACGCCTGCTGCCGCGTGCTGAGCACCGCGCGGGGCCCGTCGCCGTCCGGGGACTCCGGCCAGGCGAAGATCGCGGCCTGCGCCAGGGCGTCCAGCCCCGCCGTGCGGGCCATCCCACGATGGTGCTGCAGCTCGTACTCGCAGGACCGCAGGTGCGCGACCCGCAAGATGACCAGTTCGGAGTCGATCGCCGGGAGTCGGCCGCGCATCAGACGTCCGGAATAGATCGCCCACAGCCAGAACAGCGTCTGCCGGGAACCCAGGGTGGTGAACAGGTGCATCTCGGGCGCGCGCACCTTGCGCGCAGCCAGCTTGGCGATCACCCAGTTGATCGGACCCAGTTGGCGCAACCGGCCGGGCGGGATGCGCACCACCTGGTCGCCGGTCATGCCTGCTGCACCAGGTACGGCGACACGGTGCTGCGGTGCTCGTCGATGTCGAGTGCGCGGCCGAGCGCGGGGAACGCCCGCTGGGGACAGTTGTCGCGTTCGCAGACCCGGCAGCCCGCGCCGATCGGAGTGGAGACGTCCCCGGACAAATCGAGTCCTTCCGAATAGACGAGCCGGTGCGCGTGGCGGAGCTCGCAACCCAGCCCGATCGCAAAGGTCTTACCGGGCTGACCATATCGGGCCGCGCGCCGCTCAACGGTGCGGGCCACCCACATGTAGTTGCGGCCGTCGGGCATCTGGGCGACCTGCACCAGGATCTTGCCGGGGTTCGCGAACGTTTCGTAGACGTTCCACAGCGGGCACGTCCCGCCGCTGGAGGAAAAGTGAAAACCCGTGGCGGACTGGCGTTTCGACATATTGCCGGCGCGGTCGACCCGGACGAAGGACAGTGGTACGCCGCGCATCGACGGCCGTTGCAGCGTGGAGAGCCGGTGCGCGATGGTTTCGTAGCTGACCAGGTAGAAGGCCGACAGCCGTTCGACGTCGTAGCGGAAATTCTCGGCGACATCGTGGAACTGGCGGTAGGGCAGCACCGTGGCGGCGGCGAAGTAGTTGGCCAGTCCGAGCCGGGCCAGCGTGCGCGACTCGGCGCTGGTGAACTTGCCCTCTTCGACCAGGCCGTCGATCAGGTCGCCGAACTCGAGGTAGGCCAGCTCGGCGGCCATCTTGAACACCTGCTGGCCGGCGGCCAGGTGGTTGCTGATCTCCAGCGTCTTGGCCGCGGGGTCGTAGCGGTGCAGCACGTTCTCGCCGAGGTCGATGCGCCGGGTGATGCGCACCCCGTGCACCTCGGTGAGCCGGCGGGTCAGTTCGCGGGCCAGATCGCCGTGGTGCATCCGCATCTGGACGGTCAGGTCTTCGGCGGCGGTGTCCAGCGCGTGCAGGTAGTTCTGACGTTGGTAGAAGTAGTCGCGCACCTCTTCGTGCGGCATGGTGATGGACCCGCTGCCGCTGCTGCCGTCGAAGTAGCGGTCCTCGGTGGCGGCGGCCAGTTGCGCGGTGGTGAGCCGGTAGCGACGGTGCAGATTGACCACTGCGCGGGCCAGGCTCGGGTGCGCGTTCACCATCTCGGCGATCTCGGTGGGGTCGACGTCGATGTCCAGATCGCGGTCCAGGGTGACTTCGCGCAGCTCGGCGACCAACCGGGTGGCGTCCTGGGAGGCGAAGAAGGTGGCGTCCACCCCGAACAACTCGGTGATCCGCAGCAGCACGGCCACCGTCAGCGGGCGCACGTCGTGCTCGATCTGGTTGAGGTAGCTGGGCGAGATGTCCAGCATCTGGGCCAGTGCGGCCTGGCTGAATCCGCGCTCGTTGCGGAGCTGGCGGACCCGGGCGCCGACGAACGTCTTGGACACTCCAGGAGCCTACGCTTGTTGCTAAGACTCAGTTAGCAGAGTTGGCAGGTTGGTGTTTCGGGCCGGCCATTGGCATGATTCGCATCGGCCTTCCTGGGTAAACCCGGGGGCACCGAGTGAAAATGGGGACGGGGAGCAGCACCGTGAGCCTTGACAAGAAGTTAATGCCGGTTCCGGACGGGCACCCTGACGTCTTCGACCGCGAGTGGCCGTTGCGGGTCGGCGACATCGACCGGACCGGCCGGCTGCGGCTGGACGCGGCCTGTCGGCACATTCAGGACATCGGCCAGGACCAGCTGCGCGAGATGGGTTTCGAGGAGACGCACCCGCTGTGGATCGTGCGGCGCACCATGGTCGACCTGATCCGGCCCATCGAGTTCGGCGACATGCTGCGGTGTCGGCGCTGGTGCTCGGGAACATCCAACCGCTGGTGCGAGATGCGGGTGCGCATCGACGGCCGCAAGGGCGGGCTGATCGAGTCGGAGGCGTTCTGGATCCACGTCAATAAGGAAACCGAGATGCCGGCGCGGATCGCCGACGACTTCCTGGCCGGACTGCACAAAACCACGTCGGTGGATCGGCTGCGGTGGAAGGGCTACCTGAAGCCCGGCGGCCGGGACGACGCGGCGGAAATCCATGAGTTTCCGGTGCGGGTGACCGACATCGACTTGTTCGACCACATGAACAACTCCGTGTACTGGAGCGTGGTCGAGGATTACCTGGCCTCCCACACCGACCTGCTGGACGGCCCGCTTCGGGTCACCATCGAACACGAGGCGCCGGTCGCGCTGGGCGACAAGCTGGAGATCATTTCGCACGTCCACCCGGCCGGATCGACCGACAAGTTCGGGCCGGACCTGGTCGACCGGGCTGTTACAACGCTCACATATGCGGTCGGCGACGAGACGAAGGCCGTCGCGGCGCTGTTCGCTCTCTAACAGGACAAGCGTTCTGTTAAATTAGTGTTGACCTGCGGTTCTTGTTACCGGGCGGTAGCTTCTGAACCGGTTCAGAAAATTTGCGGCTTCGCAAGATTTGCAAAATGACCGCAGGTCATAGCCGAAATTGGCAAGTGAAATGGGTAGACCAGCAGGAATGCCCTGTGCCAAGGTCGTGTTAGCACAGCAGTGAAGATGGAAGTCGAACCCGAAGCTTCCGGCTGGGTGGCAAGCAGCCACCAGCAATTCAGTAGTGAGTGAACCGTTAAGGAGCTGTCCAATGTCTGTCGTTGGAACCCCCAAGAGCGCTGAGCAGATCCAGCACGACTGGGACCACAACCCCCGCTGGAAGGGCGTCAACCGCACCTACACGCCGCAGGACGTCGTCGCGCTGCAGGGCCACGTCGTCGAGGAGCACACCCTGGCCCGCCGCGGCGCCGAGGTGCTCTGGGAGCAGCTGCACGAGATGGACTTCGTCAACGCGCTGGGCGCGCTGACCGGAAACATGGCCGTCCAGCAGGTGCGCGCCGGCCTCAAGGCGATCTACCTGTCCGGCTGGCAGGTCGCCGGTGACGCCAACCTCTCCGGGCACACCTACCCCGACCAGAGCCTCTACCCGGCCAACTCGGTGCCGCAGGTGGTGCGTCGCATCAACAACGCGCTGCTGCGCGCCGACGAGATCGCCAAGGTCGAGAACGACCGCTCGGTGGACAACTGGCTGGCCCCGATCGTCGCCGACGGCGAGGCCGGCTTCGGTGGTGCGCTCAACGTCTACGAGCTGCAGAAGGCCATGATCGCCGCCGGTGTCGCCGGGTCGCACTGGGAAGACCAGCTGGCCTCGGAGAAGAAGTGCGGCCACCTCGGTGGCAAGGTGCTGATCCCGACTCAGCAGCACATCCGCACCCTGACCTCCGCCCGCCTGGCCGCGGACGTCGCCGGTGTCCCGACGGTCGTCATCGCCCGTACCGACGCCGAGGCCGCCACCCTGATCACCTCCGACGTCGACGAGCGGGACCGCCCCTTCATCACCGGTGAGCGCACCAACGAGGGCTTCTACCGGGTCAAGAACGGTCTCGAGCCGTGCATCGCCCGGGCCAAGGCCTACGCGCCGTACGCCGACCTGATCTGGATGGAGACCGGTACTCCGGACCTGGCGCTGGCCAAGCGGTTCGCCGAGGGCGTCAAGGCCGAGTTCCCCGACCAGATGCTGGCCTACAACTGCTCGCCGTCGTTCAACTGGCGCAAGCACCTCGACGACGCGACGATCGCGAAGTTCCAGAAGGAACTCGGTGCGATGGGCTTCAAGTTCCAGTTCATCACGCTGGCCGGATTCCACGCGCTGAACTACTCGATGTTCGATCTGGCCCACGGCTACGCCCGCAACCAGATGACCGCGTACGTCGAGCTGCAGGAGCGCGAGTTCGCCGCCGAGGAGCGTGGGTACACCGCCACCAAGCACCAGCGCGAGGTCGGTGCCGGCTACTTCGACCGGATCGCCACCACGGTGGACCCCACTTCGTCGACGACGGCGCTGGCCGGCTCGACCGAAGAGGGCCAGTTTCACTGAGGATGAGGCCAGTGCGGAGCCGGGCGACCCCCGGTTCGCGCTGAAGTAGCATAGGCCCCGCCCGGCAACCCTGGGCGGGGCCTATTGCGGTGCAGGACAATTCGGGCGATCAGTGGAGAAGACAGTGAGCGATGCAGCAATCCAGCGGGTAGGTGTGGTCGGGGCCGGGCAGATGGGCGCCGGTATCGCCGAGGTGTCGGTTCGTGCGGGTGTCGCCGTCACCGTGTTCGAGACCACCGAGGCGCTGATCACCGCGGGCCGTAACCGCATCACCAAGTCGCTGGAACGGGGTGTGAGCGCCGGCAAGGTCACCGAACGCGAGCGCGACCGCGCACTGGGGCTGTTGACGTTCACCACCGACCTGGGCGACCTGGCCGACCGGCAGCTGGTCATCGAGGCCGTCATCGAGGACGAGACGGTGAAGGCCAAGATCTTCGCCGAGCTGGACCGCGTGATCACCGACCCCGAGGCGGTGCTGGCGTCCAACACCTCCAGCATCCCGATCATGAAGATCGCCGCGGCCACGCAGAACCCGCAGCGGGTGCTGGGCCTGCACTTCTTCAACCCGGTCCCGGTGCTGCCGCTGGTGGAGCTGGTGAGCACCCTGGTGACCGACGAGGCCGCCGCCGCCCGCACCGAGGAGTTCGCCGGCGCCGTGCTGGGCAAGCAGGTGGTGCGCTGCTCGGACCGCTCCGGCTTCGTGGTGAACGCCCTGCTGGTGCCCTACCTGTTGTCGGCGATCCGGATGGTGGAGGCGGGCTTCGCCACCGTCGAGGACGTCGACAAGGCCGTCGTCGCGGGGTTGTCCCATCCGATGGGGCCGCTGCGGCTCTCCGACCTCGTCGGCCTGGACACCCTCAAGCTGATCGCGGACAAGCTCTACGAGGAGTTCAAAGAGCCGCACTACGGACCGCCGCCGCTGCTGCTGCGGATGGTGGAAGCCGGCCTGCTGGGCAAGAAATCCGGCAAGGGCTTCTACACCTACTGAGCTACTTCTGCAGGGTGAACTGGTCGACGTCGGTGTAGCCCTGGCGGAACAGCTTCGCGCAGCCGGTCAGGTACTTCATGTAGCGGTTGTAGACCTTCTCCGACTGGATCGCGATGGCCCGCTCGCGCTGGGCCTCGAGCGCGGTCGCCCAGATCTCCAGCGTCCTGGCGTAGTGCAGTTGCAGCGACTGAATGCGCTTCATCGTGAAGCCCGCGGCCGCCGCCTGCTCCTCGACCACCGGAACCGTGGGCAGGTCGCCGCCCGGGAAGATCTCGGCCAGGATGAACTGGCTGAAGTGCACGATCTCGCGGGTCAGCGGCAGGCCCTTGGCCCGGGCCTCGCGCATCGTCGGGCGCACGATCGTGTGCAGCAACATGCTGCCGTCGCTGGGCAGCACCTCGTGCGCCATCTTGAAGAACCGCTTGTAGCGGTGGCGGCCGAAGTGCTCGAACGCGCCGATCGAAACGATGCGGTCGACGGGTTCGTGGAACTTCTCCCAGCCCTCCAGCAACACCCGCCGGGACCGGGACGTGTCCAGCTCGTCGAACTTCTGCTGGACGTGGGCGGCCTGGTTCTCGGACAACGTCAAGCCCACGACGTTGACGTCGTATTTTTCGATGGCGCGTCGCATCGTGGCGCCCCAGCCGCAGCCGATGTCTAGCAACGTCATTCCCGGCTCGAGGTTCAGCTTGCCCAAGGCCAGGTCGATCTTGGCGAGCTGGGCCTCTTCCAGCGTCATGTCGTCGCGCTCGAAGTAGGCGCAACTGTAGGTCTTCGTGGGGTCGAGGAAGAGCCGGAAGAAATCATCGGAGAGGTCGTAGTGCGCTTGCACGTTGCCGAAATGCGGCGTGAGCTGCACGGCCATACGATGTCTGCCTTTCTTTTATCGGAGCGAAAGCCTGCACCCCGCCCCGATGCATTCCCTGCATGCTAGCCGCTGTCCAGCACCCCGATAGCCCACTGAAGGTAAAGCCGCAGGTGAAGGGGGCTTTACGTGCCCTAACTCACTGGTCCCGGGGCGGCACGATGGGGGATGGATGCGGTTGACCGCGGAACTTCTCCAGTGACCCGCCGGCCTCGACGATCCCGCACAGCGCGCTCCAGCTCAGCATGGTGAGGTAGTCGATCAACTCGTCGCTGCTCATCCGCGGGTCCGACATCCACGAGTGGGTGGCCAGTTGCACGCCGCCGACGATCAGGTAGGCCCACGGCTCCACGCCGCCGACATCCATGCCGACCTCGCGCATCCGGCGGCGCAACATCACCGCGATCATCCGGGCGATGATCCGCTCGGAATCGGCGATCACCTTGCTCTTACTGCCCGAGCTGTTCGCCATCACGAACCCGTACGGTTCGGGTTCGGCGGCCATGGTCTCCACGTACACCCGGATCACCTCGCGGGTCAGCTCGTAGCCGTCCAGATTGGAGGACAGTGCCGCGGCCATGTTGGGGATCAGGGTGGTCTGCGCGAAGCGCATCATCACCGCGGTCGTCAGATCGTTCTTGTCGACGAAGTAGCGGTACAGGACGGTTTTGGACACCCCGATCTCGGCGGCGATCTCGTCCATGCTCAGGAACCGGCTCTGCCGGCGAATCGCCTCGATGGTTCCGTCGACCAGCTCGTTGCGGCGGTCCACTTTGTGTTGGTGCCAGCGCCGCTTGCGACCATCGGTCTTCGCGCTGCGAGCCGGAATTTGCTGTGCCACTTTCGCCGATTCCCAATCGTTTAGTCGCATCGATACTACGGCTTCGGGTGGCGCGTTCGGCGGACATGCCCGCACCTGCGTGAGGGCTCCCACCAGTGTGGGTAACACTAACCGGTGGTCGAGATGGCGCATGATGGTTGTGATGACGCACAGGGCTGATGGTTCGGGCGCAACAGTGGGGACCGGGTTGAGCGCGCGGCCGCCCGAGCCGCGGCCGTCGCGCAACTCGCTGGCGGAATCCTTCGCCGGCGCCGATCAGCAGGCCGATGCCGAACGGCGCACCGCCCTGCGCCGGATGAAGGCGGTCGCGCTGGGCTTCCTGCTCGGCGCCACAGTGGTGTTCCTGCTGTGCCGGTGGGCGAACGTGCACGGTGACGCCCCCGCGTGGGTCGGCTATGTCGGCGCCGCCGCCGAGGCGGGCATGGTGGGCGCCCTGGCGGACTGGTTTGCGGTGACGGCCCTGTTCAAACATCCACTGGGCATTCCGATCCCGCACACCGCGATCATCAAGCGCAAGAAAGACCAGCTCGGCGAGGGTCTGGGCACCTTCGTGCGGGAGAACTTCCTGTCGGCCGAGGTCGTCGAGAACAAGCTGCGCGACGCCCAGGTGCCGAGCCGGCTGGGCAAGTGGCTGGCCGAGCCCGCGCATGCGCAGCGGGTGGCCGCCGAAGCGTCGACGGTGCTGCGCGTGGGAGTGGAGTTGCTGCGCGACGACGACGTCCAGCAGGTGATCGACCGGATGATCGTGCGCCGCATCGCTGAGCCGCAGTGGGGTCCGCCGGTGGGCCGGGTGTTGCAGACGCTGTTGGCCGAGAATCGGCAGGAGGCGCTGATCCAGTTGCTGGCCGATCGGGCTTTTCAGTGGTCGCTGAACGCCGGCGTGGTCATCCAGCGGGTAGTCGAGCGGGATTCCCCGACCTGGTCGCCGCGCTTCGTCGACCATCTGGTCGGCGACCGCATTCACCGGGAGTTGATGGACTTCACCGACAAGGTGCGCCGCAACCCCGATCACGAGTTGCGCCGCTCAGCCACCCGTTTCCTGTTCGAGTTCGCCGACGACCTGCAGAACGATCCCGACACCATCGCTCGTGCCGACGCCGTCAAGGAGCAGTTGATGGCGCGAGAGGAGGTGGCGAACGCTGCCGCGACGGCGTGGGCCACGCTCAAGCGGCTGGTGCTCGAGGGTGTCGACGACCCGTCGAGCACGCTGCGCACCCGGATCGCCGACACGGTGATCCGGATCGGGGAGTCGTTGCGGGACGACGCCGACCTGCGCGACAAGGTCGAGGGGTGGATGGTGCGGGCCGCGCAGCACCTGGTTTCGCAATATGGGGTAGAGATCACAGCGATCATTACCGAGACGATCGAGCGCTGGGACGCCGAGGAGGCCAGCCGGCGCATCGAGCTTCATGTGGGCCGTGACCTGCAGTTTATCCGGATCAACGGGACGGTCGTCGGTGCGCTGGCCGGGTTGGTGATCTACGCCGTCGCGCAGCTGTTGTTCTGAGCGGACGGCCGACCGCTTGCAATTGCAAGCACTCCTTCGTAATCTGGATGGTGTACGTGACCACCCCGATCAAGGAGCAACCATGCCGGCGGAGGAGAAGCTGGGCACCAAAGTGTCCACCAAGGCTTCCGACGTGGCCTCCGACATCGGCAGCTTCATCCGGTCGCAGCGCGAGACGGCACAGGTGTCGATGCGGCAGCTCGCCGAGCGGTCCGGTGTCAGCAATCCCTACCTGAGCCAGGTGGAGCGCGGATTGCGAAAGCCGTCCGCCGACGTACTGCGCCAGATCGCCAAAGCGCTGCGGGTTTCCGCTGAGGTTCTCTATGTGCAGGCCGGGATTCTCGAGCCCCGCGACGCCAGCCAGGTGCGGGACGCGATCGTCACCGACGCGGCCATCACCGAGTCGCAGAAGCAGGCTTTGCTGGATGCATACGCCTCGTTCGTTCAGCAGAACGAAGCCGACCTGGCCTAGCCAACCGAGATCGGTGGGCCGCGACGAACCACTCACAACTTCCCGCCGACCCGACCAACCAGGAGGTTCCAGCAAGCCGCGTGACCGACGTCAATCCGCGGGTCTTGACCACCTCCCCAGCAGGAGCCGCCGCTTGCGCCAACTTCCAAATCAAAACTCAATGCTCTGATATCGCAACAGTGAAAGGAATTAGCAATGGCTGAGAACACCAACAACATCGAAGACCTCCGCGCCCCGCTGCTCGCCGCGCTCGGTGCGGCCGACCTGGCGTTGGCCACCGTGAACGACCTGATCGCCAACCTCCGGGACCGTGCCGAGGAGACCCGCACCAACTTGCGGGACCGTGCCGAGGAAACCCGCAGCAACCTGCGCGAGCGCGCCGAGGAGACCCGGACCGACACCCGCAGCCGGGTCGAGGAGAGCCGCGCCCGCCTGTCCAAGCTGCAGGAGGACCTGCCCGAGCAGCTGACCGAGCTGCGTGACCGCTTCACCGCCGAAGAGCTGCGTAAGGCAGCCGAGGGCTACCTGGAAGCCGCCACGACCCGCTACAACGAGCTGGTCGAGCGTGGCGAGGCAGCGCTGGGCCGGCTGCGCAGCCAGTCCGCCTTCGAGGACGCCTCCGCGCGGGCCGAGGGTTACGTGGACCAGGCGGTCGAGCTGACCCAGGAGGCGCTGGGCACCGTGGCGACCCAGACCCGCGCGGTCGGTGAGCGGGCGGCCAAGCTGGTCGGCATCGAGCTGCCCAAGAAGGCCGAAGAGGCTGCCGTCCCGGTGAAGAAGGCCGCGCCGGCCAAGAAGGCTCCCGGCAAGAAGGCCGTTCCGGCCAAGAAGGCTCCCGCCAAGAAGGCCCCGGCCAAGAAGGTCACCCAGAAGTAGTCCGTCCGGGAACCGCACGAACAACTCGACTCCGAGTCGCCCTCGCCTGGGGTGACTCGGAGTCGACGTTTTCCAGGCACCCCGCATAGGCTGGTGGACGTGCACATGGTGAACCTCATCCTGATCGTTCTGAGTATCGCTGTCGCCCTGACCGCGGTTTATGCCTTTGTGCACGCGGCTTTGCAGAGGTCGGACGCTTATATCGCCGCCGAGAAGCTGACCAAGCCGGTGTGGTTGGTGATCCTTGGCCTCAGTGCGCTGCTCAGCTATTTCCTGGGCATCATGGGGACGGTGCTGGCCGCGGTCGCCACCGGCGTCTACCTGGCCGACGTGCGGCCCAAGCTGCTCGAAGTGCAGGGCAAGTCGCACTAGCGGATGAAAATCCTGATCGTCGCGCCGGCGGCGGCGCTGCTGTCGCTGACCGGCGCGGGTCCCGCAGGCGCCGCACCGGTGAATCCGCCGCCCTACATCGACCACACCGAATGGGTGTCCTGGGGACCTGCCAGCCTGCGCGTCTATCCGACGCCGTCGGGTCGTGCCGCGGCCCGCGCCTCGGATCTGCCCGCCGCCGGTCAGGCCTGGGCAGAGGTGCTGGCGCGCTCGCCGCAGGCCGACACCCCCGGGATGCGCGCCCAGTTCGACTGCCACTGGCAGTTCGCCGAACTCGCCCGGCCCGGCAAGACCAGCTGGAATCTGGAGCCGTGGCGACCGGTGGTCGACGACGCGGCCATGGTCGCGGCGGCGTGCAATCCCGGCGGACAGGAGGAACCGTTCTGATGCCCAGCCCGCCGACCCGCAGCCGGCTCGCTGCACTGGTGGACCACACCCTGCTCAAACCCGAGGCGACCCCCGCCGACGTCGCCGCGCTCGTCGCAGAAGGCGCCGAGCTGGGCGTCTACGCCGTGTGCGTCTCCCCGACGTTGGTGCCGGCTGCGGTGCGCGCCGGCGGCGTGCGAGTCGCCGCGGTGGCCGGCTTCCCGTCGGGCAAGCATCTGGGCGCAGTCAAGGCGCAGGAGGCGGTCGCAGCCCTGGACGCCGGCGCCACCGAGATCGACATGGTCATCGACGTCGGTGCGGCCCTGACCGGCGACTTCGATGCGGTGCGTGCCGATATCGCGACCGTGCGGGCGGCCGCCGTCGACGCCGTGCTGAAGGTGATCGTGGAATCGGCCGTGCTGCTGGGCAGCGCGGACGAGGGCGCGTTGACGGCCGTCTGCCGGGCGGCCGAAGATGCCGGCGCCGACTTCGTCAAAACGTCGACCGGGTTCCATCCGGCCGGCGGGGCGACGGTGCGTGCCGTCGAGGTGATGAGCGCCGCGGTCGGCGGGCGCCTCGGAGTCAAGGCCAGCGGCGGCATCCGCACCGCCGCCGACGCGATTGCGCTGCTCGACGCCGGCGCCACCCGCCTCGGGCTGTCCGGCACCCGGGCGGTGCTCGACGGGCTGGGTTAACTCACAGGTCGGCGAAGCAGGGATCGGTCTCGCCGGCGGGAATGGTGGCGTTGCGCGACGAAAAGTGGACGATCACGCCGCTGTCCGTGACGTCCACACTGTCGGCCTTGATTCCCAGCGGAAGTTTCGTGGTGAAGTCGGACGTGTATTCGTCGAGCGATGATTGCACCGACTCTTTGGGCAGCTTGAAGCCCAGCGCATTGAAACTTACGATGTCCAGTTTCAACCCGCCGTTGGACACCGTCGGCTTGGCGACGATGTCGTTGAGGGTGCCCTTCAATTCGACCGTTTTGTCGTTGGGATGAGTGGTCACGCTGCGGGTGACGAACTCGCCCACCGCCGGGATCGCGTTCTGCACCGTTTCCTTGATGCCCTCGGAGGTCCAGGTGACGGTGGCGTCGATCGCGCCGATGGTGCCCTTGGAATCGGGCGTGCTGTCGAGCTTGACGTCTCTGATGTCGATCTGCAGCTTCATGCCCTTGGCATCTTTGATCTGATTGCCGGCCGTCTCGATCGAGATGTTGGTGTAGTGGTCGGTGAGCACCTGCCAGGTGACCAGCGGGGTCACTCCGAACGACGCGGTGGCCTGGTCCTGGACCTTGCAGGCCGTCGCCGCGGCGATCTTGTTGTTCGCTTTGTTACGCACAATCAGTTCGACGAGGATGCCGCCGGCCACCACCAGCGCCAGCACGATGATCAGCACCAGCACGATCGACAGCGGGTCGCGCAACGACCGCTTCTTCTTTTTGACCTCGGCCGGCCCGTCCGTCGGGGTGGCGGTCGGGGTCGCCTGGCCGGCCGTCGGACCGGGCGGCTGCGGCTGGTTGAGCCGGCGCGTACTGGCGTTGCCCAGCGCGAAGTTCTCGGTCGGCTGCGACGACGGTGGGGGATTCTGCGGTCCGCCGCGGGGATCGCCGGACTGCGGCCTCCCGCCGTAGGGGCTGCCCGGTGCCGGGGGTCGGCCGAGCGGTCCCTGGTCGCCCGGACGCGCCCAACCCGACGGGCCGTCGTTGCGTGGTCCCTGCGGAGTCGTCACTCCCGAGATTCTGCCCTATCGAGGGCCGCAAAGTCTGCCCGGTTGTGCAGGACAGCGATCTTCTGCCGGGCCGTGGCCACCGTGTCGAGATCGAGGTCGGCGACCAGCAGTTCCGGTTCGGCGCCCGCCGAGGCCACCACCGCGCCGAACGGAGAGGCCACCAGGCTGCCGCCGACGCCGGTCGGGGCGCCCGAACCGCCGGCGCCGTCACCCGGGTCGGCCTGGCCGGCGGCGGCGATATAACAGGTCGAATCCACCGCGCGGGCCCGCGTCAGCAGCGTCCACTGCTCGAGTTTGCCCGGGCCCGATCCCCAGGACGCGCACACCACGATCAGCTGGGCGCCGCGGTCGGCGAGGTCGGTGTAGAGCGCCGGAAACCGGACGTCGTAGCACGTCGTCAAACCCACGCCGACGCCGTCGACGGTGATCACCACCGGTTGCTGGCCGGGCGCGACGGTGCGTGATTCGGTGAAGCCGAACGCGTCGTAAAGGTGGATTTTGTCGTAGCGGGCGTCGGTGCCCGGCCCGGCCGCGATCAGTGTGTTCATCACCCTGCCGTCGCCGGACGGGGCGAACATCCCGGCGACCACGGTGATGCCGGCGCTCGCCGCGATCCGGCGGACCCCGTCGGCCCAGGGGCCGTCCAGCGGCTCAGCAACCGGTTTCAGTGACACCCCGAACCGGCACATGGTCGCCTCGGGGAACACCACCAGCGTCGCGCCCGCATCGGCGGCCCGCTCGGTGTACTCGCGCACCAGCTGCAGATTCTCCGTCGGGTCGGTGCCGCTGAGAATCTGGGCCAGTGCGATGCGCATGGCCGCGAGTTTAGTTCCGGGCGCCCGGCGGGCGACTACGCGCTTTTCGCGATCCAATCCGTGGTGTAGCGCTGCTCGATATTGATCAGCTCCGCCAACTGGGTGCCGATCAGCCGCTCCAGCTTGCCGCCGATCAACGGCACCCGCACCTGCATGGACACCTGCACGGACATGCGGGAGCCGCGGGTGTCGGGGGCGGGCGCCAGGACCGCCGTGCCCCACACGTTCACCGGGGCGCCGACCACCAGGGCCGCGATCGACGCGGTGGCAACCCGGTTGTTGATCGGAGTCCACGTCTCCTCGCGCCGCACCGACAGATCACCCCGAAGCAGCTGTGTGATCAGGGCGGGCAGGTTCTCGTTCAGCACCGTCTGCACCGTGACCACCTCGATGGTGCCGGTGTCGCCGGACTCCCCGCCGATCCGCAGGGATTCCAGGGTGGCGATGTCGACCGGCGTTTCAGCCAGCCGGCCCAGCCAGTAGGCCTCCTGGTAGAAGGCCCGGTGAACTTCTTCGACGCTGCCCTCGTAGTCGGCCGACATGTCGAATGAACGCGGCATAGCTGCCCAGGCTACCGTTACCAGCGATGAATTCGGCCGATTCCGGTGCGCTGTTCGCCGGTGCGCGCGTCGCCGAATCGGTCCCGCTGGCGCCGCTGACCACCTTGCGGGTGGGGCCGGTGGCGCGGCGCGTCATCACCTGCGTCAGCAGCGATCAGGTCATCGCGGTACTGCACCGGCTCGACACGTCGGGCGGCGGTCCGGTGCTGGTGCTTGCCGGCGGTTCCAATGTGGTGATCGGCGACGCGGTCGCCGACCTGACCGTGGTGCGGCTGGCCAACGACGGCGTTGTCGTCGACGGGCACCTGGTTCGCGCGCAGGCCGGCGCGGTGTGGGATGACGTGGTGCGGCGATCCATCGAGGCAGGTCTGGGGGGGTTGGAATGCCTGTCGGGCATCCCGGGCTCGGCGGGGGCCACCCCGGTACAGAACGTCGGCGCGTACGGGGTGGAGGTGTCCGACACGATCACCCGGGTCCGGCTGCTGGATCGCGGCAGCGGCGAGGCCCGCTGGGTACCTGCCGATGAACTCGGATTCGGCTACCGCAGCAGCGTGCTCAAGCGCGCCGACGGCCTCGACGTGCCGGCGGTGGTCCTGGAGGTGGAGTTCGCGCTCGATCCCGCGGGACGCAGCGCGCCGTTGCGGTACGGGGAGCTGATTGCGGCCCTGCGCACCCAGCCCGGCGAACGCGGCGATCCGCCGGCGGTCCGTGCCGCGGTGCTGGCGCTGCGCGCCCGCAAAGGCATGGTGCTCGACGCGGCCGATCACGACACCTGGAGCGTGGGGTCGTTCTTCACCAATCCGGTGGTCGAGCCGCGGGACTACGCACGGCTGGCCGCTGCGAGCGACACCCCGGTGCCGCACTATCCGGCGCCGGACGGCGTGAAGCTGGCCGCGGGTTGGCTGGTTGAGCAGGCCGGATTCAGCAAAGGCTATCCGGGGGCCGAAGCGCCGTGCCGGCTCTCCACCAAGCATGCGTTGGCGTTGACCAACCGGGGCGGCGCCACCGCGGAAGACGTGATGGTAGTGGCCCGCGCCGTTCGGGACGGGGTGCGTGATGTGTTTGGTATCACACTGAAACCCGAACCTGTCCTGGTCGGTTGCGTTTTGTAACTGCTACTTTCGTGCACAGTTCCCCCGCCGCGCGTTGTTGCGGTGGGGCCACCTGTGTTTCGCCCGGTATCTTTGGATCTCGTGACGTCGTCCAGCAACCCCGCCAAGCCGGGGCCGATCAATCGCCGCATGGCGTTGGCGGCCCTCGGGCTCGGCGTGCTGGCGCCCAGCGCGCTGGCAGCCTGCGGGGGCAAGGTCACCAATCCTCAGGCCGAGCGCAAGGCGCCGCCGTCGGCGCGGCTGAACTTCCAGCCCGCTGATGCCGCGCAGGACGTGGTGCCGGTCGCACCGATCAGCGTGCAGGTCAGTGACGGTTGGTTTCAGCGGGTGGCGCTGACGAACTCGGCCGGTAAGCCGGTCGCCGGCACCTTCAACCAGGACCGCACCGTCTTCATGACCACCGAGCCGCTGGGTTACGACTCCTCCTACTCCTGGACCGGGTCGGCGGTCGGCCACGACGGCAAGGCGGTCCCGGTGGCGGGCAAGTTCACCACCGTGTCGCCGAAGAAGAAGATCGACGGCGGATTCCAGCTCGCCGACGGGCAGACCGTCGGCATCGCGGCGCCGGTGATCATCCAGTTCGACGCGCCCATCAGCGACAAGGCCACCGTCGAGCGCGCCCTGAAGGTGACCACCAATCCGCCGGTCGAAGGCAGCTGGGCATGGCTGCCCGACGAGGCCAAGGGCGCTCGCGTGCACTACCGGCCGCGTGAGTACTACCCGGCGGGCACCACCGTCAACGTCGAGGCAAAGCTCTACGGCCTGCCGTTCGGCGACGGCGCGTACGGCGCCCAGGACTTCTCGTTGAACATCCAGATCGGACGCCGCCAGGTGGTCAAGGCCGAGGTGTCCTCGCACCGTATCCAGGTGGTCACCGACGCCGGCGTCATCATGGATTTCCCGTGCAGCTACGGCGAGGCGGACAAGGCCCGCAACGTCACCCGCAACGGCATCCACGTCGTGACCGAGAAGTACGCCGACTTCTATATGTCCAACCCGGCCGCCGGCTACAGCAACGTGCACGAGCGGTGGGCGGTGCGGATCTCCAACAACGGCGAGTTCATCCACGCCAACCCGTCCAGCGCCGGCGCGCAGGGCAACAGCAACGTCACCAACGGCTGCATCAACCTGTCGACGTCGGACGCCGCCGAGTATTTCCCGACGGCGATGTACGGCGACCCGGTCGAGGTCACCGGCAGCTCGATCCAGCTTTCCTACGCCGACGGCGACATCTGGGACTGGGCTGTGGACTGGGACACCTGGGTGGGCATGTCGGCGCTGCCGCCGCCGGCAGCGCGTCCGCCGGGCTCCCAGATCCCGGTCACCGCACCCGCCACGCCGTCCACCGCGCCCAGCCTGTCGGGCACGCCCACGACGACGACCACGACGACGACCACGACGACGGCGCCCGGCTCTAGGCCAGGTGGTTGAACCTTCGCGTCGCCGACGCCTGGTCGCGCGGCCGGATGATGATCTGGTCCAGGTTCACATGCGACGGACGGGACGCGACGAACCCGATGACCTCGGCGACGTCGGCCGCCACCAGCGGGGTCATGCCGGCGTAGACGGCGTCGGCGCGGTCCTGATCCCCGTCGAACCGGACCAGCGAAAACTCGGTTTCCACCGCACCGGGGGCGATCTCGGTCAGTCGCACCGGCTTGCCCAGCAGTTCGCCGCGCAGCGTACGGTGCAGCGCCCCTTGGGCGTGTTTGGCGGCGGTGTAACCGGCGCCGCCGTCGTAAATCTCAAGTGCGGCAATCGAAGTCACGGTGACGATCAGGCCGTCGCCGGACTCGATGAGTTTGGGTAACAGAGCGCGGATCAACCGCAACGTGCCCAGCACGTTGGTCTCCCACATCCAGCGCCAGTGCTCCAGGTCGGCCTCGGCCACCGGCGCCAGCCCCTTTGCGCCCCCGGCATTGTTGACCAGCACGTCCACTCGGTCCAGGCCCCGGGCCAGCGCCGCGACGTCGGCGTCGCGTGTGACGTCTGCCACCACGGCGGTGCCGCCGAGTTCGGCGGCCAGGGCATGCACGCGATCTGCCCGGCGTGCCACCGGCACTACGTGAAAGCCTTGTGCAGCAAGGGTTCTGGTGGTGGCCTCGCCGATTCCGGAGCTGGCTCCGGTGATCACCGCGACGCGCTGGCCTGGGTCGGGGACAGTCATCGAGACAACTCTAATAAACGGTGCTAAGTTTTCGGTGTGCACCAAAGCGTCTTGTTCCGCACCGCGGCCGCGTGTTTCTACGCGGGCGCGTGTTGTTGTCGCGCAACTCGCCGCGCCTGAACTGACGCAAGTCACGGGTGTGGCCAGGGACCCGGCCATCGCAACTCGGACAAGGACTGCCAGTGCACTCGACTACTTTCACCCACCAATCCCATCGCCGCGGGCGTATCGCCGGCCCGGCCGGACCGCTGCGCTCGTATCGTCAGGTGGTGCCCCCAGCGCTGCACCTGTCCGACTCCGCGGCGGCGTCGGTGTTCCGGGCGGTGCGACTGCGCGGACCGGTCGGCCGCGACGTCATCGCCAACGTCACCTCGCTGAGCATCGCCACGGTGAACCGCCAGGTGATCGCGCTGCTGGACGCCGGGCTGCTACGGGAACGCGCCGACCTGGCCGTGTCCGGGGCGATCGGACGTCCGCGGGTGCCGGTGGAGGTCAACCACGAGCCGTTCGTGACGTTGGGCATCCACATCGGTGCCCGGACCACCAGCATCGTGGCCACCGATCTGTTCGGCCGCACCCTGGACACCGTCGAGACCCCCACCCCGCTCAGCGCCGCCGGCCCCGCTCTCACCACGCTGGCGCACAGCGCCCGCCGCTATCTGCAGCGTTGGCACCGTCGTCGGGCCCTGTGGGTCGGTGTGGCGATCGGCGGGACCGTCGACAACGCCAGCGGTCTGGTGGACCACCACCGGCTGGGCTGGCGTCAGGCCCCGGTCGGGCCGGTGCTGGCTGACGCGCTGGGACTGCCGGTGTCGGTGGCCTCGCACGTCGACGCCATGGCCGGCGCCGAGCTGCTGCTGGGCATGCGGCGGTTTGCGGCCAACTCCTCGACCAGCCTGTACGTCTACGCCCGGGAGACGGTCGGGTACGCGCTGGTGATCGACGGGCGGGTGCACTGCCCCACCAGCGGCCCGGGCACCATCGCGCCGTTGCCGGTGCAATCGGAGTTGCTGGGCGGTTCGGGACAATTGGAGTCCACGGTCAGTGACGAGGCGGTGCTGGCAGCTGCCCGCACGCTGCGAATCCTGCCCGGCGTGGCCCCGGCGAACCGCACCGGCGCCTCGAGCGCCGCGATGGCGGACCTGTTGCGGGTAGCGCGCAACGGCAACCAGCAGGCCCGCGAGCTGCTGGGGGAGCGGGCCAAGGTGCTCGGCGAGGCCGTCGCCCTGCTGCGCGACCTGCTCAATCCCGACGAGGTGGTGGTCGGCGGCCAGGCTTTCACCGAGTACCCCGAGGGCATGGCGCAGGTGGAGGAAGCGTTCGCGGCCCGGTCGGTGCTCGCCCCGCGCGACATCCGCGTCACCGCGTTCGGCAACCGGGTGCAGGAAGCGGGGGCGGGAATCGTGTCGCTGGACGGGCTCTACGCCGACCCGCTGGGCGCGATGCGCAGGTCGGGGGCCTTGACCACCCAGTTGCCGGACGCCGAGCCCGAGGCGATCGCCAAGTAGCGCCACCGGGTCCGCGCGATCGCGTCCTGTAAAGATGAAGGGGTGCGGTACCCAGTTGTTCGCGACGACGAGAGCGCGCTGACCCGCGTCGCCCTGCTGGCGGTGCACACCTCGCCGCTGGCCCAGCCGGGCACCGGCGACGCCGGTGGGATGAACGTCTACGTACTGCAGACCGCGTTGCACCTGGCCCGCCGCGGCGTCGAGGTGGAGATCTTCACCAGGGCCACCGCGTCCGCGGACCCGCCGATCGTGCGGGTGGAACCGGGGGTGCTGGTGCGCAACGTGGTGGCCGGGCCGTTCGAAGGGCTGGACAAGTACGACCTGCCGACCCAGCTGTGTGCGTTCGCCGCCGGGGTGTTGCGCGCCGAGGCTGCCCACGAACCGGGTTACTACGACCTGGTGCATTCGCACTACTGGCTGTCCGGTCAGGTCGGTTGGCTGGCGCGCGACCGCTGGGCCGTTCCGCTGGTGCACACCGCGCACACCCTGGCCGCGGTCAAGAACGCCGCGCTGGCCGACGGCGACGCGGCCGAGCCGCCGCTGCGGACGGTGGGTGAGCAGCAGGTCGTGGACGAGGCGGACCGGCTCATCGTGAATACCGATGATGAAGCGCGCCAACTGATTTCACTGCACCATGCCGATCCGGCACGCATCGACGTGGTGCACCCCGGGGTCGATCTGGAGGTGTTCCGGCCGGGTGACCGGGCGGCGGCCCGCAGCGCCCTCGGGCTCGCCCCGCACGAGCCGGTGGTGGCCTTCGTCGGGCGTATCCAGCCGTTGAAGGCCCCCGACATCGTGTTGCGGGCGGCGGCGCGGCTGCCGGGGGTGCGCATCGTGGTCGCCGGTGGACCGTCGGGCAGCGGCCTGGCGTCACCGGACGGTTTGGCGCGACTGGCCGGCGAACTGGGTATCGCCCAGCGGGTGACGTTCCTGCCGCCGCAGTCCCGCACGGATCTGGCCCGGTTGTTCCACGCCGCGGATCTCGTTGCGATACCCAGTTATTCGGAATCCTTCGGGTTGGTCGCGATCGAGGCCCAGGCCTGCGGCACGCCGGTGGTGGCGGCCGCGGTCGGCGGACTGCCGGTCGCGGTGCGCGACGGCATCACCGGCACCCTGGTGTCCGGCCACGACGTCGGGCAGTGGGCTGATGCCATCGATCACCTGCTGCGGATCGGTGCCGGCCCGCAGGGGTGGGCGATGAGCCGGGCCGCGGTCCAGCACGCGGGCACGTTCTCCTGGGAGCACACCACCGACGCGTTGCTGCGGAGCTACCGGCGTGCGATCGGCGGCTTCACCGCCGAGCGTCAGCGTCGGCGCCGCGATCTGGTTGCCAAGCGCAGGCCGCGGCGCTGGACGGCCCGCCGCGGGGTGGGCGCATGACCGCGCAGGTGCAGCGGCTGATCGAGGATGCGTTGCAGGCCAGCGATCTGACGTACTCGGCGCACGCCGGCGCGCACGGCGGGCTGCCCGGGCTCATCGTGGAACTCCCCGGCGAGCGCAGGCTCAAGACCAACACCATCCTGAGCATCGGCGAGCATTCGGTGCGGGTCGAGGCCTTCGTGTGCCGCAAGCCCGACGAAAACCACGAGGGTGTCTACCGGTTCCTGCTCAAGCGCAACCGTCGGCTCTACGGCGTCGCCTACACGATCGACAATGTCGGCGACATCTACCTGGTCGGTCGGATGTCGCTGGCGTCGGTCGACGCCGACGAGATCGACCGGGTGCTCGGGCAGGTGCTGGAGGCGGTGGATTCGGACTTCAACACGTTGCTGGAGTTGGGTTTTCGCACGTCGATCCAGAAAGAATGGGAGTGGCGGGTCTCGCGCGGGGAGTCGCTGAAGAACCTCAAGGCGTTCGCGCACCTGATCGACGACGACGCGTGAGAGACTTTGCGGCATGGGAGACACTGCCACTCTGGTGCTGCTGCGGCACGGCGAGAGCGAATGGAATGCCCGCAATCTGTTCACCGGCTGGGTTGACGTCGGGCTGACCGAGAAGGGCCGGGCCGAGGCGGTCCGCGGCGGCGAGCTGCTGGCCGAACAGGACCTGCTGCCCGACGTGCTCTACACCTCGTTGTTGCGCCGCGCGATCAGCACCGCGCACCTGGCCCTGGACGCGGCCGACCGGCTGTGGATCCCGGTGCATCGCAGCTGGCGGCTCAACGAACGCCATTACGGGGCGCTGCAGGGGCTGGACAAGGCCAAGACGAAAGAGAAGTACGGCGAGGAGCAGTTCATGGCGTGGCGGCGCAGCTACGACACCCCGCCGCCGGAGATCGAGAAGGGCAGCGAGTTCAGCCAGGACGCCGACCCGCGCTACGCCAACATCGGTGGCGGGCCGCTGACCGAGTGCCTGGCCGACGTCGTCGACCGGTTTCTGCCGTACTTCACCGACGTGATCGTCCCGGACCTGCGGACCGGCAAGACGGTGCTGATCGCCGCGCACGGCAACTCGCTGCGGGCCCTGGTCAAGTACCTGGATCAGATGTCCGACGAGGACGTGGTCGGATTGAACATCCCGACCGGCGTTCCGTTGCGTTACGACCTGGACGCCGACCTGCGGCCGACGGTTGCCGGCGGCACCTACCTGGATCCCGAAGCGGCCGAGGCCGGTGCCGCCGCGGTGGCCGGTCAGGGTGCGTCGAAGGGCTGAATCCGGCCGGTAAAGAACAGCTTGCTGAACATCGCGTAAACGCGAGCGGAACACCTGCGCCGAAGCATGTGACTTGTCTGGTTTTAGCCGCGCTCCGCTAGGGCGCCGTTCACCTGATTTGTAGGATTTGGGCTGTGACTGTGTTCTCGGCACTGTTGCTGGCCGGGGTCTTGTCCGCGCTGGCCCTGGCCGTCGGTGTCGCGGTCGGCTTCCGGCTGGCGCGGCGGGTGCGGCAGCCCAGCCAGCAGCCCGCCGAGTGGACGGGTATCACCGTCGCGCAGATGCTGCAGCGAATCGTGGCACTGATGCCGATGGGTGCTGCGGTGGTGGATACCCACCGCGACGTCGTCTATCTGAACGACCGGGCCCGCGAGCTCGGTCTGGTCCGCGACCGCCAGCTCGACGACGACGCCTGGAAGGCCGCCAAGCAGGCCCTGGGTGGCGATGACGTCGAATTCGACTTGGCCACCGACAAGCGCGCAGGTGCCAAGTCTGGACTGTGCGTGCACGGCCACGCCCGGTTGCTCAGCGAGCAGGACCGCCGCTTCGCGGTGGTCTTCGTCCTGGACCAGTCCGACTACGCCCGGATGGAGGCCACCCGGCGGGACTTCGTTGCCAACGTCAGCCACGAACTCAAGACCCCGGTCGGAGCCATGACCCTGCTCGCCGAGGCGCTGCTGGCGTCCGCGGACGACACCGAGACGGTCCGACGGTTTGCCGAAAAGGTGCTCATCGAGGCCAACCGGTTGGGTGACATGGTCGCCGAACTGATCGAGCTGTCCCGGCTGCAGGGTGCCGAGCGACTGACGAACGAGACCGACGTCGACATCGATGCCGTTGTCTCCGAGGCGATCTCACGCCACAAGGTGGCCGCCGACAATGCCGACATCGAAGTTCGCACCGACGCGGCCAGTGGGCTGCAGGTGGTGGGGGACCAGACGCTGCTGGTGACCGCGCTGGCCAATCTGGTGTCCAATGCGATCGCCTATTCGCCGCGGGGGTCGCTGGTCTCGATCAGTCGCCGCCGGCGCGGTGACAACGTCGAGATCGCGGTCACCGACCGGGGCATCGGGATCGCGCTGGAGGATCAGGAGCGGGTTTTCGAGCGGTTCTTCCGTGGCGACAAAGCGCGGTCGCGCGCCACCGGGGGGAGCGGGCTGGGACTTGCCATTGTCAAGCACGTCGCAGCCAACCACGGCGGCAGCATCGGCGTCTGGAGCAAGCCGGGGACCGGATCGACATTCACGCTGTCGATCCCGGCGTCCGAATCCGCCGCGGTGAACACCCAGGACAAGGTGAAGCCGCTGGGCCGGGACCTGAGGCCGGGCAGAGCACAACGAGAGGAAGAGCTGAGTCGATGACCCGCGGTTACGACCATGCAGTGGGAAGCGATGAAGGAGAGTGGCGCAAATGACGAGCGTGCTGATCGTGGAAGACGAGGAATCGCTGGCCGATCCGCTGGCCTTCCTGCTGCGCAAAGAGGGTTTCGAGGCCACCGTGGTGACCGACGGACCCTCGGCGCTGGCCGAGTTCGACCGGACCGGTGCCGACATCGTGCTACTGGACCTGATGCTGCCGGGCATGTCCGGGACCGACGTCTGCAAGCAGCTGCGGGCCCGCTCCGGGGTGCCGGTGATCATGGTGACCGCGCGCGACAGTGAGATCGACAAGGTGGTCGGTCTGGAGCTCGGCGCCGATGACTACGTGACCAAGCCCTACTCGGCGCGCGAGCTGATCGCCCGGATCCGGGCGGTGCTGCGCCGGGGTGGCGACGACGACTCCGAGATCAGCGACGGGGTGCTGGAGTCCGGCCCGGTCCGGATGGACGTCGAACGGCACGTCGTGTCGGTCAACGGGGACACGATCACGTTGCCGCTCAAGGAGTTCGACCTGCTGGAGTACCTGATGCGCAACAGCGGGCGGGTGCTGACCCGCGGCCAGCTGATCGACCGGGTCTGGGGTGCGGATTACGTCGGCGACACCAAGACTCTCGACGTGCACGTCAAGCGGTTGCGGTCCAAGATCGAGTCCGATCCGGCCAACCCGGTGCATCTGGTGACGGTGCGGGGGCTGGGCTACAAGCTCGAGGGGTGATCCGGCGGCCGGTATCGGCCGTGTTCGGTGACGACGGCGGTGATCAGCTCGGCCGGGGTCACGTCGAAGGCCGGATTGAAAACGTCGGCGTCCGGCGGGGTGATGGCGGCGCCGCCGAACGTGCGCAGTTCTTCGGGCGCGCGTTCCTCGATGGCGATCTCGGCCCCGCTGGCCAGCGCGGTGTCGACGGTGGACGAGGGGGCGACCACGATCAGCGGCACCCGATGATGGTGCGCCACGACGGCTAAGCCGTAGGTGCCGATTTTGTTGGCGACGTCGCCGTTGGCCGCGATCCGATCGGCGCCGACGAGCACACAGTCCACCAGGCCCCGTGCCATCGCCGCGGCCGCGGCGCCGTCGGGTTGCACCCGGTAGGGCACGCCGGCCTGGGCCAGCTCCCAGGCGGTGAGGCGGGCGCCCTGCAGCAGCGGGCGTGTCTCGTCGACCAGCACCGACTCGACCAGGCCCCGTTCGTGCAGGTGCCAGACGACGCCCAGCGCGCTGCCCCAGGCCACGGTGGCGAGATGGCCGGCGTTGCAGTGGCTGAGCAGCCGCAACGGCCGCCGCGGGCATACCGCGAGCAGGATCTGCGCGGCGTGGGCCGATGCGGCGCGGTTGAGACGTTCGTCCTCGTCGAGGATCTCCAGCGCTTCGGCCAGCACGGCCGCGCCGCCCCGGTCGAGTTTGGCGAGGGCCCGGGCGACACCCCAGCTGAGGTTGACGGCGGTCGGCCGGGCCGTGGCGACCCGTCGGGCCGCGACCGGAACGTCACCCCCTTCGCGGGCAGCGAGCACAACGCCGAGGGCCCCCGCCGCGCCGAGTGCCGGCGCTCCCCGCACCGCCAGCCGGCGGATCGCGTCGATCAGCTCGTCGACGCTGGTCAGCCGCAACACCCGGTAGTCGGTCGGCAGGGCGGTCTGGTCGATGATCGTGACGGCATCGCCGTCCCAGTCGATGGTCCTGCGCATCAGCCGACCCTAGCGTCCGGTCAACGTCCAACGATCTGATCGGCCACCGCCAGCGCGAGCGCCATGATCGACACCTGCGGGTTGACCTCAGGGCAGCTGGGCAGGATCGAGGCGTCGGCCACCCACACGCCGTGCATGCCGCGTAGTCGGCCGGCGGGATCGACCGGGCAGAGCTGATCGTCGGCGCCGGCGGCCGCGGTCCCGGTCGGGTGAAACGCGGACAGGTGCAGACTTCCGGGATCGGCCCCGGCCAGCACCTGCTGCAGCTCGGCTGCCGAGGACACCGTCATGGCGCCGGGCAGGCCGGTGAGCACTTCGACGGCGCCGGCAGCGAACAGCAGGCGACCGATCGCGGTCAGCGCCACCCGCAACTTGGCGACATCGGCCGGCGCGATGTCGTAGCGCACCAGCGTCTGGCCGCGCACGGAGTGCACCGAGCCGACGCCCCGGTCGGCCACCATCGCACCGAAGGTGGCGATCTGCGGTGCCCGGTCCAGCCAGTGCAGCAACTGGGCGCCGAAGCCGGGGAAGACGATCGACCCCATTCCCGGCGGCGTGGACGTCGCCTCGATCAGCACGCCGTCGGACTCGTGGAATTCATGCACGGCTGCGCTCTGCAGCACACCGCGCCAGGCGTAGACGTCGTCCTCGAAGCGGCCGGCGAGCAACGTCGCGGGATGCAGTGCGAGGTTGCGGCCCAGTCGCGGATGTCCGCCGATCCCACTGCGCTGCAACAACATTGGTGTCTCGGTCGCGCCGGCGGCGATCACGACGGTGGCGGCGAGGACGTCGATCGCGGTGCCGTCGGGACGACGTGCACGGACGCCCCGGGCCCGTCCGTTCCGGTGCAGCACCCGTTCGGCGCGCGCGTGGGAGACGATCCGTGCCCCGGCTGCACACGCCTGCGGCAGGGCGTTGAGGTGGACGCCGAACTTCGCGTTGTGCGGGCAGCCGATCGCGCACTGGCAGCAGCCCCCGCAACCCGGCGCGTTGCGGGGGATCGGTGCCGCCCGCCAACCCAGCGTGTCGGCGGCGTCCAGCAGAAGATCGCCGTTGCGGCCCAACATATTTCGTGGTGACGGAGCCACCTGCAGGGTGCGCTCCACCTCGTCGAGGTAGCCGGCCAACCGGTCGGGGTCAGCCAGGCCGAGACCGAATTCGTCGCACCAGCGCCGCTGCACCGCGACCGGTGGGCGAAAGCAAGTGCCGGAATTGACCACGGTGGTACCGCCTACCGCGCGGCCCATCGGCAGCACCACCGAGGGGCGACCCAGCGCGATGGTGGCCCCGGCGCCGCGGTACAGGCCGGCGTAGCGGTCGATCGGGTGGGTGGTGCGGAATTCCTCCACCGTCCAGCGGCGTCCCTCCTCGAGCACCACCACCTCGAGGCCGGCACGGGCCAGCGTGCGGGCCGTCATCGCGCCACCGGCGCCGGAGCCGACGATCACCACGTCGGCGGTGACAACGGAGGCGCTCTCGGCCGCCGGGGTGACAGCCAGCGGCGCATCCGGGCGCACCGCGCCTTCGTGCTGGGCGCGGGACAGCAGTTCGGCCGCGTAGCTGTCGGCACCATTGGCCAACAGGCCGACCACCTTCATGCCCTCGACCGCCGCCCGGACGTCGGCGCCCAGCGCGGCGACGCGGTGCAGCACCCGTTCCCGCTCGGGCGGCCGCAGGCGCGCCAGGGACCGGCCGGTGGTCAGGTAGCTCGCCGCCGCCAGCGACAGCAGCCCGGCCCGTACCGCCAGCCGCGAGGGGCCGGGAAGCTGCGCCAGGTAGCGGTCGACGCGTTCGGCGAACTGCGCCGGCGCAGGGCCGCCGTACTCCTCGGGCAGCAGCGCAGTGCCGAAGGATGCCGTCGCCCGTGCCGCCAACCGGGGGCTCACGAGTGCGCAGCGACCTGCCGCCCGAGGGCGCGGCCCAGCTTGAGGAAGAACGGATACGTCGCGAAGATGCCGCCGGCAGTGGCGTGCGCGGGCCAGTCCAGCTCGTCGGTGGCAACGTCGAAAAAGCCGCTGTTCCACATGAAGTCGCGTCCGTTGCGGGCGCGGAACGGACGCCACAGGAAGCCCAGTCCGGGCACGTTGTGGTACAGGCCGAATGACCCGGCGAAGAATACGCCGAGCACCGCGGCCTCCACGAAGTCGCGGCGATGCGCGGGAAAGCGGCGTTCGATCAGCACGCCGGAGGCGAACAGCAGCGGTGGGTCCAAGGCGAAACTCATCAGGGTGTCCTCTCATTGACCGGTGGTGCCTGGTCGCCGCGCAACCCGACCTCGGCATGGCCGGTGCCCAGCACCGACCACCGCCGTTCGCCGAGTTCGATGTGAATGTCGGCCTGCTCGGTGTTGGTGCACACGCATCGGCCACCGTCGGGATCGGTGTACTCCAGGCTCACGCAGCGCTGCGGCGGCTGGTCGACCCGGATCAACAGCGCGCGACCGCCGATCCGCCCCTCCAGCTGCCAATGCCACAGGCCCAGCGTGGTGCGCAGCCGCAGCGAGGGTGAAAGCCTTGCCGGCCAGTCCTTTCCGTCGATACGGAAGCGCACGAAAGCCAACGGCGGCAGACGGTTGAGTCCCGGCTTGTGCGACTGTGCGGTGACGACTTCCACGACATCGCCGCCACCGAGGTCGGCGTGGAGCCAGCCCCACCGCTTGGCGTTGCCGTGCCCGTAGATGTGCGCGACGTTGCCGCGCCAGCGGTCCACTCGCGACGTGGTGCCGTCGATGGTCAGGCAACCGGTGAAGTCCGCGGTGGGCGCTGCCACCACCTGGGCGCCGGGTAGCAGTTCGTGTTCCCACAGCAGGCGCGGAAACGTCCACAGCGGCGCCGCGGTGTCCGTCCAGGCGAGCTGCCAACCGATCGAACCCGCTTGGCCGGCAAGCGTTTCCGGCGCCACCAGAGCGCCGGCTGCCGCGAACCACGCGGTGCCGCCGGCGGGTTCGACGGGTGCGGGACCGAACCGCTCGGTGCGCGGTGGGCCTTCGGGCGCGAACCAGGTCACCCAGCCGTGGGCGTACGGACTCCCGTGCGTCGGTGCGACGGTCTCACAGTGCACCCACAGTCCGGCGCGGGTGTCCGGATCGGAGAGGGTGGCGTACCACACCTCCAGTCGCCCCGGGTCGCCCCGCCAGCGCGGGGCCACGGCCGAGCGCATCGCGTCATCCATCACGTGCCTTCCGGTCGGGAACACGCGGCGGTCAAATACGCCGGCGCGGTCCGGTCGCCTTCTATAATTGGTTGAGCCAATGAACCAGTCAAGTCCGATACCCCCGCCGGATCGACAGCGAGTCGATGAGCAGATCGCCGCGTCGATGGCCGACGCGATCCTGGACGGCGTTTTCCCGCCCGGCTCGACCCTGCCGCCGGAGCGCGAACTGGCTGATCAACTCGGGGTCAACCGGACATCCCTGCGGCAGGGTCTGGCCCGGCTGCAGGAAATGGGACTGATCGAGGTCCGGCACGGCAGCGGCAGCGTGGTTCGTGATCCCGAGGGCCTGACCCATCCGGCGGTGGTCGAGGCGCTGGTGCGCAAGCTCGGGCCGGAGTTCCTGGTCGAGCTGCTGGAGATCCGCGGCGCCCTGGGCCCGCTGATCGGCCGGCTGGCGGCGCAGCGCAGCACCACCGCGGATGCCGAGGAACTCACCGCCGCGCTGGACCGGTTACGCGGGGCGGATACGGCCGCCGCCCGGCAGGCGGCCGACCTGGCCTACTTCCAGGTGTTGATCCACAGCACCCGCAACCGCGCGCTGGGTTTGCTGTATCGCTGGGTGGAACAGGCGTTCGGCGGTCGCGAACACGAACTCACCGAGGCCTACGACGATGCCGAGCCAGTGGTCGCCGATCTGCAGGCGATCACCGGCGCAGTGCTGGCGCACGACGCGGATGCCGCCGCGGCGAGCGTGGCGGCCTACCTGAACGCCAGTGCGCTGCGCATGGTCCTGGTCTACACCAGAAGGAACAGCGTCTGACTCGCCGACGCTGTCGCCTACTCGGCGGCCCGCGTCGCCGGGTGCACCGCAACGAGCCCTAATTGGCTGCGGCGCTTGCACATTGCGGCCAACTCGGCGTACGCCTTCTCGCCCAGCAGCTCGGTGAGTTCGTCGGCCAGGCTCTGCCACACCTGCTTGGCCCCGACATGGGCGCCCGGATCGCCGGTGCAGTACCAGTGCAGATCGGCGCCACCGGAGCCCCAGCCGCGCCGGTCGTACTCGGTGATGAAGGTCTTCAGGATCTCGGTGCCGTCTGGCCGGGTCACCCACTCCTGGCTGCGCCGGATCGGCAGCTGCCAGCACACGTCGGGTTTCATCGTCAACGGTGGGACCCCCAGCTTGAGGGCTTTGCTGTGTAGCGCGCAGCCGACACCACCGGCGAAGCCGGGCCGGTTCAGGAACACGCACGCGTCCTTGTGCTTGCGGGTGCGGTACTGCGGCTCGCCCTCGTGCTCGTCGAGCTCCAGGTAACCCTTGCGGCCCAGGCCTTTGTCGCGGAACTGCCAGTCGTCCTTGGTCAGCTTGCGTACCGCGTCGTCCAACCGGGCGCGGTCGTCGTCGTCGGACAGGAACGCCCCGTGCGAGCAACACCCGTCGTCCGGGCGGCCGGCAACGGTGCCGTGGCAGGCCGGCGTGCCGAACACGCACGTCCAGCGCGACAGCAGCCAGGTGAAGTCGGCCGCGATCAGGTGCTCGGGATCGTCGGGGTCGTAGAACTCCACCCACTCACGGGCGAAGTCCAGTTCGACCTCCTGTCCCGGTCGCGAGTTAGCCACGGGTGCAACATTAGTCCTCCGGCCGGCCGGCGACCGGCTCCCGCGCGCAGCGCGATAGCACGGGTCGACAGGCGAGTGCCTGGTCAGCCCCGCTAGTTTTGATTCCGTGCGATTGGGCGTGCTGGACGTGGGTAGCAACACGGTCCATCTACTGGTGGTCGATGCGCATCGGGGCGGGTGTCCGGCCCCGATGAGTTCGACCAAGGCCACGCTGCGGCTGGCCGAGGCGACCGACAGTTCGGGCAAGATCACCAAGCGCGGCGCCGACAAGCTGATCGCCACGGTCGAGGAGTTCGCCAAGATCGCGGTCAGCTCCGGTTGTGCCGAGTTGATGGCCTTCGCCACCTCCGCGGTCCGCGACGCCGAGAATTCCGACGACGTGCTGGCCCGGGTACGCAAGGAAGCCGGGGTCGAGCTGCAGGTGCTGCGCGGGGTCGACGAGTCCCGGTTGACCTTCCTGGCGGTGCGGCGCTGGTTCGGCTGGAGCGCGGGACGCATCATCAACCTCGATATCGGCGGCGGCTCGCTGGAAGTGTCCAGCGGCGTCGACGAGGAACCCGAGGTGGCGTTGTCGCTACCGCTGGGCGCCGGACGGCTGACCCGCGAATGGCTGCCCGACGACCCGCCCGGGCGACGCCGGATCGCAATGCTGCGCGACTGGCTGGATGCCGAGCTGGCCGATGCCAGCGCGACCCTGCTCGACGCCGGTGAGCCCGACCTCGCGGTCGCCACCTCCAAGACCTTCCGGTCGCTGGCGCGCCTCACCGGCGCCGCCCCCTCGGCGGCCGGCCCCAACGTGCGGCGGACCCTCACCGCGAATGGCCTCAGACAACTCATATCTTTCATCTCTAGGATGACGACCGCTGACCGGGCAGAACTGGAAGGAGTCAGCGCCGAGCGTGCGCCGCAGATCGTGGCGGGTGCTCTGGTGGCGGAGGCGAGTATGCGAGCGCTGTCGATAGAAACGGTGGACATCTGCCCGTGGGCGCTACGGGAGGGTCTGATCTTGCGCAAACTCGACAGCGAAGCGGACGGAACCGCCTTCATGGAGACGTCGACCGTGCAGACGACGGCGCGTGATTCCGCAGGTCAGGCAGCTGATCGGGTAGCGTCAAACCGGTCGAGAGGCAAATCATGACTGGACCACACCCCGACGCCGAAGACACCAAGCAGATCTCGGTGGCCGAGCTGCTGGCCAGGAACGGAACCGGCGGTACGCCCACGGCCACCCGCCGGCGCCGTCGTCGTCGGGGCGACGACTCGATCAGCGTCGCCGAGCTGACCGGTGAGATACCGGTCATCCGTGACGAGCCTCGCGAGAAGGTGTCACCTGAACCGCGACCGTCGGCCGCGCCCGCCGCCGAACCCGAGGTCCGCGAGACCCCCGCCGTCGATCCCGAACCGGAGGTTCCGGCGGCCTACTGGGCCGAGCCCGAGCCGCGCTGGCCCAGATCGGAACCGCTCGCGCCGCGCAAACCCGGTCCGGAGCGCAGCCAGTACCCGCGGCCGCTACGCCAATCCGGCGTCACCGACGCCGAGCAGCAGTCGGGTGCCGAGCACATGAGTCCGGATCCGGTGGGTCACTACACCGACGCGTCGGTCGACGTGATGGACAGCGAGGTGCGCGACGCGGAATCGGTGGTCGAAGACTCCGCGTATGTGCGCTCGTACCTGCACGGCGCCGACGCGGACGAGACCCCGGACGACACATTGTTCGGCGGTCAGTCCCTCGCCGACGAGGTCGCCCGCCGGCGCAGCGACCCCCTGCCGGCCGCAGCCGACGACGCACCCGAAGCCGACCAGGGCAGTGCCCGGCGTTCGCACGGCAGGATGGCGGCGCTGGGCCGCGCCCTGCTGACCGTGCTGCAGTCGATCCTGGCGGTCGCGTTCGGTGGCGGCTTGTTCATCGCTTTCGACCAGCTGTGGCGGTGGAACCCCATCGTGGCGCTGGTGCTCTCGGTGCTGGTCATCCTCGGGCTGGTGGTGGGTGTCCGGGTGGTACGCAAGACCGAGGACATTGCCAGCACGTTGATCGCGGTCGCCGTGGGTGCGTTGATCACCCTGGGACCGATGGCCCTGTTGCAGACGAGCTAGGCGCCCCCAGAGGAGACTGTGCGCCCAGCGATCAAAGTCGGCCTGTCGACGGCCTCGGTGTACCCGTTGCGGGCCGAGGCCGCGTTCGAGTATGCGGCCAGGCTCGGTTACGACGGCGTCGAACTGATGGTCTGGAGCGAGTCTGTGAGCCAGGACATCGACGCCGTCGCCAAGCTGTCGCAGCGATATCGCGTGCCGGTGCTGTCCGTGCACGCGCCCTGCCTGCTGATCTCGCAGCGGGTGTGGGGGGCCAACCCGATCCTCAAGCTGGACCGCAGCGTGCGGGCCGCCGAGCAGTTGGGCGCCCAGACGGTGGTGGTGCACCCGCCGTTCCGGTGGCAACGGCGGTACGCCGAGGGCTTCAGCGACCAGGTCAAGGCCCTGGAAGAAACCAGCAATGTGCTGGTGGCGGTCGAGAACATGTTCCCGTTTCGCACCGACCGGTTCTTCGGACTCGACCAGACCCGGGAACGGATGCGCAGGCGTGGCGGCGGGCCGGGCCCCGGCGTTTCGGCGTTCGCGCCGTCGTACAACCCGCTGGACGGCAACCACGCGCACTACACGCTGGACCTCTCGCACACCGCGACCGCCGGCACCGACTCGTTGGAGATGGCGCGACAGATGGGTTCGGGATTGGTGCACCTGCATCTGTGTGACGGCAGTGGATTGCCCGCCGACGAGCACCTAGTGCCCGGCCGCGGCACCCAGCCCACCGTCGAGGTGTGCCAGATGCTCGCCGCCGGCGATTTCACCGGCCACGTGGTGCTGGAAGTGTCGACCTCGAGTGCCCGATCGGCCGCCGAGCGCGAAGCGATGCTCGTCGAGTCGCTCCAATTCGCCCGCACCAACCTGCTGCGCTGACATGGACGCGTTGTTCACCGCCGCGATGGCGCTGCGCGAAATCGGATCCGGACCAGGCGGGCCGGTCTTCGAAGGCGCGCTGGACCAGCATTGGACCATCGGTCCCAAGGTGCACGGCGGCGCCATGGTGGCGCTGTGCGCCAACGCCGCGCGGACCGCGTTCGCCGGCCCCCGCCAGCAACCGGTCGCGGTCTCGGTGAACTTCCTGTCCGCGCCCGATCCGGGACCGATGCGCCTGGAGACCACGCTGCGCAAGCGGGGCCGCCGGATCACCGTGGCCGACGTCGAGCTGGTCCAGGGCAAGCGCACCGCCGTGCACGCGGTGGTCACCCTGGGCGAACCGGGACACGAGGCGGCGCCGTTGTTGTCGGCCAATCCGGTGATCGAGCTGATGGTCCCGGAGCCGCCCGCTGACGTCGCGCCGATCGGGCCCGGCCACCCCTCGGCCGGTCTGGTGCATCTGGGTGCGGGTTGCGATATCCGGCCGCTGCTGTCGACTCAGGGGCGCGGCGCCGACGGCGGGCCGCCGGTGTTCCAGATGTGGGCGCGGCCGCGAGGGGTGTCGCCGGACCCGCTGTTCGCCCTGTTCTGCGGCGACCTGTCGGCCCCGGTGACGTTCGCGGTGGACCGCACCGGTTGGGCGCCCACAGTGCAGTTCACCGCCTACCTGCGGGGCCTGCCCGTCGACGGCTGGCTGCGGGTCATCAGCACCTGCGTCGAAATCGGGCAGGACTGGTTCGACGAGGACCACACCGTGGTCGACTCCGCCGGGCGCATCGTGGTGCAATCCCGCCAATTGGCACTCACACCTCCCGGGTGACCCGGTCGCCGGGTCTGCGATGCTTTGCGGCATGGCAAGAATCGCGATCATCGGCGGCGGCAGCATCGGCGAAGCCCTGTTGTCGGGTCTGCTGCGGGCCGGCCGGCAGGTCAAGGACCTGGTGGTGGCCGAACGGATGCCGGATCGGGCCAAGTACCTGTCCAGCACCTATGGCGTGCTGGTGCAGACCTCGATCAGCGAGGCGGTGGAAAACGCCTCGTTCGTGGTCGTTGCGGTCAAACCCGCCGACGTCGAAGCGGTGGTCGACGAGCTGGCCGAGGCGACCGGGGCGGCCGACAACGACAGCGTCGAGCAGGTTTTCGTCACCGTGGCCGCGGGTGTCACCCTCACCTTCTTCGAGTCCAAGCTGCCGGCCGGTACCCCGGTGGTCCGGGCCATGCCCAACGCGGCGGCACTGGTGGGGGCTGGCGTCACCGCGCTGGCCAAGGGCCGGTTCGTCACCGCGCAGCAGCTCGACGAGGTCTCTGCGGTGTTCGACGCGGTCGGCGGGGTGCTCACCGTGCCCGAACAGCAGCTGGATGCGGTGACCGCGGTGTCTGGTTCCGGCCCGGCCTACTTCTTGCTGTTGGTCGAGGCACTGGTGGACGCGGGTGTCGCGGTGGGGCTGAGCCGCCAGGTGGCCACCGACCTGGCCGCTCAGACTATGGCCGGTTCGGCGGCGATGCTGTTGGAGCGGATGGACTCCGAGCGGCGCCCGGTCGACGGCGAGCCGATGGGACTGAAGGTGGACGCCTCGGCTGCGCAGTTGCGCGCGTCGGTGACCTCACCCGGGGGGACCACCGCCGCGGCGCTGCGGGCGCTGGAGCGGGGCGGATTCCGGGTGGCGGTCGACGCCGCCGTTCAGGCCGCCAAAACCCGCTCTGAGCAGCTGAGAATTACATCAGAATAATTCACCAATTTTGGACTGATTGTCTCTCACCAGTACCAGTAACCCCACTAGTCCCGCTATTCTCCTCTTTGTACGCACGTGTTAGTGCCAGCGGAGGGGAAGCCGCTGGCATTGCGCGTGCCTGACACGATTGGGTTGCGATGACGTCTACGAACGGGCCGTCGGCAGGGAATTCAGCAGGTAAAGCGGCACGGGACGGTGGTTCGGCCGACGCCGCCGGATCCCGGACGCAGTTTCTCACCGTCGCCGAGGTCGCGACGCTGATGCGGGTGTCCAAGATGACGGTCTACCGGTTGGTGCACAACGGCGAGCTGCCCGCCGTTCGCGTCGGGCGCTCCTTCCGGGTGCACGCCAAAGCCGTACACGACATGTTGGAGACGTCATATTTCGACGCGGGCTGATCCGCGCACTGCACGTTCCACCACAGCCGTCCGCTCTACGCCCGCAGGCCGTCGGAAGCCGGTTTGGCGTTGCGTGCGTACGGTTGGGTAAAGTGTCCCGGTCATTCAGTTAGAGCCGGTACAGGTCAGATAGCGGAGTTCATGGGTTCAGTAATCAAGAAGCGGCGCAAGCGTATGTCGAAGAAGAAGCACCGCAAGCTGCTACGTCGCACTCGAGTGCAGCGCAGAAAACTTGGCAAGTAAGTCCTGGCCGCGCGTACCGTCACCGGTCCGTAACACTCCCGTTTCGCCTCGTCGATAGGCTGTCGAGGTGGATTCGTCCAGTCCGGATGGTGGGGGGACCGGCGGCCGGCCTACCGATGCCGACACCGTGCACTACCCCAAGGTGGTGCTCGTCACGGGTGCCTGCCGGTTCCTGGGCGGCTACCTGACCGCGCGGCTCGCGCAGAACCCGCTGATCAATCAGGTCATCGCGGTCGATGCGATCGCGCCCAGCAAGGACATGCTGCGCCGGATGGGCCGCGCCGAATTCGTGCGCGCCGACATCCGGAACCCGTTCATTGCCAAGGTAATTCGGAACGGCGACGTCGACACCGTGGTACACGCCGCGGCGGCGTCCTACGCGCCGCGCTCCGGCGGCAGCGCGGCACTCAAAGAGCTCAATGTGATGGGGGCGATGCAGCTGTTCGCCGCCTGCCAGAAGGCGCCGTCGGTGCGCCGGGTGGTGCTGAAGTCCACATCCGAGATCTACGGGTCGAGCCCGCGCGATCCGGTGATGTTCACCGAGGACAGCAGCAGCCGCCGGCCATTCCGCGAGGGATTCGCCAAGGACAGCCTCGACATCGAGGGCTACGTGCGGGGACTGGGCCGGCGCCGGCCCGACATCGCCGTGACCATCCTGCGGCTGGCCAACATGATCGGCCCGGCGATGGACACCACGCTGTCGCGTTATCTCGCAGGGCCTTTGGTGCCGACGATGTTCGGCCGCGACGCCCGACTGCAACTGCTGCACGAGCAGGATGCGCTGGGCGCGCTGGAACGCGCGGCGATGGTGGGCAAGGCCGGAACGTTCAACATCGGCGCCGACGGCATCATGATGTTGTCCCAGGCGATCCGTCGTACGGGACGAATTCCGTTGCCAGTGCCCGGTTTTGGGGTATGGGCACTCGACTCGCTGCGGCGCGCCAACCGGTACAACGAGATCAGTCGCGACCAGTTCGCCTACCTGAGTTACGGCCGGGTGATGGACACCACCCGCATGCGCTCCGAGCTCGGCTATCAGCCGAAATGGACGACCGCGGAAGCCTTCGACGACTACGTTCGCGGCCGTAGCCTGACTCCCATAATCGACCCGCATCGGGTACGCTCCTTGGAGGGTCGTGCTATAGCGGTAGCGCAGCGCTGGGGTAGCCGAAATTCAATTCCGCGCATCGGGGTCAGATAGGTTTGGGCATTTAACGTGGCGGGCGAAACCAGAGCGAATGTTATTCCACTGCACAGCAATCGGGGGCGGGTAGCGGCGCGCCGCCGCGCTGCCAGTCAGCGTGCGGACGCTTCGCATCAGCACCCCTCGTTGCTCTCGGATCCAAGTGGTCGCGCCTCAGCCGACGAGATCGCCGCAGTCGTCCGCGAGATCGATCAGCACCGGCGCGCCGCGGGTGGTTTGTCCGGTGGCGAGCCACCGCTCAACGACCTCGCCCAGCGCGTCGCCGCGGTGGCCGGCTTCCTCCGGCAACGACTCACCGGTGATTACAGCGTCGACGAATTCGGCTTCGATCCGCACTTCAACGACGCGATCGTGCGGCCGCTGCTGAGGTTCTTCTTCAAGTCGTGGTTCCGGGTCGAGGTCAGTGGCATCGAGAACATCCCCACCGAGGGCGCCGCGCTGGTGGTCGCCAACCACGCCGGGGTGCTGCCGTTCGACGGGTTGATGCTGTCGGTGGCGGTGCACGACGAGCACCCCGCCGAGCGGGACCTGCGGCTGCTGGCCGCCGACATGGTGTTCGACCTGCCGGTGGTGGGCTCGACGGCCCGCAAGGCGGGCCACACCATGGCCTGCACGGCCGATGCGCACCGGTTGCTGGCCTCTGGCGAGCTCACCGCGGTCTTCCCGGAGGGATACAAGGGGCTGGGCAAGCGCTTCGAAGACCGGTACCGGCTGCAGCGGTTCGGGCGCGGCGGGTTCGTGTCGGCGGCGCTACGCACGAAAGCGCCGATCGTGCCGTGCTCGATCATCGGTTCCGAAGAGATCTACCCGATGCTGACCGACGTGAAGTTGCTGGCGCGGCTGTTCGGTCTGCCGTACTTCCCGGTGACGCCGCTGTTCCCGCTGGCCGGGCCCGCCGGGCTGGTGCCGCTGCCGTCGAAGTGGCGGATCGCGTTCGGTGAGCCGATCCAGACCGCCGACTACGCCCCGAGCGACGCCGACGATCCGATGGTGACCTTCGAGTTGACCGATCAGGTTCGCGAGACCATCCAGCAGACGCTGTACCGGTTGCTGGCCGGCCGCCGCAACGTTTTCTTCGGCTGACAGCAGCGCACGAAAAACCCCCGGAGGCACAGCCGCCGGGGGTCTGTCGTTGGACCGTCGTCGTTACTTGACCAGCGTGAACTGGCAGACGTTGGTGTAGCCGTCGCGGAACAGGTCCGAGCAGCCGCGCAGGTACTTCATGAACGTCTCGTACTCCTGCTCGCCCTTGAGCTCGATGGCCTTGTCCTTCTGCGCCTCCAGCGCATCGGCCCAGGTGTTCAGGGTCGGGACATAGTTCTTGCCGATGTAGTGGTGGCGTTCGATCTTGAAACCGGCCTCGGTCGAATACCGATCCACCTGCTCGACCTGCGGCAACTTACCGCCGGGGTAGATCTCCTTGAGGATGAAGCTGATGAAGCGCAGCAGGCTCATCGTGGTCTTCAGGCCCATCGCCTTGCCCTCTTCGGCCGTGGGCACCACGATCGAGTGCAGCAGGAAGCGGCCGTCGTCGGGCAGCAGGCTGTAGTACTTCTTGAAGAAGGCGGCGTAGCGCTCGTAGCCGGCGTCGCCCGCGCCGTCGGCGAAGTGCTCGAAGGCGCCCAGCGAGACGATCCGGTCCACCGGCTCGTCGAACAACTCCCAGCCCTGCAGGCGAACCTCCTTGCGGCGGGGGCTGTCCATCTCGGCGAACTTCTGCTCACAGTGGGCGAGCTGGTTCTCGCTCAGCGTCAGGCCGATGACGTTGACGTCGTAGTGCTCGACCGCGTGCCGCATGGTCGAACCCCAGCCGGAGCCGATGTCGAGCAGCGTCATCCCGGGCTCGAGGTTGAGCTTGTCCAGCGCCAGCTTGCGCTTGGCGAACTGCGCCTCTTCCAGCGTCTTGGTCTGCGGCGCATCGATGTCCGGGTTCTCATCGAAGTACGCGCAGCTGTAGGTCATCGATGGGTCGAGCCACAGCTTGAAGAATTCGTTGGACCGGTCGTAGTGCGACTGCACTGCCTCGACGGGCGGCTTCAGCTGGGTGCTGCCCGTATTGCCTTGTGATGTCATTAAAAAGACGCTACCTGCTTCGATCAGATGGATGCAATTGCGGCGACGGTCGCCTCGGCGTCGGCGTCATGGTTCGCCGCCTCGCCCAGCATGGTGACCACGCTGGTCACCACCGGCTTGCCTTCGGCGTCGGTGACTTCGCTTCGGATTTCGGCCAGCACCGTGCCGTGGGACTGGATCACCGAGTCCAGGTAGGTGTCGAAGTGCAGCTTGTCGCCGACCATGATCGGGCGGTGGAAGAAGAATTTCTGGTCGCGGTGCATCACCCGGGCAATGT
Organism: Mycobacterium sp. NGS29; assembly: GCF_059812965.1. Lineage (NCBI taxonomy): Bacteria > Bacillati > Actinomycetota > Actinomycetes > Mycobacteriales > Mycobacteriaceae > Mycobacterium > Mycobacterium sp. NGS29. The sequence goes on from NZ_JCALDR010000002.1 coordinate 181,955, forward strand.
TGATCGGGATGCTGAACTTGGTGAAGATCTCCAGCTGAACGCGGCGCCCGGCGATGGCCAGGAAGGTCAGCGGGGCAGGCAGGGACGAGTAGCCGGCTTCGGCCGCCGCCGCCTCGTCGTAGTGCAGCGGATTGTCGTCCTGCACCGAGGCCGCGAATTCGCGGACCTTCTCGCGTCCGACCTCGAAATAGTCCAGCTGCCGGTAGTGCTTACCGATGATTCCTTCGGCGCCCTCGGGAAGTGTCATGCTGCCGCTCTCCGCTCAAACGATGCTCAGCGGCGCAGCTTATCAGCGTGATTGCCGGCGGGAGGCCAGCGCGGCCAGCGCGCCACCGGCCGCCCCCAGCGCCAGGGCGGACGGAACGCCGATGCGGGCGGCCTTGCGGGCGGTGCGGAAGTCGCGAATCTCCCACCCGCGCTCGCGGGCCAGGCTGCGCAACCGGGCGTCGGGATTGATCGCGACCGCGGTGCCTACCAGCGACAGCATCGGGACGTCGTTGTAACTGTCGGAGTAGGCGGTGCAGCGTCGGAGGTTCAGTCCCTCCCGGATGGCCAGCGACCGCACCGCGTGCGCTTTGCCGACCCCGTGCAGGATGTCGCCCACCAGCCGGCCGGTGAACACGCCGTCGACCGATTCGGCCACCGATCCCAGCGCGCCGGTCAGGCCCAGCCGGCGGGCGATGGTGGCCGCGAGCTCATAGGGCGTGGCGGTGATCAGCCACACCTGTTGGCCGGCGTCCAGGTGCATCTGGGTCAGCTCCCGGGTTCCCGACCAGATCTTGTCCGCGATGATCTCGTCGTAGATCTCCTCGCCCAGGCGCACCAGTTCGTCGACGGACCGGCCTTCGATGAAGGCCAGCGCTTTGCGGCGGCCGGCCGCGACATCCTCGGCGTTCTCTTTGCCGAGAATCTGGAACTTGGCCTGCGCGTAGACGAATCCGAGCACATCCCGATAGCTGAAATAGTCGCGTGCGGCCAGTCCGCGGCCGAAGTGCACCGCTGAGGAGCCCTGCACCAGCGTGTTGTCCACGTCGAAGAACGCGGCGGCGGTCAGATCGACGGGCGGTGGCGGACGCTCGCCCGTCGGGGCGGCGTGCAGGTCTTCGAGGGCGCGTTCGGCGCTGGCATTGGCGGCCAGCGCCTCCAGGTCCGGGTTGCCGGTGTAGACGATGTCCTCGCCGGGGTCGGAGGAAGCCATCACAAACCTCCCATGTCACTGTCTGGCCCGGTTGCCGGTCCCTGCCCGCCAACCCTATCCGGCCGGACTGTGACGCCGCCTGCCACCGGCGGCGGAGATGCCACACTGATGGCCATGACGACGAGCCGGCCTCAGGTGGAGTTGCTGACCCGCGCCGGGTGCGCGATCTGCCTGCGCGTGCAGGCCCGGTTGACCGAACTGGCCGGCGAGCTGAATTTCGACCTGGCCAGCGTCGACGTCGACGCCGCGGCACTGGCCGGGAACGCCGAGTTGCGAGCCGAATTCGGGGACCGGTTGCCGGTGGTACTGCTCGACGGCCGCGAGCACAGCTACTGGGAGGTCGACGAGCCGCGGCTGCGGGCCGATCTCGCCGCCCGCTGACGCGCTGGGAGGTGCTGTGAGCCGAGCCGGTAACCAGGCCGTGTCTGAGCCGGAAGTTACGGCCTGAGCGCAGCTTCGGTGCCCTCAGTACAGTCTCGACGCCGCCCGGTGACCTCGGTCGCTCATTTGGTAGCCCGCCGCAGAACCGACTACCTTGGGTAGGAGTTCACTTTCACAGAGGCAAGGGAGCGGGCCAGGTGATGCTGCCGTGAGCATCCTGCTCTTCGGGGTTTCGCACCGCAGTGCGCCGGTCTCCGTCCTGGAACAACTCAGCATCGACGAGTCCGATCAGCTCAAGATCGTCGACCAGGTGCTGCAATCGCCGCTGGTGACCGAGGCCATGGTGCTCTCGACATGCAACCGCGTCGAGGTGTACGCGGTGGTGGAAGCGTTTCACGGCGGGCTGTCGGTGATCGGGCAGGCGCTGGCCGAGTTCTCCGGGATGTCGATGGGCGATCTGACCAAGCACGCCTACGTCCGGTACAGCGAGGCCGCAGTCGAGCACTTGTTTGCGGTGGCCAGCGGCCTGGATTCGGCGGTGGTGGGCGAACAGCAGGTGCTCGGCCAGGTCCGGCGCGCCTACGCCGCCGCGGAGACCCACAGCACGGTCGGGCGGGTGCTGCACGAACTGGCGCAGCGGGCCCTGTCGGTGGGCAAGCGGGTGCACAGCGAAACCGCCATCGACGCCGCCGGTGCCTCGGTGGTCTCGGTGGCGCTGGGTATCGCCGAACGCAAGCTGGGCACCCTGGCCGGCAAGACCGCCGCGGTGGTCGGTGCCGGGGCCATGGGTGGGCTGGCGGCCGCCCACCTGACCCGCGCCGGGATCGGCCGGGTATTCGTCTTGAACCGGTCGGTGGACCGGGCGCGGCGGCTGGCGGCCCGGCTCAGCGAATCCGGCGTGCCGGCCGAGGCGATGGCCCTGGAGCAGTTGCCCGACGCGATGGCCGCGGCCGACGTGGTGGTCAGCTGCACCGGGGCGGTGAGCCCGGTGGTGTCGCTGGCCGACGTGCACCACGCGCTCGCCGGGGTGCGCCGCGACGAAACAGCAAAGCCGCTGGTCATCTGCGATCTGGGGATGCCCCGCGACGTCGACCCGGCGGTGGCCGGCCTGCCCGGTGTCCTGGTCGTCGACGTGGACCGGGTGCAACATGAGCCGTCGGCGCACGCCGCGGCCGCCGACGTCGACGCCGCCCGCCTCATCGTTGCCGCCGAGGTCGCCGCCTACCTGGCGGGGCAGCGGATGGCCGAGGTCACCCCCACTGTCACCGCGTTGCGCCAGCGGGCGGCTGACGTGGTCGAGGCGGAATTGCTGCGCCTGGACAACCGGTTGCCCGACTTGGCGAGCGCTCAGCGCGAAGAGGTGGCCCGCACGGTACGACGGGTGGTCGACAAGTTGCTGCACGCGCCCACGGTGCGCATCAAGCAACTCGCCAGCGCCCCGGGGGGCGACAGTTACGCCGAGGCCCTGCGGGAGCTCTTCGAACTCGACCAGACTGCGGTGGATGCGGTCGCCGCAGGCGAATTGCCAGTTCTACCAAGCGGTTTCGATAGCACAAAGCAGTCCGCCGAGTAGTTTGGCGCACGTGATCCGGATAGGCACTCGGGGCAGTCTGCTGGCCACCACCCAGGCTGCGACGATCAGGGACGCGTTGATCGCCAACGGTCACCCCGCGGAGTTGGTGACGATCAGCACGGTGGGTGACCGGTCGTCGGCGCCGATCGAAACACTCGGCGTCGGCGTGTTCACCACCGCGCTGCGCGAGGCCATGCAGGACGGCCGAGTCGACGCGGCCGTGCATTCGCACAAAGATCTGCCCACCGCCGACGACCCGCGCTTCACCATCGCGGCGATACCGCCGCGCAACGATCCCCGCGACGCGCTGGTGGCACGCGACGGGCTGGTGCTGGGCGAATTGCCGGCCGGTTCGCTGGTGGGGACGTCCTCGCCGCGACGGGCCGCACAGCTTAGAGCACTGGGTCTCGGTTTGGAAATCCGCCCCCTAAGAGGCAACCTAGATACCAGGTTGAACAGGGTAAGCAGTGGTGATCTTGACGCCGTCGTGGTGGCCCGGGCCGGTCTGGCCCGACTGGGTCGTCTCAATGACGTCACCGAGACGTTGGAGCCCGTGCAAATGTTGCCAGCGCCTGCTCAGGGCGCCCTCGCAGTCGAATGCCGGGCCGGCGACAGCCGGTTGGTCGCCGTGTTGGCGGAGTTGGACGATGCCGACACGCGGGTAGCGGTCACCGCGGAGCGAACTCTGCTCGCCGAACTGGAGGCGGGCTGCTCCGCACCGGTGGGCGCGATCGCTGAGGTGGTCGCGTCCATCGATGAGGAGGGGCGCATCTTCGAGGAGGTGTCGCTGCGCGGCTGCGTGGCGGCGCTGGACGGATCCGACGTGATCCGCGCGTCCGGGATCGGCACGGTCGACCGGGCCCGCGAACTGGGGCTCTCAGTTGCCGCGGAATTGTTCGAGCTGGGCGCACGAGAGCTGATGAGGGGAGCGCGGGAAGACCCCGTGCAAGGAAATTGAGTGGGATTCGATAACACGTGGGAGCGACAACGATGACGCGAGGGCGTAAGCCGAGGCCGGGCCGCATTACTTTTGTGGGTTCCGGTCCTGGCGACCCCGGTCTACTGACCACCCGAGCCGCCACGGTGCTGGCGAATGCCACCCTGGTTCTCACCGACCCCGATGTGCCGGAGCCGGTGCTGGCGTTGATCGGGAAGGATCTGCCGCCGGTGTCCGGGCCGGTGCCCGCCGCACCTGCGCCGGGCAGCGCGGACGGGTCGTCCTCGGACAGCCCGCCGGACGGCCACGCCGCGCCTGCGGTGGTGTCGGGTGAGCCCGATGTCCGCCCGGCGCTCGGCGACCCGGCCGAGGTCGCCAAGACCCTGGCGCACGAGGCCCGCCTGGGCGTCGATGTGGTGCGGCTGGTGGCCGGCGACCCCCTTGCGGTGGACGCGGTGATCACCGAGGTGAACGCGGTCGCGCGCACCCACCTGCACGTCGAGATCGTGCCGGGCCTGGCGCCCAGCAGCGCCGTGCCGACCTATGCCGGCCTGCCGCTGGGTTCTGCGCACACCGTCGCCGACGTGCGCGGGGACGTGGACTGGGAGGCGCTGGCCGCCGCACCCGGACCGCTGATCCTGCAGGCGACCGCGTCGCACCTGGCCGAGGCCGCACGCACCCTGATCGACCACGAGCTGGCCGACACCACCCCGTGCGTGGTGACCGCGCAGGGCACCACCTGCCAGCAGCGGTCGGTCGAATCCACGCTGCTTGGTCTGACCGACCCGGCGGTGCTCGGCGGCGGCAGCGACCCGGCCGGCCCGCTGACCGGACCGCTGGTGGTCACCATCGGCAAGACGGTGACCAGCCGGGCCAAGCTGAACTGGTGGGAGAGCCGCGCCCTGTACGGCTGGACCGTGCTGGTGCCCCGCACCAAGGACCAGGCCGGCGAGATGAGCGAGCGGCTGACCTCCTACGGTGCCCTGCCCATCGAGGTGCCCACCATCGCCGTCGAGCCGCCGCGCAGCCCCGCGCAGATGGAGCGGGCGGTGAAGGGACTGGTCGACGGCCGCTTCCAGTGGGTGGTGTTCACCTCCACCAACGCCGTGCGCGCGGTGTGGGAGAAGTTCGGTGAGTTCGGCCTGGACGCGCGGGCGTTCTCCGGGGTGAAGATCGCCTGCGTCGGCGAGTCGACGGCGGACCGGGTCCGCGCGTTCGGGATCAGCCCCGAGCTGGTGCCGTCCGGCGAGCAGTCATCGATGGGGCTGCTGGACGAATTCCCGCCCTACGACAGCATTTTCGACCCGGTGAACCGCGTGCTGCTGCCGCGTGCCGACATCGCCACCGAGACGCTGGCCGAGGGTCTGCGGGAGCGGGGCTGGGAGATCGAGGACGTCACCGCCTACCGGACGGTGCGCGCCGCACCGCCGCCGGCGTCCACCCGCGAAATGATCAAGACCGGTGGTTTCGACGCGGTGTGCTTCACCTCCAGCTCGACCGTGCGCAACTTGGTCGGCATCGCCGGCAAGCCGCATGCGCGCACCATCATCGCCTGCATCGGCCCCAAGACCGCCGAGACCGCAGCCGAATTCGGGTTGCGGGTGGATGTGCAGCCGGAGACCGCTGCGGTGGGTCCGCTGGTCGATGCGCTGGCCGAACACGCCGCCCGGTTGCGCGCTGAGGGTGCGTTGCCGCCGCCGCGGAAGAAGAGCCGCCGGCGATGACTGGCGGCTAGGGGCAGCGCTGATGGTCTACCCACGGCAGCGTCCGCGCCGGCTGCGCTCTACCCCGGCCCTGCGCCGTCTGGTGGCCGAAACCTCGGTGGAGCCACGGCATTTGGTGCTGCCGATGTTCATCAGCGCTGAGGCCGACGCGAAAGGCGAGTCACGCTCCATCTCGTCGATGCCGGGCGTGCTGCAACACACCCGCGACTCGCTGCGCAGCGCCGCCGCAGCCGCGGTGGCCGCCGGGGTGGGCGGGTTGATGCTGTTCGGGGTGCCCGACGAGGACGACAAGGACGCGCACGGCTCGGCCGGGACCGACCCCGACGGCGTTCTCAACGTCGCCCTGCGCGACCTGGCCAAGGATCTCGGCGATGCGACCGTGCTGATGGCCGATACCTGCCTGGACGAGTTCACCGACCACGGGCACTGCGGCGTCCTGGACGCGCGGGGCCGGGTCGACAACGACAAGACCCTGGATCGGTACGTGAAACTTGCTGTGGCACAAGCAGATTCGGGTGCACAGGTGGTCGGTCCCAGCGGCATGATGGACGGACAGGTGGCCGCCATCCGGGACGGGCTGGACGCAGCCGGCCACCCCGACGTGGTGATCCTGGCGTATGCGGCAAAGTTCGCCTCGGCGTTCTACGGCCCGTTCCGCGAGGCGGTGGCCTCCAGCCTGTCCGGGGACCGCCGCACCTATCAGCAGGAGCCCGGCAACGCCCGCGAGGCATTGCGCGAGATCGAGCTCGACCTCGCCGAAGGCGCCGACATCGTCATGGTCAAGCCCGCGATGAGCTATCTGGACGTGGTGGCGGCAGCGGCCAGCGTGTCAGCTGTCCCGGTGGCTGCGTACCAGGTGTCGGGGGAGTACGCGATGATCTGTGCGGCGGCGGCCAACGGGTGGATCGACGAACGCGCCGCAGCGCTGGAGTCGTTGACCGGGATCCGGCGGGCGGGGGCCGATATCGTGCTGACCTATTGGGCGGCCGACGTGGCGGGTTGGCTGGCGTGACGGAGGCGCACATGACATCTGCGGGGGAACCCGACGAGACGCGGCTGTTCTACGAGTCCGGTGCCAGCTGGTACTGGGTGCTGGCCGGTCCCCTGTCGGCGGCGTCGTTGATCTATATCCAGTGGGCCAACCACGTGCCGATCTCGCTGCTGGTCCCGTTCATCTTCCTGGTGCTGGTGACGGCGTTCGTGGCGCTGCAGGTGCATGCGGCGCGGGTGCACACCTCCGTCGAGCTGACCGAGGACGCGTTGCGCCAGGGCACCGAGACCATCCTGGTCTCCGAGATCGTCAAGGTCTTCCCCGAAGCCCAGAATTCGGTGGCATCCGGCAAACCGCTGGCCAGGTGGCAGTCGGCGCGGGCGCTCGGCGAACTCGTCGGGGTGCCGCGCGGCCGGTACGGGATCGGCCTGAAGCTCACCGGTGATCGCACTGCGCAGGCCTGGGCGCGTCGGCACCGGCATTTCCGGGACGCGCTGACCGCGCTGGTGGAGAAACGGATGGGTCCTTACGTGCCGGACATCGCCGACGAGCTGGATGTCTCCGACGACGAGTCGTCGCTGTGACCGGGCGGACATTCGCCGAGTTGGTGCTGGCCGGTCTGGCGCTGGTGGCTGCCGCCGTCAGCTGGGGTCATACCCGTTCCACGATCGCCGTCGCGCCGATCATCGAGGGGCAACCGGCCACCTCATCGGTCGTCTACGACCCGCAGCTGTTGGTGCTGACGCTGTCGTTGGTGACGGTCGCCGGGATCCTGGTGGTGATCGCGGTGGCCAGGTGGCGACGGGACAGAACGCTCAGGCCGACTTCTTCAGCAGCGGCAGAACCATTTGACGCCGCCAGGTGATGGCGTCGGCCAGGCCGCGCAGGGCCTGGTGCACCGAGTGGGCAACCGGGAACGAATCGTCGAGCAGCGTGGCGACGGTCTGGTTCGCGACGAGCATCCACTCGACGTCGGCGGCGCGGCACTCTTCGTCCATGGCGCACAGCAATGCGATACCGGCTGAGGAGAAGTGGCTGACGCCGCTCAGGTCCAGCACCACCGGGTTGTCGGCCTGCACGAAGCGGCGAACGTGGTCGCCGACCTGCTCCACATTGACGGCGTCGATTTCGCCGCGGATGGTCACCACCGTCGCCAGATGACGACAGTGCGCGCGGATCTGGGCGCCCCCGCAGTCGATCGTGCTCGAAACCGGCATCGCGATCGTCATGAACAGCCCCATTTCCCTGTTGCCCACCAAACCTGCCTTTAAAGTGCCCGCAAAACTTAATGGCACCGCTAGTTACGACTAATTCTTTGCTAAGAAGTGGCGCGACGCCCGGCCCACCGACGCCGCTGTTAGGCTGCCTCAGCGGCCGGTTGCCGGCCGGCAGCGGAGTCCAGGCGGAAAGAACCTCGTGCAAAGCGGTGAACTCAGGAGCCAGATCAAAGGCGAGATCAAGGCCCTGACCGGACTCCGCATCGTCGCCTCCCTATGGGTGGTGCTCTTCCACTTCCGGCCCATGGTGGCCGACGCGTCGCCCGATCTGCGGGAGAATCTGGCCCCGGTGCTCAATTGCGGCGCGCAGGGTGTGGACCTGTTCTTCATCCTGAGCGGATTCGTGTTGACCTGGAACTACCTGGACCGGATGGGTCACTCGTTCTCGCTGCGCGCCACGGTGCACTTCCTGTGGCTGCGGCTGGCCCGGGTGTGGCCGGTGTATCTGGTCACCCTGCACCTGGCCGCCGCGTGGTTCATTCTCACCTTGCACATCGGACATACGCCGATGCCCGACGTGGGCCGGCTCACCGCGATCAGCTATGTACGGCAGGTCCTGCTGGTCCAGCTCTGGTTTCAGCCGTATTTCGACCTATCCAGCTGGGACGGGCCGGCCTGGTCGATCAGCGCGGAATGGCTGGCGTATCTGCTGTTCGGTGGCCTGGTGCTGGTGATCTTCCGCATCCAGCACGCGACGCGGGCGCGGGGCCTGATGCTGATGGCTGTCGCGGCGTCGCTGCCGCCGGTGGTGTTGTTGTTGGCCAGTGGCGTGTTCTACACCCCCTGGAGTTGGCTGCCCCGGATCGTCACGCAGTTCGCCGCCGGAGCGATCGCCTGTGCCGCGGTGCGCAGGCTGCGGCTGACCGAGCGGGGGCGACGCATCGCCGGGTACTTATCCCTGCTGCTCGTGGTGGCCATCGTCGGGATCCTGTACCTGCTCGATGCGTTCCCGATCACCGGGGTGTACGACAGCAGCGGGGTGGTCGACCTGTTGTTCGTTCCGCTGGTGATCACCCTGGCCGTCGGCATCGGCAGCTTGCCGTGGCTGCTGTCGACGCGGGTGATGGTGTACGGCGGCGAGATCTCGTTCTGCCTGTACATGGTGCACGAATTGGTGCACACCCCGTGGACGTGGGCGGTGGTGAATTTCGGGTTGCACCCGTGGCTGCCGGACAGCCCATGGCGCTGGAACATCTTCGGCCTGCTGGCCGTCGCGGTGGGACTGTCGATCCTGCTGTACCACTTCGTCGAAGAGCCGGCCCGCCGCTGGATGCGCCGGATGGTCGACGCGCGGCCCACGCCGGCGGGGCACGAACCCGACGATTCGCCCGGCACCAATCTCGATCCCATCAGCGTTGCCCCGGAAAGCATTTCGGCGCGCGCCGCCGTGCGCTGACTCAATTGAGACCGGAAACACCGCGCGTTCGACGCGGGTTCGGATCCAGAGCGACCTAAACTCGGGGGAGTCTGATGCCCCGTGAAGGTGGCCGGTTTTCCTGGAGGCGTGTCGTGGTGGGTCGGCTGGCCACGTGGATCATTGGTCTCTCGTTGTTGGCCGCTGCGACGGTTCACAGTCCGGCGCAGCCGGTGCGTCTGACGAGCTTCGATTTCCGCCCGAGCCGCATTGCGGTGATCGGCGATTCGTACACGACTGGCACCGACGAGGGCGGCCTGGGCGCCACATCGTGGACGTGCCGCGCCTGGCAGCTGCTCGCCCAGCGCGGGCTGCGCATCGACGCCGACGTGGCGGCCGAAGGTCGCGCCGGTTACGGTACGGTCGGCAACCGCGGCAGCGTCTTCGCGGACCTGACGGCCCGGGCGGTCAAGCCGGACGACGTGCTGGTGATGTTCTTCGGCTCCCGCAACGACCAGGGTGTGGAGCCACGGCTGCTGGCCGACCGGGTCCGCGTCACCTTCGACATCGCGCGCCGATTGGCGCCTGCGGCACGGTTTTTGGTGATCGGCCCGCCCTGGCCGACCGCCGACGTGCCCGGTGCGGTGTTGCAGATCCGCGACATCATGCACGCGGCGGCACGCGACGCGGGGGCGGCGTTCGTCGACCCGATCGAGCGCCGCTGGTTCGTGGATCGACCGGACCTGATCGGCACCGACGGTGTGCACCCGAACGACACGGGACATGCGTATATGGCGCGCAAGATCGCGCCGCTGGTGCGGGATCAGTTGGCCAGGTGAACGCGGACCATTGCGCAGTGACGCGTGGGACGCCGCGCAGCCAAGCGGCCGGCTCGGGGCGGGTCAGCCGTAGATCAGGCCGCCGCCGCCGGCCAGGCCGTCGAGTCCGCTGAGTCCGGTAGTGCCTGGATCATGGTTGGCGTCCCCCGGCCCGCCCGGCCCACCGGACCCGGCGCGGCCAGGGGGTCCGCCGCTGCCGATCAAACCCGCGTTTCCGGCGTTCCCGCCGTTGCCGCCGTTACCGCCGGAATGACCGGCCCGGTAGGTGTTGCCGCCCGTCCCGCCGACTCCGCCGGCCCCGCCGCTGTTGGGGCTGCCGCCATCGCCTCCGTACCCGCCAGCCCCGCCGGCACCACCGTCGCCGTAGCCGCCGTGCAGGTTTCCGCTGCCGCCGGTGCCGCCGGACCCGCCCAGTCCACCGGTCCCGAACAGCAGTGCGCCGGTAGCGCCGGTGCCACCGGTGCCGCCGGCACCTGCACTGGACAGGCCGGAGCCGCCGCCGCTTCCGCCGGTCCCACCGCCCCCACCGGCGCCGAACAACGAGGCGACGCCGCCGACGCCACCTGCCCCGCCCAGCCCGCCGTGCAGACCTCCGGCAGTGGCGTTGCCGTCCCCGCCGGTCCCGCCCGCCCCGCCGGTCCCGCCCGCCCCGCCGGTCCCGCCGTTGCCGTAGAGGAATCCGCCACCGCCGCCGGCCCCGCCCGTACCGCCGCTGCCGCCGGCAACGCCGACGCGGGACATGTTGTCTGAGCCGCCGGCGGCACCGCCCCGGCCACCGTGACCACCGGTCCCGCCGTCCCCGAACAGTCCCGGCCGGCCGCCGGCCCCGCCCGTGCCACCGTTGGCGCCGTTGAAGCCGGGGCTGCCCGGTGCGGCGTCGCCACCGGCGCCGCCGGCTCCGCCGTGGCCGAACAGGTAACCGCCGTGGCCGCCGCTCCCACCGGCGCCGCGCAGCCAGCCCCGGCCGCCGGCGCCACCGGTACCGATCAACCCGGCGGAACCCCCGGCGCCGCCGGCTTGGCTCACTGCGCCGCCGGTGGGGCTGTATCCGGCACCGCCGTTGCCGTACAGCAGACCCCCGGCCTGACCATTCGGACTGGCCGCCGTCCCGTCCGCGCCGTCCCCGATCAGCCCACGCCCGAACAGCTCCTGCGCCCGAGTGTTCAACGTCCCCAACACGTCGTGCTGGGCGATCCAGGAACCTGCTTGGGCGCCGGAGGTGCCGTAGATCAGGCCGCCGGCTCCGGCGAGACCGTCGAGTCCGCCCAGCCCGGCGGTGCCCGGCCCGAGGGCGGTGTCGGCGGGCGCGCCACGCCCCCCGGTGCCGCCCTGCCCGGCGATCCCGCCGTCGCCGAAAAGCCGGGCCGCTCCGCCGTTTCCGGCGTTGCCGCCGTTGCCGCCGGAATGGCCGGCCTGGTAGGTGTCACCGCCTACGCCGCCGGCTCCGCCAGCGCCACCAGTGCCGTACACCCAGCTCCCAGCGCCGCCGTTGCCACCGCCTCCGCCAGCCCCGCCGTCGCCGTAGCCGCCGTGCAGGTTGGCGCTCGCACCGGCGCCGCCGGCCCCGCCCTGCCCGCCGGTTCCGACGAGGAACGCTGCGGTGCCTCCGGCGCCGCCGGTGCCGCCGGCACCTGCGCTGGACAGACCGGAGGTCCCACCAGTCCCGCCGGTCCCGCCGATTCCACCCGCCCCGAACATTCCTGCCACGCCGCCGACGCCACCTGCCCCGCCCAGCCCGCCGTGCAGACCTCCGGCAGTGGCGTTGCCATCGCCGCCGGTCCCACCGGTGCCACCGGCGCCGCTTGTGCCGTAGAGGAATCCACCCGCCCCGCCGGCTCCACCGACGCCGCCGCTGCCGCCGGCAACGCCGACGCGGGACATGTTGTCCGAGCCGCCGGCGGCACCGCCCCGGCCACCGTGACCGCCGGTCCCGCCGTCCCCGAACAGTCCCGGCCGGCCGCCGGCCCCGCCCGTGGCACCGTTGGCGCCGTTGGAGCCGGGGCTGCCCGGTGCGGCGTCGCCACCGGCGCCGCCGGCTCCGCCGTGGCCGAACAGGTAACCGCCGTGGCCGCCGCTCCCGCCGGCGCCGCCCAGCCAGCCCCGGCCGCCGGCGCCACCGGTACCGATCAACCCGGCGGAACCCCCGGCGCCGCCGGCTTGGCCCACTGCGCCGCCGGTGGGGCTGTATCCGGCACCGCCGTTGCCGTACAGCAGACCCCCGGCCTGTCCATTCGGACTAGCCGCCGTGCCGTCGGCCCCGTCGCCGATCAACGCACGGCCAAACAACGCCTCAGCCTGTGAATTCAACGTCCCCAACACATCAACGTTGGCGGCCTCGGCGCCGGCGTACGTGACGCCACTGGCCGCGAACGCGTCAGCGATGTGCTGATGAAACCGCGCGACCTGCGTGTTCGCCTGTTGATAAGTCTGGCCGAAGGAGCTGAACAGTTCGGCGACGGCCGCCGATACTTCGTCCTGGGCGGCGGCGGTGACACTGAGAATTCGAAGCGAGGCGCTGGAATGTGCGCCGTGCAGGGCGGACTGGATCTCCGCCAGATTCCCCACGACACCCGCTAGAGCGTCGGGGGCGACCAGCAGGTACGACATCGTTGTCAACCGTACGTTCAGCTCGCCCGGCGAGTTGGGCCTTTTGGACTTCCGGGGAGGCTGACCGCAGTCCTCAACGACGCATTAGTCCTCCGGGTGCCGCTCGTCGTCCCGCCGTTACTATCCGTAACGGGTTCAGGTGTCGCCCCGAGATCGCAGCGACTAGGTCACCGGTGTGGGCCCGGCCGTCCGGAAGGCACAGCTGGTAAATACGATCTATCGCCTGGTGTGGGATGAGTTCGGCGGCAAGGTTTCAGAGACGTAGTCGATACAACAACGAATCGAAGAAGGCGGCGTCACGTGTGCACACGAGTCCTCTGGCCGGACACCGGCGACAAGACCGGCCACTTGGTTTTGGTAGGCCGGAACATGGACTTTCACACAGACCTGATGACCAACCTGTGGAAGCAACCGCGCGGCGTACGACGCGACGACACAGTGGCCGGGAAACTCACCTGGACATCGAAGTACGGCAGTGTCGTGGCCACCGCCTACGACATCACCTCCGTGGACGGTATGAACGAAGCGGGTCTGGCGGGACACATTCTGTGGCTCGCCGAATCCACCTATGGCGCACCGGACGATTCGCGCACGCAGCTCGGGCAGGCAATTTGGCTGCAGTACTTCCTGGACAACTTCGCTACCGTCGCCGAGGCCACCGCGTGGATCACCGAGACCGACGTACAAGTGGTGCAGATGGACGACCCCACCGGCGGCAAACGCCCCGGCTTGCATCTGGCCCTCGACGACGCCGCCGGCGACTCGGCGATCATCGAATACATCGACGGCCACGCGCAGGTGTACCACTCGAAGGACTACCGGGTGATGACCAATTCACCGACCTTCGATCAGCAACTCGAGCTGGTGAAATCGTTCACGGGTCTGGGCGGTGACCTCCCACTGCCCGGCAGTACCGACGCCCGTGACCGGTTCGCGCGCGCGAGCTACTACCTCGAGCGGTTGCCCGCCCCGGACAGCCAGGTCGATGCCGTCGCGGCCATGTTCTCGGTTATCCGCAATGCAGCGCAACCTTTCCGCATCCCGGATCCGGGCAAACCGGATGCCTCGCAGACCATCTGGCAGGTCGTGCTCGATCTGACCACTAAGCGCTACATCTACGAATCCACCACCCGCCCCAACATCGTGTGGGTCGACCTGGCCGACCTCGACTTCACCGAGGGCACTGCCCAACTCAAGCTGGATCTGATCAGCGAACTCGCGGTCGAGGGCGGCATCTCCGGCAAGGTTGCGGACAAGTTCGAGGACAAGGGCCCGATGACATTTCTGTCCCTCGAGATGCTCCGGGGCCCGGAAGGCACGGGGCGCCGACCGAGCCCCTAACGCTGACCCAAAACCGTTGCGGCTCTAATCCTCTGCGTGCCGCTCGTAATCCCAGCGTTCGAGGCGAGTCTGTAATTGCCAGACACCGAGCCCGGCGACTGGCGCAGCTGCCGTAACCAGCACCATCAACATCGGACTCATCTCAAACCTCCAAAACCCTTATATTCGTACCACGTTCGTCGGCGCATCGTGGTTCATTCGGCAACGGTGTCGCTACGAAATCGACGCGATTCAGGCACCGGGCAACGCGTGGTCGGCCAAGGCGCCGATGACGGGTGACAACAGCTGGGCGTACTCGGTGGTGACGTGATTGTCGTCCCGGAACACCAGGGTGTTGCCGACGATCATCGGGCAGCGCTCCGGCGTGCAGAACAGGTCGGTCAGGTCGGCGTAAGAGCCGCCCGCCGCGGTGGTCACCCGTTGCTCGGCGGCAATACCGTCGCCATCGACCGCCACCGAGCGCATCGGTGCGCAGGCGCCGGCGTCGTCGAGGTGGGCCGACAGGCAGGTCGGAGCCGACGATTGCGGATCGGCGACCGGCCCCAGCACCAGCACCGTGGAACCCATGCCGCGCAGGTAGGCGACGATGGCCCCCAACTTGTCGATCCACGCCGGGTCGTACGAGGCGAAGCTGAAGTCGCCGTGGTAGCGCCGACTCATGCTCAGCACCACCAGCTTCGGTGGCTTGGCCCGCAATCGGTCCACGATCTGCGCGCGCCACTTCTCGCACTCGGTGTACTTGCGGCCCAGGTAGGGGCTGACGATCGGCAGGTCCAGAAACGGGCAGGTGACCTTGGTCAGCGTTTCCAGCCGCCAGTGCCGTTGTCCGGCCACCTGCTCCCACGCCGGATTCCACATCGCCGCGTGCGAGTCACCGATCAGCGCCACCGTGGTCGGCGACGCGGTGTCCGCCGAGGCGCATTCGCTCTGACCCACCTCGCGCCAGGACCGCATGCACCCGTTGACGAACACCGGCGCCTTATCGCCCGGCGCCGCCGCCAACGTCGGGTCCAAGTTCGACGGCACCGCCCGCAGACCCGCCGAGGCGGCGAGTGCCGCGCGGGCCTGGGCGAACGCTTGGCGCACCGCCGCCTCCTGCGGACTGAGCTGCGGGTCAGGCGCCGGCGGCAGCGCCTCGATTTTCGCCTGCGGCGCCGCGGTCCCGTGACCCACCGGCGCCGGCACCGCCGTCAGCAACACCGCGCACGCGCACGCCGCTACCGCGCTGGCGGCACCGGCCACGGCCAGGCTGACCCGTGCCGAGCGCCGCAGCGCCGCGGCGAAGCGACCGGGGTTTTCCACCGCATGCATGGTGATCACCGCCAGGCCCGCGGACACCGTCGTCGCCGCCAACCGGCCGGGCAGCCCGCCGGGATCGCCGAGCAGCGCCGGCAGCAGCAGCAACACCGGCCAGTGCCACAGGTACCACGAGTACGACACCCGCCCGATCGCCCGCATCACCGGCGGGCACAGCACCCGTCCCACCCCCATGCCGCCGGTGACCGAACCGCTTCCGATCACCAGCGCGGTGCCCAGCACCGGCAACAGCGCCGAGGTGCCGGGGTAGGGGGTGTGCGGACCCAACTGGGTGCAGGTCAGCAGGATCAGCGCCAGCCCGCCCCACCCGGCGACCGTCGCCGGCACCAACGGCAGCCGCCGCCACTGGTCGATGGTGAGTGCGACCAGCCCGCCGGCGGCCAGTTCCCAGGCGCGGGTGGGCAGCGAGAAGAACGCCCACGGCGGCGAGCTGTGCGTCCAGATCACCGCGGCCGTCAACGACGCCGCGCCGACCACGCCCAACAGCACCGCATACGGTGCCGCGCTCGAGGTGTCCCGGCGCAACCGGCCGACCAGCCACGCCGTGCCGATGATGAGCGCCGGCCACACCAGATAGAACTGCTCCTCCACGCCCAACGACCAGTAGTGCTGGAACGGCGACGGCAGGTCGGCGCCCATGTAGTCGGTGCCTTGCGCGGCGAATCGGTAGTTGCCGACGTACAGCATGCTGGCGATGCCGTCGACGAACACCCGTCGGGCCTGCAGCGGCGGCAGCACGATGGCGGCCACCACCGCGGTGACCACCCCTACCGTCGCCGCGGCCGGCAGCAGCCGACGCGCCCGGGCAGCGTAAAAGCCGCCGAGTGCAACGGTTTTCGTGGTCGCGACCTCACGCCACAACAGCCCGGTGATCAGGAAGCCGGAGATGACGAAGAAGACGTCGACACCGATGTAGCCGCCGCCGATGCCCGGCACGCCGGCGTGATAGAGGACCACGGCGACGACCGCGATGGCGCGCAGGCCTTCGATGTCCGGACGGAACGCAGCCCGGGGGATGCGCTGCTCCGCGGTGACTGTCATACGTCAGGTCGCCATCCAGGCCAGCTCGGCCGGCAACTGCGCGCGCCAGTAGTCGACGTCGTGACCGCCGGGGGAGAAGCTGCCCGCCGGCTTCTTCTTGAGCTGGCTGACGAATTGGCTGCTGGAGAAGAAGAACCGGTCGCCGATCCCGCAGTCGACCCGGATGGGAATCGAGTTCAGCACCGGCAAGCCGAACACGGTGTTGCGGTTCCAGTCGTCGATGCTGTCGAACGCGCCGGGTGCGGCGCCGAGGTAGGACAGGTACAGCGCCGGGCTGATCGCGCAGATCCCGGCGGTGCGGGCCGGACCCAGCCGGGCGCCCAGCAGCAGCGCGCCGTACCCGCCCATCGACCAGCCCAGGAATCCGACCCGCGAGGTGTCCATGCCCATCGAGGTCAGCATCGGCAGCAGCTCCTCGAGCACCATGGTGCCGGCGTCCTCGCCGTTGGCGCGCCGATGCCAGTAACTGCTGGGGCCCCCGTCGACGCCCACCACCGCGAACGGCGGTTTGCCGTCGGCGACCAGCTGGGCCAGCGCGTCCTCGACACCGCAGTCCAGCATCATGTTCGCGTCGCTGTCCTTGCCGTGCAACGCGATCACCGGCCGCAGCATCTTGGTCTGCCCCGGCGGCATGGCGATGACCCAGTTGGTCTTGACGCCGCCGCGCGCAGCCGACACGAACGAACCGGTCAGTTTGGTCGGCAGGGTCTTGCCCGCCGTCGGGGGATCGAACGGAGCGGGCGCGGCCGGTGCGGCCACGGTGCTGGCCGGGTCGGCCAGGGCGCCGAGCGCCCACGCACCGGCCGCTCCGAGGCTGGCGCCGGCGCCCATGCGCAGCACCGTACGGCGGGTCAGGTCGGCCACGATCGTCAATGATGCCGGGACAACCGGAGTTTGACGCCCGTGCCACGCCGTATTGGAAGACACTCGTGACACTGCCTTGATCCACCGACGTCCGGGCTCGCGATTCACAGCGGGATGTGCTGTCGTTAGACGCCATGAGCGGCACCACGCAGCTGCGCCAAGGGTTGTCGCAACGCCAGCTGAACATGATCGCCATCGGCGGGGTGATCGGGGCGGGGCTGTTCGTCGGTTCCGGTGTGGTGATCCACAAGACCGGACCGGCTGCGTTCCTGACCTACGCGATCTGCGGTCTGCTGATCATCCTGGTGATGCGGATGCTGGGTGAGATGGCCACCGCGAACCCGTCGACCGGCTCGTTCGCCGACTATGCGACAACGGCACTCGGGGGTTGGGCCGGGTTTTCGGTGGGCTGGCTGTATTGGTATTTCTGGGTGATCGTGGTGGGCTTCGAGGCGGTCGCCGGCGGCAAGGTGCTCAACTACTGGTTCTCGCTACCGCTGTGGTTGTCGTCGCTGGGCTTGATGCTGTTGATGACCGCGACCAACCTGTTCTCGGTGTCGTCGTTCGGCGAGTTCGAATTCTGGTTCGCCGGAATCAAAGTCGCGACCATCGTGATCTTCCTGGGTCTGGGGACGGCGTTCGCGTTCGGCTGGCTGCCGGGTCGGCACACCGGCTTTGCCAACCTGACCGCGCACGGCGGTTTGTTTCCGCACGGTGTCGGGGCCGTCTTCGCGGCCATCGTGGTGGTGATCTTTTCCATGGTGGGCGCCGAGGTCGTCACCATCGCCGCGGCCGAAAGCCGGGAACCCGAGCGCGCTGTGGCCCGGGCGACGAATTCGGTGGTGCTGCGCATCGCGTTCTTCTTCGTCGGTTCGGTTTTCCTGCTCGTCGTGGTAATGCCGTGGAACTCAGTGGAATTGGGTGCATCACCCTATGTGGCGGCGCTGAAGCACATCGGCATTCCCGGCGCGGACCAGATCATGAACGCCGTGGTGCTCACCGCGGTGCTGTCCTGCCTGAACTCGGGCCTGTATACCGCGTCGCGCATGCTGTTCGTGCTGGCCGACCGCAACGAGGCGCCGGCCCAGCTGGTCAGGATCAGCCGGCGCGGCGTGCCGCACATCGCGATCATCGGGTCCTCAGTGGTGGGCTTTCTGTGTGTGCTGATGGCCTGGCTGG
Organism: Mycobacterium sp. NGS29; assembly: GCF_059812965.1. Taxonomy (NCBI): domain Bacteria; kingdom Bacillati; phylum Actinomycetota; class Actinomycetes; order Mycobacteriales; family Mycobacteriaceae; genus Mycobacterium; species Mycobacterium sp. NGS29. The sequence continues at coordinate 200,578 of NZ_JCALDR010000002.1, forward strand.
CGCCCGACACCGTGTTCCTGTTCCTGCTCAACTCCTCGGGCGCCATCATCTTGTTCGTCTACCTGCTGATTGCGTTGTCGCAGATCGTGCTTCGGCGTCGTACGCCGGACGAGCAGTTGCGGGTCAGGATGTGGTTCTTCCCAGTGCTGTCGGTGCTCACCCTGGCCGGGATCGTGGCGGTGCTGGTGCAGATGGCGTTCGATCACGAGGCCCGTACCCAACTGTGGCTGAGCCTGTTGTCGTGGATGGTGGTGCTCGGGTTGTACTGCGCGGTGCAGCGGTCGGGCCGTCGCAGGGCTTAGCCCCAACGCTTTTCGACCGCCTTGACCACGGCGGTCAGCGTGGCGTTGACCGGTGCCTCGACGCCGACCCGCGCGCCGTGGCGCGGCACCGCCCCGTTGATGACGTCGATCTCGGAGACCCGACGGGCCTCATGGTCCAGCAACGCAGACGGTTTCGCATCGGGCATGCCCGCGCCGAAGTCGCGGATGTGCGCGACGGGATCCTCGACGTCGATCGCGATGCCGGAGGCTCGGGCCACCGTCCACGCTTCGATGGCCGCGGCCCGGCTGACCGGTCCCATCTCGGCGTCGTCCATCACCTGCCCGACGGTCATGCCGGTCAACGCACACGGCGCACTGTAGGCGACGTTGCAGATCAGCTTCTCCCACTGCATCGCGGCGATGTCGGTGACCGCGGCCGCGTCGAAGCCGGCGTCGCTCCACACCTGCGCGACGGCCGCGACCGTTTGATGGGGCAGTGACGAGTACGCGCCGAAACGCATGGCGCGCATGGCATTGTGGTGCACGTGTCCGGGTGCGACCCGGGCCGCTCCGAACCCGCTGGCGATCCCGACCGCGACCCGTTGCTCGCCGACGATGTCCGCCACCGTGTCGGCCGAACCCAGGCCGTTTTGGATGGTCAGCACCGGGGTGGCGCCGTCGAGCATCGAAAGTGCTTGTCGCGCACCCGTTGTCACGTCCGCGGCCTTGACGGCCAGCACGATCAGGTCCATGGGCTCGTCCGGTGCGACGGTGGCGGCCCGCAGCTGCACAGTCCGGTCGTAACCGGGACCGGTGACCCGCAGTCCGTGCCGGGCGATGACGTCGATGCCGGGTTGGTAGCTGTCGATCACCGTGACGTCGTTACCCGCCGCGGCCAATCTGGTCGCGTAGATCGAACCCATTGCACCGCAACCGATTACCGCGACCTTCATCCGACCAGCTCCTCGATCAGTCCGGACAGGCCGGGTTTTTCCTCCAGCCCGAAGCCCGGTGCGTCGGTGGGTGAGATCCGGCCGTCTGCCAACGCACAACCCGGCGAGTAGCCGCCGAACGGCTGGAACACCCCGGGGTAGGCCTCACACCCGCCCAGACCGAGCCCGGCCGCGATGTGCAGGTTGATCAGGTGCCCGCCGTGTGGATAGGCGAACCTGCGGTCGAACCCGTGCGTCTCGAGAACCGCGAGCATGCGGGTGTATTCACCCAACCCGTAGCTCAGGCCGGCATCCATCTGGAAGATGTCCCGTCCCGCCCGCATGCCGCCGTAGCGGACCAGGTTGACCACATCGGGCACCGAGAACAGGTTCTCTCCGGTGGCCACCGCGCCGTCGTAACAATCGGTCACCGCATGGTTGAGCTCGAAATCCAGCGGATCGCCGGGCTCCTCGAACCAGCGCAGCCCGTAGGGCGCCAACGCGGTGGCCCACCGGGTCGCCGCGGCCCGGTCGAAACGGCCGTTGGCGTCCACCGCGACCCGGTCGCCCCGGCCGACCGCGTCGATGACGGCTTCGATGCGCGCCAGGTCGCCCGGCACGTCCGCCCCGCCGATCTTCATCTTCACCGCGTCGTACCCGAGGTCCAGATACGAACCCACCTCCGCCCGCAGTCCGTCCAGGCCGGCGTTCGGGTGGTAGTACCCGCCGGCGGCATACACCGCGACCGAGCGGACCGGTTCCCGACCGACATGACGTGCGATGGTCGCGTAGGCAGGCTCGTCGTTCAGCTTGGCGGTGAGGTCCCAGCACGCCAGTTCCAGCGCGGCGGCCGCGGTCGCCCGGTCCCCATGGCCACCCGGCTTCTCGTCGCGCAGCGCGCACGCCAGCACCGCGGCCGAGTCGAGCAGGCCCGCGCCGTCCAGCAGCGTCTCCGACGGCGCGGCCAGCACTCGCGGGATCAGCCGGTCCCGCAGGATCCCGCCCTGCGCGAACCGCCCGATCGAGTTGAAGGCCACCCCGACGGTGCGCCTGCCGTCCCGCTCGGCAATTAGCGCCACCAGCGACACGGTGTGGCCGGCGAAGTTGACCACCGCGTTGGCCGGCGCACCCTGCAGGGCTACCGGCCGTTCGAGGATCGAGACAATGCGCATCAAGACCCGGTGCGGTCGAGCAGCAACACTTCCTCGAACGGCAGTGCGGGGAAAATCGAGCGCCAGACCCCGTTCACGTGCCGGGCCGCCTCGTCCTTGCCGACCACCCGCGGTTCGCTCACCCGGAAGGTCTTGGCGTTGCGGCGCACCTGCGCACCGCCGGCGGCCTTGATGTTCTTCAGCCAGTCCCGGTCGGGTCCGTATGCCAGCGGGACGGCCAGGCCGGGCCGGCCGTCGACGTTGGTGTAAAACGCGTTGACCGGGGTGCGGTAGGGCTTTCCGGAGCGCCGTCCGACGTGTTCGATGATGGCGAACGGGGGCAGCCAGCCTGCCCACAGACGCTGTACGGGGTTGGTGACGTACCGGTTGATCCGGGCCAGGCGTTGAGGGAATCGCATGATCGCCATCCAACTCGCCGAGCCCGGCGCACATCAACCCGCCGTGATCTTCTACACCCTGTAGTTGATCGGGGGGCGGCGGCTGGGACACTAGTCAGCATGGGGACTGACCAGGCAACGGCGCGCACGCGCGCGTCCGCACAGCTGTTCTCCGACGCCTGCGCGGTGATCCCCGGCGGAGTGAACTCCCCGGTGCGGGCGTTCACCGCGGTGGGCGGCACCCCCCGGTTCATCACCCAGGCGCACGGCTGCCGGCTCACCGACGCCGACGCCAACACCTACATCGACCTGGTCTGCTCGTGGGGACCGATGATCCTCGGGCATGCACACCCCGCGGTCGTCGACGCGGTGGTCAAGGCCGCCGCCGACGGCCTGTCGTTCGGGGCGCCGACCCCGGCCGAGACTGAACTGGCCGCCGAGATCATCGGGCGGGTCGCCCCGGTGCAGCGCCTCCGGTTGGTGAACTCCGGTACCGAGGCCACCATGAGCGCGATCCGGTTGGCGCGCGGCTTCACGGGTCGGCCCAAGATCGTGAAGTTCTCCGGCTGTTACCACGGGCACGCCGACGCGTTGCTGGCCGACGCGGGTTCGGGCGTGGCCACCCTGGGCCTGCCGTCCTCGCCGGGGGTCACCGGCGCGGCCGCGGCCGACACAATTGTGTTGCCCTACAACGATATCGACGCTGTCGAGCAGGTCTTCGCGCAGGCCGGCGAGCAGATCGCCGCGGTGATCACCGAAGCCAGCCCCGGCAACATGGGCGTCGTCCCACCCGCACCCGGCTACAACGCCGCCCTGCGACGAATCACCGCAGCGCACGGTGCGCTGCTGATCGTGGACGAGGTGATGACGGGGTTCCGGGTCAGCCGAAGTGGTTGGTACGGAATCGATCCCGTCGATGCCGACCTGTTCACGTTCGGCAAGGTGATGAGCGGCGGGCTGCCCGCCGCCGCGTTCGGGGGCCGGGTCGAGATGATGGAGCGACTCGCCCCGCTGGGCCCGGTGTACCAGGCCGGCACGCTGTCGGGTAACCCGGTGGCGATGGCCGCCGGGCTGGCGACGTTGCGGGCGGCCGATGAAGCGGTGTATGCCGCCCTGGACGCGAACGCCGACCGCCTGGCCGCGCTGTTGACCGAATCACTGACCAATGCTGGTGTGCCACATCGCATTCCGCGTGCCGGCAACATGTTGAGTGTGTTCTTCTCCGACGCGCCGGTGACGGATTTCGCGTCCGCGCGCGCCAGCCAGACGTGGCGCTATCCGGCGTTCTTCCATGCCCTGCTCGACGCCGGGGTCTACCCGCCGTGCAGCGCATTCGAGGCGTGGTTCGTATCGGCGGCGCTCGATGACGACGCTTTCGACCGGATCGCCGCAGCCCTACCCGCAGCGGCCGCCGCGGCCGCACAGGAGGACCAGCCCTGATGGCCGAGGAAACCCGCGTGCACGTGGTGCGTCACGGTGAGGTGCACAATCCGACCGGCATCCTCTACGGCCGGCTGCCCGGTTTCCGGCTGTCGGACAACGGGGTCGCGCAGGCAGCGGCGGTGGCGGATTTCCTGGCCGACCGCGACGTCGTCGCCGTGATCGCCTCACCGCTGCAGCGGGCACAGGAGACCGCCGCGCCCATCGCCGCGCGGCACAACCTGCCGGTGGACACCGACCCCGACCTGATCGAGTCGGAGAACTTCTTCGAGGGCAAGCCGATGGGACCCGGCGACGGTGCCTGGCGTAACCCGCGGTACTGGTGGCAACTCCGCAACCCGCTCCGACCGTCGTGGGGCGAGCCGTACGTCGAGGTCGCCAGCCGGATGTCCAGTGCGGCCGACAAGGCGCGGGTGCGGGGCGCCGGGCACGAGGTGGTGTGCGTGAGCCACCAGCTGCCGGTGTGGACGCTGCGCCTGCATGTGACCGGCCAGCGGCTCTGGCACGACCCGCGGCGTCGGGAATGCGGGCTGGCGTCGGTGACGACACTGGTCTACGACGGCGATCGGCTGGTCGACGTGGAGTACTCGGAGCCGGCAGCCGGATGACCCGGTGGCTTGTCGCCGTGACACTGCTGACCGGGTTTCTCACGGGTTGTTCGGCCGGGAAGGACGCGGTTGCCCAGGGCGGCACATTCGAGTTCGTGTCCCCGGGCGGCAAGACAGACATCTTCTACGACCCGCCGGACACCCGCGGCCGGCCTGGCCCGCTGTCCGGGCCCAGCCTCACCGACCCGGCACGCACCGTGTCACTGGACGACTTTCCCGGCAACGTCGTCGTCGTCAACGTGTGGGGCCAGTGGTGCGGGCCGTGCCGGGCCGAGATCACCCAACTGCAGCGGGTCTACGACGCCACCCGCGCAGCCGGGGTGTCCTTCCTGGGCATCGACGTGCGTGACAACAGCCGCCAGGCGGCCCAGGACTTCGTCAGCGACCGGCATGTGACGTTCCCGTCGATCTACGACCCGCCGATGCGCACCCTGATCGCGTTCGGCGGCAAGTACCCGACCACGGTCATCCCGTCCACCCTGGTGCTGGACCGCCGGCACCGGGTCGCCGCGGTGTTCCTGCGCGAACTGCTGGCCGAGGACCTGCAACCGGTGGTGCAGCGGATCGCCGCCGAGACGCCACCCGGGACGTCGGGACCGCAGTGACCGGCTTCGCCCACCTCGCTGCCGCCGGGCCCCTGGTGGTGGCCCTCGGGGTCTGCATGCTGGCCGGGCTGGTGTCGTTCGCGTCGCCGTGCGTGGTGCCGCTGGTACCGGGCTACCTGTCGTATCTGGCGGCGGTGGTCGGGGTCTCCGACGAGCAACCCGGCACCCTCAAGGCCCCGCCGGCGGCGCGCTGGCGGGTCGCCGGGTCCGCCCTGCTCTTCGTCGCCGGGTTCACCACGATCTTCGTGCTGGGCACCGTCGCGGTCCTGGGCATGACCACCGCGTTGATCGACAACCAGCTGGTGCTGCAGCGCGTCGGCGGCGTGCTCACCATCGTGATGGGACTCGTCTTCGTCGGGCTCATCCCGGCGCTGCAGCAACAGGCCAGGTTCAGCCCCGGACAGTGGACGACGGTGGCCGGTGCGCCGCTGCTCGGCGCGGTGTTCGCACTGGGCTGGACGCCCTGCCTGGGGCCGACGCTGACCGGGGTGATCACCGTGGCCTCCGCCACCGACGGCGCGAACGTGGCGCGCGGTGTCGCGCTGGTGATCGCTTACTGCCTGGGCCTGGGCGTGCCGTTCGTGCTGCTGGCAGTGGGGTCGGCCAAAGCGGTGACCGCGCTGGGCTGGCTGCGCCGGCACAGCCGGGCGATCCAGATATTCGGTGGCGTGCTGCTGATCTCGGTGGGCTTCGCGCTGGTCACCGGGGTGTGGAACGACTTCGTGTCCTGGCTGCGCGACGCTTTTGTGTCCGACGTGAGGTTGCCGATCTGATGCTCACGGGACTTGCGGCGAGGGCGCGCAACACCTGGCGCTCCCTGACATCGATGGGCACCGCGCTGGTGCTGCTCTTCCTGCTCGCGCTGGCCGCGATACCCGGGGCGCTGCTACCGCAGCGCAGCCTCAACGCCGGCAAGGTCGAGGAGTATCTGCACACCCACCCGATGATCGGGCCGTGGCTCAACGAGCTGCAGGCCTTCGACGTGTTCTCCAGTTTCTGGTTCACCGCCATCTACGTGTTGCTGTTCATCTCGCTGGTCGGCTGCCTCACCCCGCGGATCTTCGAGCACGCCCGCAGCCTGCGCGCCGAACCGGTGGCCGCGCCGCGCAACCTCGCCCGGCTGCCCAAGCACGCTGAGCAGGAGCTGACCACCGGACCGGCGGAGGTCGACGCGCTGGCCACCGCCATCGAGGCCCGGCTGCGGGGCTGGCGCACGGCGGTCAGGCACCGCGCTGACACCGTCGAGATCGCCGCCGAAAAGGGGTATCTGCGCGAATTCGGCAACCTGGTGTTCCACTTCTCGCTGCTGGGCCTGCTGGTGGCGGTCGCCGTCGGCAAGCTGTTCGGTTACGAGGGCAACGTGATCGTCATCGCCGACGGTGGTCCGGGGTTCTGCTCGGCGTCGCCGGCCGCGTTCGATTCGTTCCGTGCCGGCAACACCGTCGACGGCACCTCGCTGAATCCGATCTGCCTGCGGGTCAACAACTTTCAGGCGCACTATCTGCCGTCGGGGCAGGCCACCTCGTTCGCCGCGGACATCGCCTACCAAGCCGGGGCCGACCTCGACGCCAACACCTGGCGGCCCTACCGGCTGGAGGTCAACCACCCGCTGCGCGTCGGCGGGGACCGGGTCTACCTGCAGGGCCACGGTTACGCGCCGACCTTCACCGTCACCTTCCCCGACGGTCAGACCCGCACCTCCACCGTGCAATGGCGACCCGACAACCCGCAGACGCTGCTCTCGTCGGGCGTGGCCCGCGTCGACCCGCCGGCCGGCAGCTACCCCACCGCCCAGGAGCGGCGCCAACACCAGATCGCGATCCAGGGCCTGCTGGCGCCCACCGAACAGCTCGACGGCGCCCTGCTCTCGTCGCGCTTCCCGGCGCTCAACGACCCGGCGGTGGCCATCGACATCTACCGCGGCGACACCGGGCTGGACACCGGGCGGCCGCAGTCGTTGTTCACCTTGGACCCCCGGCTGATCGAACAGGGCAGGTTGACCAGGGAGAAGCGGGTCAATCTGCGCGCCGGGGATCAGGTCCGCATCGATCAGGGCCCGGCCGCGGGCACCGTCGTGCGTTTTGACGGCGCGGTACCGTTCGTCAACCTGCAGGTGTCGCACGACCCCGGACAGGCCTGGGTGCTGGTGTTCGCGATCAGCATGATGGCCGGACTGTTGGTATCGCTGCTGGTGCGCCGGCGCCGGGTATGGGTTCGACTCACGCCGGACAGCGACCGGCCCAGTACCGTGAACGTCGAACTGGGCGGTCTGGCACGGACCGACAACTCCGGCTGGGGCGACGAGTTCGAGCGCCTCACCGAGCGATTATTGGCCGGTTTGGGCGGATCCGGTGTGCCGGCCGGCATTCCCAGTAAGGCCGGAAGGAACCTCACATGAACACCCCGCACATCGACCTCGGCCTGGCCCGCTATTCCGACTGGGCGTTCACCTCGGCGGTGGTCGCACTGGTCGTGGCGCTGCTGTTGCTGGCCTACGAGCTCGCCTACGTCCGGGCCCGCAAACTCGAGCCGGTCGCCGCCGGCGGCGTCAGCACCGACAGCGCGACGCCCGGCGTCGTCGCGGATGCCCCGCAACGCCCGTTCGACGAACGCGTGGGTCGCGCCGGGTTGTCCGTGCTGTACCTCGGTTGCGGACTGCTGCTCGCCTGCATCGTGCTGCGGGGACTGGCCACCATGCGGGTGCCCTGGGGCAACATGTACGAATTCATCAACCTCACCTGCATGTGCGGTCTGGTCGCCGGCGCGGTGGTGCTGCGCCGCCCGCAGTACCGTCCGCTGTGGGTCTTCCTGCTGCTGCCGATCCTGATCCTGCTCACGGTGTCCGGGCGCTGGCTCTACACCAACGCCGCGCCGGTCATGCCGGCGTTGCAGTCCTACTGGCTGCCCATTCACGTCTCGGTGGTCAGCCTGGGCTCCGGGGTGTTCCTGGTCGCCGGCATCTGCAGCATCCTGTTCCTGCTGCGTACCTCGCGCTTCGGGGACCCCGAGACCGAGGGCCGGCTGGCGCAGCTGACGCAGCGCTTCCCCGACGCCCAGACCCTGGACCGCATCGCCTACCGGACCACGATCTTCGCCTTCCCGGTGTTCGGGTTCGGGGTCATCTTCGGCGCGATCTGGGCGGAAGAGGCCTGGGGCCGGTACTGGGGCTGGGACCCCAAGGAAACAGTGTCGTTCATCGCATGGGTGATCTACGCGGCCTACCTACATGCCAGGTCAACGGCGGGTTGGCGGGACCGTAAGGCGGCGTGGGTCAACGTCGCGGGGTTCGTCGCGATGGTCTTCAATCTGTTCTTCGTTAACCTGGTGACCGTCGGCCTGCACTCGTACGCGGGTGTCGGCTGACCGACGGCTACCGACCCGAGCAAGCGGGCAAGAGGGGGAGTGCAGTGTCAGAACATCCAACACCGGCCGTGGGGGCGCCGCAGGTCTATTCGGCGGACGGCGCAGGCCAGAATGCCGGTTCAGATCAGCCGACGACGCAGTTGCCTGCCGTGCCGCCCGCCGAACACGGCGCACCGACGCGGGCCTTCGCCGGCTTCCGCACCGAGCGGCGGGGATCGGCGGCCAGCGACAGCACCGTCGGTTCGGCCAGCATGACGCCGCCGCCCCAACCGGTCGAACTGCCCCACGGCCGTCCGCAGTGGGAAGCCGGGCCGACGACGGGCCCGGTCACCGGCATCACCCGGGTGGACCCGACGGCCTACGGCGCCTACTACCCCGGCCCGCCCGACGACGCCGGCACACGGGAACGGCCGCAGTTCCGCCCGGAGCCGCTGCCCCAGACGCCGTATCCGGAGCTGTCCACCACCGTGCTGCTGCGACCGGTCAAGCCGCCACCTTCGGAGGGCTGGCGCCGAGCGCTGTACGTCATGTCCGGTCAGCTGATCAACCTCGGGGAGAGTCCCCGAGCGATGCGACACCACAACCTGGTGGCCCAGATCAACCGGCCACTGCGGGGCAGCTACCGCATCGCGGTGCTGTCGCTGAAAGGCGGGGTCGGCAAGACCACGATCACCGCGACCCTGGGCTCCACGTTCGCGTCGATCCGCGGTGACCGGGTGGTCGCGGTGGACGCCAACCCCGACCGCGGCACGTTGAGCCAGAAGCTCCCGCTGGACACCCCGGCCACGGTGCGGCATCTGCTGCGCGACGCGGAGAGCATCGAGCGCTACAGCGACGTCCGCGGCTACACCTCGCAGAACGAGAGCGGGCTGGAAGTGCTTGCCTCCGACAGCGATCCGACCGTTTCGGAGGCATTCAGCGGCGACGACTACACCCGCACCCTGGACATCTTGGACCGCTTCTACGGCCTGGTGCTCACCGACTGCGGGACCGGGTTGCTGCACTCCACGATGTCGGCGATCCTGGCCAAGGCCGACGTGCTGATCGTGGTCGCTTCAGGTTCCATCGACGGCGCCCGCAGTGCCTCGGCGACGCTGGACTGGCTGGAGGCGCACGGCCACGAAGACCTGGTGCGCAACTCGATCGCGGTCATCAACGCGGTGCGGTCGCGGTCGGGCAAGGTCGATATGCAGAAGGTGGTCGACCACTTCGCGCGGCGCTGCCGGGCGGTGCGGGTGGTGCCGTTCGACCCGCACCTCGAGGAGGGCGCCGAGATCAACCTGGATCGGTTGAAGCGGGAGACCCGCGAGGCGCTGGCCGAGCTCGCGGCGGCCGTCGCCGATGGATTTCCGGGTGATCAGCGGCGGGCGAACCCGAACTTCGTCTGACCCGCTCAGCGAGGCTTGTTCTCGCCCAGTCGGCGCAGGAATTCGGGATCGTCGTCGGGCCCGATGACCCGGCTCTTCGGCCGGCTCGTCTGCGACTTCGCCGCACGCAACCCCAGATAGATCAACGTCCCGAGAATCAGGACGACGAGCAGGTAAAGCACTCGACACCTCCTGTAGAGCGAATATACCCGCGACCGGCCGGTGGCTAGGCTCAAGTTGTGTCAGAAGCGCCCAGTGACAAGACGGTTCAGGGTCCGGAGAATCAACGCGGCGTCGTCGACGTCCTCCTCTATGCGGCGGCGCGGCTGCTGCTGGCGGTGGTGGTCAGCGCAGCGATCTACGCGGTTGCGCGGCTGCTCGGTGTGAACGACTTCCCGCTCGCCGTCGCCGGCCTGTTCGGGCTGGTCGTCGCGATGCCGCTGGGCATGTGGCTGTTCAGCCCGCTGCGCCGGCGCGCCGCCGGGGTCCTCGAGGTCACCGGCGAGCGGCGGCGCACCGAACGCGCGCAGTTGCAGGCCCGGCTGCGCGGCGAGGCGCCCGCGGGCCGGGACCCCGATCCGGAGCCTGAACGGCAGGCCGGCGGCGGGACATGAGCGCCGGGCTTCAGCCCGTCGGCATCCGCACCACCTGCGCGGCATAGCTCAGACCGGCGCCGTAACCGATCAGCAGGGCCAGGTCACCACCCTTGGCCGCGCCGGTCGCCAACAGCTCGTGCATCGCCAGCGGAATCGAGGCCGCCGAGGTGTTGCCGGTGTGCTCGATGTCGTTGGCGACGACGGCGTCCGGGCGCAGCTGCATGTTCTTGGCCAGCAGCTCGTTGATCCTGCTGTTGGCCTGGTGCGGGATGAAGACGTCGATCTCATCGGACCGCACTCCTGCGGCGTCCATCGCCTGCCGGCCGACCTTGCCCATCTCGAACGCGGCCCACCGGAACACGGCGGTGCCCTCCATCCGCAGAAACGGGCGGGGTCCGGTCGGGTTCTCCGTGTAGGTGATCCAGTCGATGTCCTGACGGATGGCGTTGGCCTGTTCCCCGTCACTGCCCCAGACGGCCGGCCCGATGCCCTGCTCGGGCGTCTCACCCACCACCACCGACGCGGCGCCGTCGGCGAAGATGAAACAGTTGCTGCGATCGAGCATGTCGACCGTCGGGGACAATTTCTCGGTGCCCACCACCAGCATCTTGCGGGCGCTGCCGCCGCGGATCATGTCCGCGGCGACGCCGAGCGCGTAACCGAAACCCGCACATCCCACCGACAGGTCGAATCCGGGCACACCCTTGGCGCCCAGCGCCGTGGCGACCGCGGGTGCGGCGGCCGGCGTCTGCAGGAAGTGGGTGTTGGTGGCCACGATCACGCCGTCGATGTCGGAACTGTCCACCTCGGCCCGGGCGAGTGCTTCCCGGCTGGCTTCGATCGCCATCGAGGTCGCGGACTCGTGGTCGGCAGCGAAGCGCCGCGTCTTGATGCCGGTCCGGGCATAGATCCATTCGTCGGACGAGTCGATGTTCTGGCAGATCTCGTCGTTGGTGACGACGCGTTGGGGGCGGTAGGCCCCCACGCTGAGCAGGCCGATCTTCTTGGGTCCGGTGACCGAGGCGATCTCAGACATCTTCGTCCTTCCGGGCAGTCTCGAATCCCCCAAGCCTGATCGACTCTAGGCGCGTCGGTGCGGGGCGCGCATCCGGGTCGTCAACACGGATTCTCACCTGGCCAGTGTCAGCGCCGCGGCCACCGCGGTCGCCCACACCACCATGGCCAGGCCGGTGTCGCGCAGTACCGGAATCAGCTCCGGCCCGCCACGCCCCGAGCGCACCGGGCGATCGGCGCGCAGCGCCAGCGGCGTCGCGACCAAGCCCGCGGCACACCACGGTGTCGCGATCATCAGCACCAGCGTCAGCACCGCGGTGCCGGCCAGCAGGGCGTGGTAGAGCACCCGGGTGCGGCTGTCGCCCAGGCGGACCGCCAGCGTGATCTTGCCGGACACGGTGTCGGTGGGTATGTCGCGCAGATTGTTGGCCACCAGCACCGACGACGACAGCGCCCCGATCCCCACGGCCAGCACCAGCCCCACCCAGTCGATCCGCAACGCCTGGGTGTACTGGGTGCCGAGCACCGCGGTCAGGCCGAAGAACACGAAAACCGCGGCCTCGCCCAACCCTGAGTAGCCGTACGGTTTGGCGCCCCCGGTGTACAACCAGGCGCCGGCGACGCAGGCGATACCGACCCCGATCAGCCAGGGCCCACTGACCAGCGCCAGCACCAGGCCGGACACACACCCCAGGAACAGGCTGACCAGCGCCGCGGTGGCGACCGCTCGCGGCGTGGCCAGCCGCGAACCCACCAGGCGCATCGGCCCGGCCCGCTCGTCGTCGGTGCCGCGGATGCCGTCGGAATAGTCGTTGGCGTAGTTCACGCCCACGATGAACGGAATCGCGACACCGAGCGCCAGCAACGCTTTCCACCACACCGCCGCGTGCAACCAGGCCGCCGCGCCGGTGCCGGCGATCACGGGCGCCACCGCGTTCGGCAACGTCCGCGGGCGAGCACCGGACACCCATTGCGCAAATGTGGCCACCAACTGATCCTGCCCTATACGTGACAATGGGCGGATGCTCGGAGTGATCGGTGGCACCGGCTTCTACACGTTTTTCGAGTCCCGCACCCGGACGGTGTCTCCCGACACGCCATGGGGCAGTCCCAGCGCGCCGATCACGATCGGCGCCGTCGGCGAGCACGACGTCGCCTTTCTGCCCCGGCACGGTGCCAAGCACGAGTTCTCGCCGCACACCGTGCCATACCGGGCCAACATGTGGGCGCTGCGTGCCCTCGGCGTGCGGCGGGTGTTCGCCCCCTGCGCGGTCGGCAGCCTGCAGCCCGAGGTCGGGCCGGGCACGGTGGTGGTGCCTGATCAGTTGGTGGACCGGACCAGTGGGCGGGCGGACACCTACTTCGACTCCGGCGGGGTGCACACCAGCTTCGCCGACCCGTACTGTCCGTCGTTGCGGACTGCAATCACCGGGCTGGGCGATGTCGTCGACGGCGGCACCATGGTGGTCATCCAAGGCCCCCGGTTTTCCACCCGCGCGGAGAGCCGGTGGTTCGCCGCGGCCGGGTTCGGACTGATCAACATGACCGGGTATCCGGAGGCGATACTGGCTCGCGAACTCGAATTATGTTATGCCGCAATCGCCTTGATCACCGATGTCGACGCCGGAGTCGAGGTGGGGGAGGGCGTCAGAGGCATCGACGTGTTCGCTGAATTCGAGAAGAACATCCCGAAGTTCAAAGGGCTGGTGCGCGCGGCGATCAGCCGGGTCGCGGGTGAACGTACCTGCACGCACTGTCGCCGGCATGCCGGCGTTCCGTTGCCGTTCGAGCTGCCCTGAAGAACTACGACGGGTTGCCCGGGGGGCGGTAGATCTTCGGCCGCGGTGCCGATTCGCCGGGCCGGAAAATCCGCGGCGACGGGCCGGACAGCACCGAGGTAGGTGCCTCATGCCTGCCCCCGGCAGCCCCGAACCGGGTGGTGCTGGCTTCCGATGGTGGTGGCGCCATGCCGGGCCGGGTCGGGATGGGCGCGGCCGGGCGCCCCGGTCCGGGTGAGCCCGCGGTGGGCCGCTGGCCGGGTCGCCGTATCCGGCGCCGAGGTTTGCGGATACGTCCCGCGATGATGACCGCGGCGAAAATGCAGAAGGCGAGTCCGCAGAGTGTCACGTCGAACATGCTGTCGATCTGTTGCGCCAGGTTGTTCCCGTAGACCGGGTTGACCGAGACCTGATCGAAGCGGGGCGCCAGCAGTACGCCGAGGACGACCCGGGAGATCGCGAGGGTGAACACCAGCCCGCTCAGCCAGACCAGCAGCGACGACCGCAGCGGTCCGCTGGCCAGCTTGGCGCGCAGCCACCACGCCAACACCCCGGTGGCGAGAGCGAACACCGCCAACGTCATGGTGTCGTAGCGCGAGAACGGGTAACGCAGCATCACCGCGACGGCCAGGTCGGTGAATCTCATCAGCACCGAGCCCAGGCACCAGACGATGATCAGCGCCAGGCCTTTGCGGATGGCGACCCGCCACAGCTCCCGGTCCGACCGGGTCTGGGCGGAGCTGAACAGGGCCAGCGGCGCGAACAGCGCCGCCGCGCCGGCCCACGCCAGGTATCCCTCGTACCCGACGCCGGCCGTGGAGGTGTTCTGCGCGATGCCGTGGAACGCGTCGATCTCGCGGCCGCCCGGCAGGGTCCACACGACGATGCCGGCCACCACGCTGGAGGCGCCCAGGGCCAGCGTCGCCAACCGGGATCCGTTGGTGTTGCGCAGGATCCACCGCGACGCGACCAGCACGGCGGCCAGCGCCACCGCTCCGTAGACGACGGAGGTCAGGATCACCGCGATGTTCTGGGTGCCGAATTCCCCGGAACCCTCGACGCCCTGCAAGGCGTAGCGCAACCGCCAGCACAGGTTGAAGCCGGCGCTCAGCGCCGCCCCGAACATCGAGACGTAACCGATGAACCGCGCGGCCCGCAGCCCCCGGGCGTACCGACTTTCGTCGATGACCGGACTGACGAACACCGGCTGCGCACTGAGCAGAGCGCCGGCGAACCCCAACCAGGCGCCCGGTCCGACGCCCCCCGGCACATGCACCTGGCCACCGAATTCGATCGATTGGATCGCGTCGAAAACGATGAAGCCCACGATCACCAGCACGTAGGGAAGGTTCAGGCTCAACCGCAGCTTGGCGAGCTTTGCCGGGTCGAGTCGGGCACGCGACACCGCGATCGCCGTCAGCGACAGCAGCGTCACCACTCCCACGACGGCCCACAGCACCGCTCTGCTGCCCGGGATGCCCAACCCGAAATACAGGTTCCACGGGAACAGCGGTGCCAGCAGCAATAGGACCACCGCAACGAGGTCGCGCAGGGTGTTGCGCTTGGCCAGCTGCGCGGCGGCTTCCCGCGCCGGTGCGGGGCGCTGCGACGTACCCGCGGCGGGTGGCGGTCCGGGCGGCGCCGTGCGAGTGCCCGCGATGGGGCCGGTCGGCGCGTCGTCGCTGTTCAGGCTCACGGTGCCCCCCAGGGTTTGAGGTCGGGTGCTGCGGGTGCCGCGTTGGTCTGGCGGCAAGGGAACCCCCTGCCGGGGCCACTGCGTTGTTCGGTTGCGAACATATTCTCCATTCGGACGACGTGGCAGTGGCTGAGAGCAGGCTATGAACAGCGGAAGGATTCGCTATGCCCGGCCCCGCCGGTTGAGAATGCGGTTACGCTGCGCTCATAGGTGCAAACCTTGTCGCCTGAATGACGAATAGTGCCTGACGGTATCGCAGTGTAATTATGCCGGGACATCGCTGGTTGTGGGGTAACCAGCTGAAGGAGAGCCGCAATGGACGTCGTGTTGGGGGTGGCGGTCACGGACCGGGTCGCACGCCTGGCTCTGATCGACGTGGCTGCCCGCCGTGATGAGGTCATCGACCAGTATTCGATCAATCTGGCCGCAGACTCGGTCGGGATGCTGACCGACACCGTGGTCGGCACCAGCCGGTTGCTGGCCGATGAAGGGCACCGGCTGTTCGCGACCGAGTTGTGCTGGTCCGACCACTATCAGGCCGAGCGCTTGCGGCAGGCGCTGGACTACGCGGGCGTGCCGAATGTGCAGCTGGTCCCGGAGTCGCAGGCGGCCATGCGGCCGGTGGGTCCCGGCCGCGCCGCCGCTGTGGCGTTGCTGTTCGGCAGCCACCTGTCCAGCCCGATGGCATCCGGTGACCCGTCGGCGCCGGCGACCATGATGTCGGCGACGCCGATGGACGGCAATTACGGCGCGGGCCCGGACGCGACGATGGCTGCCCCGGCGTTGTCTCCCGATGCCACCATGGCCGCGCCCGCGCTGGGCGGCGACGGTGGCTACGGCTCCGGTCCCACGGGGTCGGGATTCGACCAGTCGGCACCGCCCGTCGATGGTGGCGGTTTCGGGTCCGCCAACGCGACGATGGCTCAGCCGGTGTTGCCCTCGGATGGCGGCTCATCCAGCTCGGCCGGCGGCTTCGGCCCGTCCGGCTCGGGCGTGGACCAATCGGCGGTACCCGGCGACGGTGGCGTTTCCGGTCCGGTGGGCGACGGCGGCGGCTATGCGTCGCCGATCGAAGATCCGCACCTGCCCCCGGACCACGGCGGGTTCGGCCCGTCGGGTTCGGGCGCGGATCACTCGGCGTTCCCGGCGGATGCGACCACGGCCAGCCCGATCTGGGGCGACGGCGGGGCGAACGCCCCTCAGGGGGTCACGTCCGACGACATGACTCTGGTCTCGTACTCGCACTCCTACACCGACCCGAGTGCTTCCCCGGGCGACCCGGGTCTGGCCGGTGACGCGAACCCGCATGCGTATTTCCATTCGGGTGCGCCCGCGGGTGACCCGGGGACCCCGGGAGATGCAACCGCATACATGCAGCCCGCCGACGGGGGTCCGCCGGGGTCGGGCGACGAGCAGCTGGCGTATTCGCAGGCCGGCGAGTACGACATCCTGCCGGTCGACTCCGACGGCCTCGACGAGTACGGCGACGGGTACGCCGATGAGTACGACGACGGGTTCGACGAGGATGACCCCGAAGCGGCCGGTGGCCAACCGCAGAGTCTGCGGCGGCTGCTGATCAGCAATGCCGTGGTCGGGTTCGCGGTTCTCGGCTTCGCCTCGTTAGCGGTCGCGGTGGCCGTGACCGTCCGTCCGACCGCGGCGTCGATGCCGGTCGAAGGTCACCAGAATGCGCAGCCCGGCAAGTTCATGCCCCTGTTGCCGACGGAGCAGCAGGCGCCGGTGCCGCCCCCACCGCCTGAGGCGCCCACCGTCGGGTTCCAGGGCGGCACAGTTCCCGCTGTTCAGGCGCCGCCGCGCCAACAGAGCCCGGTGCCCGGTGGGACGCCCGCCGCTCCCGTGCCGAATCAGGCGCCGGTCGCTCCCGTGCCCATCCCGGTGCCGATCATCGTTCCGTTCCCGGGCTGGCAGCCGGGCATGCCGACCTGGCCGGTGGTGACGCCGCCGACGACGCCGTACACCACACCGGTCACCACCACGGCGCCCACGACGACTGCTGTCACGACGCCGCCCACGACTGCGCCGACCTCACCGCCCAGCACGACGGCGGTCACCACCGAGCCCACTACTACGCTGCCCCGGACGACGACGATTCCGCCCACCACGGCGCCCCCGTCGACGGCCGTTCCCACCACCGCCGCTCCCCGGCAGACAACGGTGGCACCGCAGCCGACCCAGGCGCCACAGCCGACCCAGGCGCCGCAGCCGACCCAGGCGCCGCAGCCGACCCAGGCGCCACAGCCGACCCAGGCGCCGCAGCCACGGACGCAGGCCCCGCAGACGCAGGCCCCGCAGACGCAGGCACCGGCGCCGCGCACACAGGCCCCGCAGACACAGGCGCCGGCGCCGCGCACGCAGGCCCCCCAGACGCAGGCGCCGCGAACGCAGGCACCCCAGACCCCGCGGGGTCCGCGGTAACGCCGGTTAGCGCGCCGATTCGAATCGTCGTGCCAACGCCGCCCGGTCGAGTTTGCCGATCCCGCGGCGCGGCAGGTCTGCGACGATGTGCAGCTCGCGAGGCGCCGCGGTGATGTCCAGGGTGTGATCGGCATGGGTCCGCAGCGCCTCCAACGTCGGGGCCGTCGACCCGGGGCTCACCACGATCGCGGCGACCACCCGCTGGCCCAATCGGGCATCGGCAACTCCGAAGACAGCGCAGTCGGCGACCGCGGGGTGGGTGCGCAGCGCCGCCTCCACCAGATCCGGCAACACGGTCAGCCCCCCGGTGCTGATCGCGTCGTCCACTCGGCCGAGCACGGTCAGCGTCCCCGAATCGTCCAGTGCGCCAAGGTCATCGGTGACGAACCAGCCCGGTTCGGCGAACGGGTCGGGGTTCACCGGATTGCGGTAACCGCGGGCCAGGGTGGCACCGCCCAGCACGATGCGGCGGTCGGCGCGCACCCGCACCTCGACCCCGTCCAGCGCGACACCGTCGTAGACGCAGCCGCCGGCCGTCTCGCTCATGCCGTAGGTGCGCACCACGGTGAGACCGGCACTCGCCGCGGCATCCAGCACCGGTCGCGGCGTCGGCCCGCCCCCCAGCAGGATGGCGTCCAGCTCGGCCAGGGCGGCGGTGGCGGCGGGATCGGTCAGCGCCTTGGCCAGCTGCGCTGCGACCAGCGATGCGTATCGTCTGCCAGGCCCCAATCGTGTTATCGCAGCGGGCAATTCGTCGATGTCGAAGCCGCCCGACACATCGAGTTCCACCGGCGGTGCACCGGCGACGACGCTGCGGATCAACACCTGCAGGCCGGCGATGTGATAGGGCGGCACCGCCAGCAGCCAACGGCCCGGTCCGCCGAGACGGCGGTGGGTGGCCGTCGCGCTCGCGCGCAGCGCCGCTGCGGTCAGCAACGCGCCTTTGGGTGCACCGGTGGTGCCCGAGGTCGTCACCACCACGGCCACGTCGTCGTCGATGGCCTCGCCGACCCGCAGCGCGCGCAGCAGAGCGTCGGAGTGGGGTTGGTCCGGTACCGCGACCAGCGCGGGATCCTGCCCGTCCAGGACGCGCCGAAGGGCGGGCAGCAGCAGTGCGGTGGCCGAGCCCGGCGGGACGCGCAGCTGCCGCAGGATAGCTATGCGCGGTCTCCGTTGTCCCGGGCGTCGTCGAGCGGCCAGCCCTTGGTGGCCAGTCGGGCTCGCACCCGTTCCACGTCGGCCGGAGTCGGCAGGTCGTCGGTGAGCTGAGTGATCGCGACACCGATGTCGATGTTGTCGACGTTGAGCTCGCCGCGCCGCATCAGTTCGCTTGCGACGGCTTTGATTTCGTCGTTCGTCAACCGGCGTGCCAGCAACGCGAGCACCGCAAAGGAGTCCGTCGGTGGTATGCCTTCGGGATAGCCGGCCCGCAACCACGACACAATCGAGCTGAGGAATCGGTTCATCGTTTGATCAACTTACCCGGCAGGACGGCCGGAAAACCTAGGTCGACCAGGTTTGCGTCGTCACAGCTTGGCCCCCAGGAACGGATAGTGAGTGTGATGCGCGATGAAGTCGCGCGCGATGTAGAGCACCCCGAAGATGACGACGCCGACAACCAGGGCATAGATCGTCCAAGCCAGCACCACCAGCGCGGGATTCCGTTTGTCGGCGTTGACGTTTCCGGTGCCCACGGCCTGCAACCGGACACCCAGCGCGAAGATCCCCGGCAGGGCCGCGCCGGCGAGCAGGCTGAACAGCAGGATCTTCAGGGTGGCTTCGTAATTGAACCAACCGGTCATGAGGCGTTCCTCGCCGGAATCTGGTCGTCGGTGCCGAACTCGGTTGGCGGGGAAGGTGGAACATCAGGTGGCTCGACGCCGGCGACCTCGAGGCCGGCGGTGACGCTGCCCTCCCACGCCTCGTTGACGTTCCGGTGGTCGACCTTGACCTTGCGCGACTGGCGGTAGATGGCGGCGGACACCCCGACCAGCAGGCCGAAGCCGATGATCGCGCCGGGATAGCCGCCGATGAGGTGCACTATCCAGTACGTGAGCGCCCCGACCAGCCCAGCCAGCGGCAGCGTGACCAGCCATGCGGTCGCCATCCGCCCGGCGACACCCCAACGCACCTCGCCACCGGGCTTGCCCAGTCCGCTGCCCATCACCGAGCCGGTGCAGACCTGCGTGGTCGACAGCGCGTAGCCGAAGTGGGCGGACAGCAGAATGACTGCCGCCGAAGATGATTCGGCAGCCATGCCCTGCGGGGACTTGATCTCGACCAGGCCCTTGCCCAGCGTGCGGATGATCCGCCAGCCGCCCAGGTAGGTTCCGGACGCCATCGCCACGGCGCAGGCGACGATCACCCACAGCGGCGGCACGGTGGCGGTCTTGCTGACGGCGCCGTAGGAAATCAGCGCCAGGAAGATGATGCCCATCGTCTTCTGCGCGTCGTTGGTGCCGTGCGCCAGCGAGACCAGCGAGGCCGAGCCGATCTGGCCGCGCCGGAATCCGGCCTCGGTGCGCTCGATCGGGACGCCGCGGGTGATTCGGTAGACCAGCCAGGTGGCCAGTGCCCCGACGAAGATGGCCAATAAGGCCGAGACCACGGCCGGGATGATCGCTTTGGAGATGACACCCTTCCAGATCACCCCGTGACCGCCGACCGCGGCGATCGTCGCACCGACGATGCCGCCGATCAGTGCGTGCGAGGAACTCGAGGGGATCCCGAGCAACCAGGTCAGCAGGTTCCAGACCACGCCGCCGACCAGACCGGCGAACACCAGCTCCAGGGTCACGATGTGCGCATCGATCAGCCCCTTGGCGATCGTGGCAGCCACCGCGGTCGACAGGAAGGCGCCCACCAGGTTCAACACCGCCGACAGTGCCACCGCCACTTTGGGCTTGAGCGCGCCGCTGGCGATGGAGGTTGCCATGGCGTTGCCGGTGTCATGGAACCCGTTGGTGAAGTCGAACGCTAATGCGGTGATCACGACGATGATCAAGAGGAACAACTGGAGGTTCACAGGGCCTGATTCTGGTGCTCGGAGTGTTCGCTTGTCGAACCGGTGACTAGGCAAAAAGCAGGAATATCGCGAGACGTTGCCAGATGTTACCTAGCAGTTCACCTTCGGTTGGTGCGCGCTCACTGCCGGGTATCCGTCCGCAGCGGATGACCCCGCGGCACCTCGATGAAAATCAGCGCAACGCCGTCCGGATCGGTCACGTGCATCTCGTGCAGGCCCCACGGTTCTTGCCGCGCCTCCCGCGCGATCGGCACCCCGCGTCCGCGCAGTTCAGCCTGGGTTGCCTGCAGGTCGCGCACCTGCAGCCACAGCGCGCCGGGAAACGGCCCGCGGGAGTGGTCCGGTTCGTCGTAACCGGTCAGTTCCAGTAGCGACTGGCCGGCGAAAAACACTGTCCCTGCCCCGTATTCACGAGCGATGGCCAGCCCGATCTCGTCCCGGTAGAAGCTCAGCGAGCGCTGGTAGTCCGTCGGCCGCAGGAGCATCCTGCTCGCCAGAATCTCCATCCTTCGTGTCTAGCACGTGTCACTCCCGGCGGTCGTTGCGCGTCTGCATCAGGGTGTTGACCCAGCGCGGGCCGACGGTGTTGAGCGCCTTGGCCGCGATGGCCATTCGCGGCGCTATCTGGACCGGCCGGGTACGCGCCGCGGTGATCATCCACTCGCCTGCCTCCCGGGGCGTCAGCGCGGGCAACCCGTCGTAGGCCTTCGTCGGCGCGATCATCGGCGTGGCGACCAGCGGGTAGTACAGGGCGGTGGAATGCACACCTTTGGGGCCCCATTCGGTTTCGGCGATCCGGGTCACCGAGGTCAGCGCGGCCTTGGAGGCGTTGTAGACCGCGAACAGCGGGGATGCCTCGTTCAGCACCCCCCAGGTGGAGACGTTGATGATGTGCCCGTCGCCACGCTCGATCATCCCCGGCGCCAGGCCGCGCATCAGCCGCAACGGTGCGTAGTAGTTGAGCACCATGGTGCGCTCGACGTCGTGCCAGCGGTCCAGCGACTCCGCCAGCGGTCGGCGGATGGACCGGCCGGCGTTGTTGACCAGGATGTCCACCCCGCCGATGCGCCGGTTCACCTCGGCCACCAGCGCGTCGACGGCTGCCATGTCCGAAACGTCGCATGGTAGCGACAGCGCGGTACCGCCCGCGGTGGTGATCCGGTCGGCCAGCGCGTCCAGTAGATCCTGGCGGCGGGCGACGACGACGACCGTGGCGCCGCGCTCGGCGAAAAGTTCGGCTGCCGCCTCGCCGATTCCCGAGGACGCTCCGGTCAGCAGGACGCGCTTGCCGTCGAGGTCGACGGGTCGGATCGCCGGTCGGTTGAGCAGCACTTGCGGCGAGGCGGGCGGGCGCATGCTGGCCAGCACCAATTGGTCGGTGAGGCGGCGCAGCGGACTCTTACTCATCAGGCGAGCGTAGTGAGGGCCGCTTGACGCTCGGCGTCCGGCGACGCCTCAGAAGTACCGCGGGAACGGGCTCCAGTCCGGTTTGCGCTTGTCCAGGAAAGCGTCGCGGCCCTCCACGGCCTCGTCGGTCATGTACGCCAGCCGGGTCGCTTCGCCGGCGAACAGTTGCTGACCCACCAACCCGTCGTCGAGCAGGTTGAACGCGTACTTCAACATCCGTTGCGCCTGAGGCGATTTCGCGTTGATCTCGGAGGCCCACTGCACGGCGACGGTTTCCAGGTCGGCGTGGTCGACCACCTCGTTCACCGCACCCATCCGGTGCATCTGCTCGGCGGTGTAGGGCCGGCCCAGGAAGAAGATCTCGCGGGCGAACTTCTGCCCCACCTGGCGCGCGAGGTACGCGCTGCCGTAGCCACCGTCGAAGCTGCCGACATCGGCGTCGGTCTGCTTGAACCGCGCGTGCTCGCGACTGGCCAGGGTGAGATCGCAGACCACGTGCAGGCTGTGCCCGCCACCCGCGGCCCAACCGTTGACCAGGCAGATCACCACCTTGGGCATGAACCGGATCAGCCGCTGCACCTCCAGGATGTGCAATCTGCCTGCCCGGGCCGCGTCGACGGTGTCGGCGGTGTCCCCGGCGGCGTACTGGTAGCCGCTGCGACCCCGGATGCGCTGGTCACCGCCGGAGCAGAAGGCCCAGCCGCCGTCCTTGGGCGAGGGCCCGTTGCCGGTCAGCAGCACCACGCCCACATCGGGGGACATCCGCGCGTGGTCGAGTGCCCGGTACAGCTCGTCGACGGTGTGCGGCCGGAAGGCGTTGCGCACCTCGGGCCGGTCGAACGCGACCCGGACCGTCGCGTCGGCGACATGGCGGTGGTAGGTGATGTCGGTCAGGTCGTCGAAGCCGTCCACGACCTGCCACTGTGCTGCGTTGAATGGGTTGTCGCTCAAGGCTGTTGAACTCCGTCCTGGTCGATGCTCAAGGCTCCGCAGCTGATCGTCTGGGCGCTGACCACCACCGGGTCCTGCGCGGACGTGGCGGTCAGGGTATCGGACCGGCCCGTGGCGGCACGGGTTCCGTCGAGGTTGATCTCGGTGCGCCGAACGGTCCATTCGCCGCCGCTGTCCAGTGCCTGCAGCCCGACCAGGCGGCGCCCGTCGCCCAGATCACTGCAGCCGACGCCGGTGCCGTCGTCGCGCAGGTTCTCCAGGTCGAAGACGAACGGCCTGCCGTAGTGCTCGTCGACGACGACCTGCAGGCGGCAGTCGGCGAACGCGTACAGTCGCGCGCTGCGTCCGTCGCTGACGATCACCTGGTGTCGGCCGTCGCCTTGGGCCTCAATAGCCAATGCCCGCAACGGAATCGGGCTCGCCGAAGTGATGTCGACCTCGGTGCGCGCGCCGCTGGCGGTGCTGACCCCGACGACACGGCTCGTGGCGCCGTCGGCGCTCTGCATCGTGCCGATGAACAGTGCGTCGGGCAGCCCGTCCCCGTCGAGATCGCCCACCTGTCGCTGCACGCTGCCGGGCGGGAGCGCGGCCCCACCCGGGGGGCAACCCGCGGACGCCTGTGAGACCGGTGCCGCGAGCAGGCTGGCGGCGAGTAGCGGCACCGCGGGTAGCGCGCGGTTCATCGGATCGGTTCGAGACGGAAGACCGCACACCGCCCGGCCAGCGCCTCGAATTCTTCGGGGCGCCCGTCCTTGATCAGACCGGAGCGTTTCATGAAGCCGACACCGGTCGGCACTTCGGTCGGAAACGCCCGCAGCACCGGCTTTGCCTCCGCCGGGGACAGTTCCACCGCACGGATGCGCTCGGTGCTGCGTCCGCGCTGCAGGGTGATTTCCCTTGCAGCCCTTACGTTCAAGACCCAGTCGGCACCCGGGAAGCCGCCCACCACATACTGTCGGCCGGCCAGCGTCATCGGCGTCACCGGTGTCGAACGCGGTGTGCCGGACCTGCGGCCGGGCACGGTCAGTACGACGGGACTTTCGCCACCGAACGTGAGGCCGAGTTTCGACAGCTGGATGAACACTGTGTTGGCCGGCTTGAGCCACCAGGGTGGCTTGATCCGTTCAGCCATGACTGCCACCCTAGCGTCGGCAATCAGCCCACGGCGCGTCCGGCGCCTTCCCAGAACCGTGCCCGCACCGCCTTCTTGTCCGGTTTGCCCAGCCCGGTCAGCGGCAGCGAGTCGACGATCTCGACCCGCTTGGGCGACTGCACCGAACCTTTGCGTTCCTTCACCGCGGACTGCACCTCGGCGGTCATCTTCTCGATCGCGGCGTCATCCCGGGCGGCGTCGGCACGCAGCACCACCACCGCAGTGACCGCCTCACCCCACTTCTCGTCGGGCGTGCCCACCACACACACTTGGGCGACGGCCGGGTGCTCGGCGATCACGTCCTCGACCTCGCGGGGGAACACGTTGAATCCGCCGGTGACGATCATGTCTTTGACCCGGTCGACGATGAAGTAGAACCCGTCCTCGTCCTCACGGGCCATGTCACCGGTGTGCAGCCAGCCGTCCCTGAATGCCTCGGCGGTCGCCTCCGGCTTGTTCCAGTAACCGCCCGCCAACAGCGGTCCGCTGACACAGATTTCACCGGGCTCACCCTGGGGCACGGGCTGCCCGTCCTCGCCGAGCAGCGCGACCCGGGCGAACAGCGTGGGGCGTCCGCAGGACGTCAACCGCTTCTCGTCGTGGTCGGCCTTGGCCAGGTAGGTGATCACCATGGGCGCCTCGGATTGGCCGTAGTACTGGGCGAAGATCGGTCCGAACCGGCGGATCGCTTCGGCCAGCCGCACCGGGTTGATCGCCGAGGCGCCGTAGTACACGGTCTCCAGCGACGACAGGTCGCGGGTCTGCGAATCCGGGTGGTCCATCAGCGCATACAACATCGACGGCACCAGCATGGTGGCTGTAATGCGTTGCTCCTCAATGACTCTCAGCACTTCGGCCGGGTCGAATTTGGCCAGCACCACCATTTCGCCGCCCTTGACGACCGTCGGCGTGAAGAACGCCGCACCGGCGTGCGACAGCGGCGTGCACATCAGGAAACGCGGGTGCTCGGGCCACTCCCACTCGGCGAGCTGGATCTGCGTCATGGCCGCGATGTTGCCGGTGGTGCCCATCACGCCCTTGGGCTTGCCGGTGGTGCCGCCGGTGTAGGCCATGCCGCCGATGTGGTCGGGCGGCAGGTCGGCGACGACCAGTGGCTTGGGCTCGAACTTGGCCGCCTCGGCGGACAAGTCGACCGCTACCTCGCTCAACTGCTCGGGCACCGGGCCGATGGTCAGGATCTGCGTGAGCGAGTCGACCTTCTCCAGCAGCCCCAGCGCGCGTTCGACGAACATCGGGTTGGGGTCGATGATCAGCGCACTGGCGCCGGCGTCGGAGAGCACGTAGGCGTGGTCGTCCAACGAACCGAGCGGATGCAGGGCGACGCGACGGTAGCCCTGGGTCTGACTGGCGCCCAGGATCATCAGCACCTCGGGACGGTTGAGCGACAGCAGGCCCACCGTGACTCCGGTGCCGGCGTTCAGCGCCTCGAACGCCTGGACGTACTGGCTGACTCGCTCGGCCAGCTGGCCCCCGGTCAGCGTGGTGTCGCCGAGGAACAGCACCGGCCGGTTCTTGTGGCGCTTGAGTGCACCCGCGAGCAGGTGGCCGTTGTGAGTGGGGTTTCGCAGCAGGTCGTCGCTCATAGGGTCAGACTAGAACGTGTTGCAATTCGGGTCGGCCGCACCCTCGATCCGTAGTATCGGCCCACATGAATGCCGCTGACACCGTCATCTTCGGGACGGTACTGACCGTCGACGAAAAGCACCCCGACGCAGAGGCGCTCGCCATTGCCGACGGCCGGATCCTCGCCGTCGGGACCCGTTCCGAGGTCGGCGGGTTCGTCGGTCCGGACACCCGGATCGTCGACATCGGGGACGGCTGCGTGCTGCCCGGCTTCATCGAGGCGCACGGTCATCCGCTGATGGAGGCCGTCGCGCTGTCGGACCGGATCGTCGACATCCGCCCGGTCACGATCCGGGATCCCGACGACGTGGTTGCCACCATCCGGCGCGAGGCCGCCCGCCGCGGCTCTGACGGCGCCTACCTCAACGGATGGGACGCCCTGCTGCAGCCCGGACTTCCCGAACCCACGCCGGCCTGGCTGGACGGCATCGCGCCGGACGGGCCGCTGGTGATCATCCACAACTCCGGGCACAAGGCGTACTTCAACTCGCGTGCCGCGCAGCTCAATGGCCTGACCCGCGACACCCCCGACCCCAAGGGCGCCAAGTACGGCCGCCTCGCCGACGGCGAACTCGACGGCACCGCCGAGGAGATCGGCGCGGTGTTCCCGCTGCTCGGTGGTGCCATCGCGGCCGACAGCTACCCGGACATGCTGCGCGCCGAGTGCGCGCGGCTCAATCGCGCCGGGCTGACCACCTGCTCGGAGATGGCCTTCGACCCCAAGTTCGGTCCGCTGGTCGCGGCGCTGCACGACGAACTGACGGTGCGGTTGCGCACCTACGAGGTGTCCAACGCCCAGTTGCACTCCGATGCGACACCCGGCCAGGGTGACGACATGCTGCGTCAGGTCGGCATCAAGATCTGGGTCGACGGCTCACCGTGGATCGGCAACATCGCGCTGTCGTTTCCCTACCTGGACACCCCGGCCACCCGCAGCGCGGGGATCAGGCCGGGGTCCTGCGGCTGCGCCAACTACACCAAAGAGCAGCTCACCGAGATCGTCGGCGCCTATTTTCCGCGTGGCTGGCAGATGGCCTGCCACGTCCAGGGCGACGCCGGGGTGGACACCATCCTCGACGTGTATGAGGAAGCGCTGCAACGCCATCCGCGCAACGACCATCGCCTGCGGCTCGAGCACGTCGGCGCGATCCGCCCCGAACAACTGCAGCGGGCCCACGACCTCGGCGTCACCTGCAGCATCTTCGTCGACCAGATCCACTACTGGGGCGACGTCATTGTCGACGGGTTGTTCGGCCCCGAACGCGGCAACCGCTGGATGCCGGCCGGGTCGGCGGTGGCCACCGGCATGCGGATCTCGCTGCACAACGACCCACCGGTCACCCCCGAGGAGCCGCTGCGCAACATCAGCGTGGCCGCCACCCGGATGGCGCCCAGCGGCCGGGTGCTCGCTCCCGAAGAGCGGTTGACCGTCGAGCAGGCGATCCGAGCGCAGACCATCGACGCCGCCTGGCAGTTGTTCGCCGACGACGTGATCGGCTCGATCGAGGTCGGCAAGTACGCCGACCTGGTGGTGCTGTCCGCCGATCCCCGAACCGTGCCGCCGGAACAGATCGCCGATCTCGACGTGCGCGCGACCTATCTGGCGGGACGCCAGGTTCACTGACTGCCGGTGCGCGCGCGGGCTGCGGCAAGAAGCTCGTCGACGGCCGCGCCCAGGCACTGCTCGTAGACCTCGGGGTCGGGCAGCGCGGCGCGGTCGGCGGTGAAGCAGAAGGTCACGCGGTTGCCGTAGCTGCCGATGCCGTTGTTCAGGCCCATGCCGTCGAGCACCGGGCCCAGGCCGGTGGTGTCGACCATCTGCGCGCCGCAGAAGTACATCGGGGTCAGCGGTCCGGGAACGTTGCTCACCAGCGTGTGGGCGACGACGGCGCGCCCGCGCCGGCTCAGCGCGCGCACCGCGGCCCGCTGGACCGTGCCCATCAGCCCGCCGAGGGCTTCCTCCGACATCTCGATCAGCGAGCGCACGGGATGCGCGCCGGATTCCTTGACGTGCGCGGTCGACGTGACGATGCGCGCCAGGCGTTCCAGCGGGTCGGCTTGGTCGGTCGCCATCGTGATGGGCGACACCGCGTATTCGTTGCCGCTGGTATTGGTGCTGGTCGCCGAACTGGCCGCGCCGGTGGCGCGGGTATTGGTCGGCCGGACCGAGATCGGCATCATCGCCACCAGCGCCTGGTCGGGCAGCTCGCCCTTGTCGGCGAGGTAGCGGCGAATGGCCCCGCCGACGATGGCCAGGCCGATGTCGTTGATCTTGGCTTCCGGCATGGCGGTACGGATCTCTTTGAGGACATCCAGCGTGGTGTAGGCGGTGCCGAAGACGCGGTGTGGCGACACGATCTGGTTGAAGCGGGTCGCCCTGGGCAGCGACGCGGGCGAGGTCACGTCGGGGTCGCGGTTGTCCTGCACGAGGGTGGGCAGTTGGCGTGCGACCTTGCGGACCCGGCCCAGCACGTCGAAGGGGCGGATGACGCCGTGCAGCGCCGCGCGGCTCAGCAGCTCGACGTCCGACGGGGTGGGGTCGGGCTTCCAGTCATAACCCTCAGGCACCGGCGGCGGCGTCCCGTCGGGTTCGTGGGTGTGGATTGCGGTGAGGATCTCGGCGCCGGCAACTCCGTCGATGGCGGCATGGTGGATGCGCAGGAACACGGCGAAGGCACCTTCCGGCAGGTGGTCGACGCCGTCGAGGCCGTCGATCAGGTACAGCTCCCAGGGCGGCCGGGTCAGATCTAGGGGCCGGGCGTGGATGCGGGCGATCTGGGTGCACAGCTGCCGCCAACTGCCGGGCCGGGGCAGGGCGATGTGCCGGACGTGGTATTCGAGGTCGAAGTCGCCGTCCCGGATCCACCACGGCCGGTCGACGCCGAACGGTACGTGCACGAGTCGCTCCCGGAAGCTTTCGGCGACATGCAGACGCGCTTCGACGTAGCGCAGCACCTCTTCGTAGGTGACGGGCTCGCCGTCGCGCGTGGACGGGTCGTAGATGCCGACGATGCCGACGGTGTTGTGGGCGTTCGCGGTGTCCAGTGCCACCATCGTCCAGTCAGCGCTGGACAGCTGACGCATGGTTCCTCCTCAGGTGCATCCCGGCTAG
Organism: Mycobacterium sp. NGS29; assembly: GCF_059812965.1. NCBI lineage: Bacteria > Bacillati > Actinomycetota > Actinomycetes > Mycobacteriales > Mycobacteriaceae > Mycobacterium > Mycobacterium sp. NGS29. Next base: position 229,517 of record NZ_JCALDR010000002.1, read on the forward strand.
TGTCGCAGTCCGCACGAGGTGAGGACCGAGGCGATGTGGTCGTCATAGTCTCTCCCGCGCCACGCGGTGAGGTGGCCGCGCGGCCGCCAGGCGATCGACGGCTGGTCCCAGTGCCGCCAGAGTTCGGCGGCGCCGCGGGGCGGGGCGATCCCGTCGACCTGACCGGCCACGATGTGACGCCGTTCGTGGGGTACCAGGCAAGGCCGGGCAAGCGGCGACACGACCCGGTGCACCAGCGCTGAGCGATCGTCGTGCACCTGACGGTGCAACCGGCGCTTGGCGGACGTCAGCGGGACGGCTTCGCGCATCGACGCGGCCAGGTCGCTGGTGGGCACGACCGCGACCAGGCAGGCGAGGTCACCCTCGAGCGTCGCCAGCAAGCTGATCACGTAGGAGCCCAGAGACAACCCCAACACGCCGACCGCAGGCGCCTGCTGGTCGTCGCACAACCACTGCAGCAGTCGGCGAATGTCCCACACGGCCTGGGTGAGCCCTAGCACGTTGTTCGTCGCGAAGACGTTGGAGGCGAACTGTGCGTAGGGGGAGTAGCCGCAGGCACGAGACCCGTGCAACGGGAGTACCGGGAGCGCCACGTTGATGCCGAGCTGCTCGTGCAACCGGCGCACCCGCAGCATCCGGAGATCGGAGGGCCGTCCCATGCCCTGTCCGTGGACGGCGACCAGCCACGGTCGGGGCGCGCCGGGGTGACGCAGCAGCCGGACCGGCACCGTGTGGTTGGCGGCGAACGACCGCCAGCGCTCGGCGCCCGGTTCGCCCGCCTCGGGCTGCCAACCGCTGTCGAACCGGACGAGCTCGATCCCCTGCAGTGGGTTCGTCTGCACGTCAGGGGGAGGCGGCTGTCGATGCCGGCGACCCGGGTCGTCGAGCCAGCCGGCGTCCCGGTAATACGCCACGGCGGCGTCGAGTTCGGCCGATGCCACCGCATAGTGCTCCGGCGATCCGAGCGACGACAATAGCGGCATCGGGCCGGCGGCCAGGGCGTCGAGGGCGGCGGCCACCCCCAGGCCGACCGACGGCCGTGGCACCGGCACGCCGTCCCGCGCAGTCACGCCGTTGCGGGTCGCGGTCGTCACCCGCGCGACCTCGCGCGCGCCGGCCGCACCGACAGCTGCCAGCGACGCGGTCGCGACGGTCAGACCCCACCGGGTCGACCGCCTCACCGTCGCGCTCGTTCGGCAGTCATCGGTCCTCCGGCCGCACTTGTGAAGAATTAACTTCTCCATTTTGGAGAATCACGTTATCACATGCGGACGCGCGGTCGGCCAGAATTTGAGACCCTACGAGGGTGTCCCCGCTCCCTACCGTCGACGACCTGCTGGACCGGCTGCACGTCGTGGCACTGCCGATGCGGGTGCGCTTTCGCGGTATCACCACCCGCGAGCTGGCGCTGATCGAGGGCCCGGCGGGTTGGGGGGAGTTCGGCGCCTTCGTCGAATACGAACCGCCGGAGGCCGCGCACTGGCTGGCATCGGCGATCGAGAGCGCGTATCTGGAGGCGCCGCCGGTGCTGCGAGACCGCGTTCCCATCAATGCCACCGTTCCGGCCGTCAGTGCCGCCGAGGTGCCCGAAGTCCTGGCCCGGTTCCCCGGCGCGGGTACCGCCAAGGTGAAAGTCGCCGAGCCGGGACAGAGCCTGGCCGACGACGTCGCCCGGCTGAATGCGGTGCGCGCGTCGGTTTCGACCGTGCGGGTGGACGCCAACGGCGGCTGGAGCGTGGACGAGGCGGCGCGGGCCGCTGCGGCGCTCACGGCCGACGGCGCGCTGGAGTACCTCGAACAACCCTGCGCGACGGTGCCCGAGCTCGCCGAACTGCGCCGACGGGTCGAGGTACCCATCGCGGCGGACGAAAGCATCCGCAAGGCGCAGGACCCACTGGCCGTGGTGCGCGCGGGCGCCGCCGACATCGCGGTGCTCAAAGTTGCTCCGCTGGGCGGGATTTCGGCGATGCTGTCGATCGCCGAGCAGATCGACATCCCGATCGTGGTGTCCAGTGCACTCGATTCCGCCGTCGGTATCGGCTACGGCCTGACCGCCGCCGCGGCGTTGCCGGAGTTGCGTCATGCCTGCGGGCTGGGCACCGGCAGATTGTTCGTGGAAGACGTCGCGGACGTCGCCGAACCCCTCGACGGCTGCCTACCGGTCGGGCCGGTAGCGCCCGATCCGGCGCGGCTGCGGGCGCTGGCCGCGCCCGCAGAGCGGCGGCGGTGGTGGATCGACCGGGTCAAGGCCTGCCACCCGCTGCTTGTACCGTCGAGCGAGTGATCAACCTGGCTTACGACGACAGGGGAAACGGTGAGCCCGTTGTCTTCATCGCCGGCCGTGGCGGTGCCGGCCGTACCTGGCATCTGCATCAGGTGCCGGCGTTCCTGGCCGCCGGGTACCGCTGCGTCACATTCGACAACCGGGGGATCGGTGCGACCGAGAACGCCGAAGGTTTCACCACGGCGACCATGGTCGCCGACACCGCCGCGCTGATCGAGTCGCTGAATCTGGGTCCGGTCCGCCTCGTCGGGGTGTCGATGGGATCGTTCATCGCGCAGGAACTCATGGTGGTGCGCTCGGAGTTGGTCAGCTCCGCGGTGCTGATGGCCACTCGCGGTCGGCTGGACCGCTCACGCCAGTTCTTCGGCCAAGCTGAGTCCGATCTCGACGCGGCGGGGGTGCGGCTACCAGCCACCTATGACGCGAAAGTCCGTCTGCTGGAGAGCTTTTCGCGCAAGACCTTGAACGACGACGCCGCGATCGCGGACTGGATCGCGATGTTCAGCATGTGGCCCACCAAGCTGACTCCCGGATATCGCCGGCATCTGGATATCTCGCCGCAGACCAACCGGTTGCCGGCCTATCGCAACATCGCCGCACCGGTGCTGGTACTCGGCTTCTCCGACGACGTGGTCACGCCGCCGTATCTGGGCCGCGAGGTCGCCGACGCCTTGCCGAACGGGCGCTACCTGCAGATCCCCGACGCCGGGCATCTCGGGTTCCTGGAACGGCCGGAAGCCGTCAATGCCGCGATGTTGAAGTTCTTCGCGGGAGGCAGGGCCTAGGTCAGACCGGATCGAAGCGGTTGATCAGCCAGCGGCCCTTGACCTTCGTCATACCGACCCGCATCGCGCTCGAGGTCTGGTCCGAGTCGGACTTGCCCGTGCTAGTCGTCGTCTGATTGGTGAATACCAGGATCGATGCTGAGTCCTGGGCCAGACTCTCCACCCCGGCCTGTACGACTTTAGCCTTCGCGGTCACTCTCTTCGTGCGAGCGGCTGGTTCGATGATCTGGCGGGTGAACTGGTCGTAGGAGTTGAGGAAGTCGCCGGTGAGACACGCTTTCGCGGCGGCGAAGTCCTGCTCGAGGGTGTCGGGTGTATAGCTCAATATCTTGATGGTTCCGTTGCTCGCGGCCTCGATCGCCGCCTGCCGCGCCGCGGATTGATCAGCCACCACTACCGGGTGGCTCTGTTTCGTCAGTAGTTGCCAACTACCGATGCCGACAGCAACCAGCGTTGTTGCCGTGAGCGCGACGACGAGCACCCACCATGCGACCCGTTTCATGCCGCGAACGCCACCTTCGACACTTTGTAGGTGGCGCCGATCTTGTCGACGCTCAGGATGAAACGCTGCTTCCGCGGGTCCATTGATGAACCGTCGTTGTTGGTGACTTTTGACGTCGCGGCGACCAGCACCTGAGCCGTCGACCCGGTCAGAGAGTTGAGCGCCGCGCTGTCGACTGTCCCGACGGTAGTCACCTTCGACTGCTCGACGACTTTGCGGAAATCGGAACTTCGTTGTGCGAAGTCGTCGTGAAATTGGCCGGTCGATCCATCGACAACACGCTGAATGTCGCTGTCGGCTGATTGGTAACTGATACTGGTCAGCCAGACGGTGAACTGCTTGGCGTAGTCGACATACGGCTGCCAGGACGGTGCCGCAGTGGACTTCGGTGCGGGCCGCATCACCTGCGTCACAGCGAAAGCGGCGGCGCCGAGCAGCAGCACGGCCAAGATCAGCGGCACCAGGATCGCCGGCCAGCGGCGTCGGGCGGGGGTCGGCGCCGGATAGGGGTACGGCTGCCACGGGACGGTCTGGTGGGGCATCGGCGGCGCGGGCATCTGCTGATCGGGCGGCGGCCAGGGCGTGAAGGCCGGACTCGTCGGTTCGATCGACGCCACGGCCATCGCCGCGCTCAGCGACTGGGCGAAGTCGGTACAGCGCGGATACCGCTGGGCCGGGTCCTTGGCCATCGCTTTCGACAGCACCGCGTCCAGCCGTCCCAGCCCCGGTCGGTGTTCTGCCAGCAGCGGCGGCGGCGCCGTGAGGTGCTTGCCGATGATCACCGCGGCATTGGAAGACTCGTACGGTGCAACACCGGTCAACAGGTGAAAAGCGGTGGCCGCCAACGCGTATTGATCGGCCCGACCGTCCAGCGGTTGGCCCATCAACTGTTCGGGCGCCGCATAGGCGATCGAGCCGAGCGTGACATTTGTCGCGGTCAATCCGCTCACGTCGTCGGCGCGTCGCGCAATCCCGAAGTCCGCCAACAGAATTCGCCGTTGTTCGACATCGGAGGTGGTGAGCAGGATGTTGGCGGGCTTGACGTCGCGGTGCAGCAGGTTGCGCTGATGCGCGTAGTCGAGTGCGTCGGCGACGGCGGCGACGATTTCCAGCACATCCTGTTCCCGCAAGCCGGTCGACCCGGCGTCCCGTAACGCGCGCGCGGCGTCGGTGCCCTCGACATAGTCCATGGTGATCCACAGCTGGCCGTCGAACTCGCCGCGGTCGTGTAAGCCCACGATGTGGGGATGCCACAGCGTGGCCGCCAGGTCGGCCTCGCGGTTGAAACGGTCCCGGAACTCGGAATCGTCGGTCAACGCCGCAGGCAGGATCTTCAGCGCTTCCGACCGCGGCAACCGCGGATGCTGCGCGAGGTAGACCTCACCCATTCCCCCGGAGCCGAGCAAACGCAGGATCGTGTATCCAGCAAAGACGTCGCCATCGCGTAGCGGCATAACAGCGCATCTTACTGACGACCGCCGCATTATTGGTCGGTCGGCTAACAGGGGTGAGCCGACACCGTATCCCCCGGTGAAGCCCATGCTATGGATTCGACATGTGCCACTCTGTAACAGTGAACCCCTCGACGACCCAGGCCCGCATCGTCGTCGACGAACTGATTCGCGGCGGGGTGCGCGATGTGGTGCTGTGCCCCGGTTCGCGCAACGCGCCGCTGGCGTTCGCGTTGCAGGACGCCGACGCCGCCGGCCGGATCCGTCTGCACGTTCGCATCGACGAACGCACCGCCGGGTTCCTGGCGATCGGACTGTCGGTCGGGGCGGGTGCGCCGGTCTGCATCGCGATGACGTCGGGCACCGCGGTGGCCAACCTGGGCCCGGCGGTGGTCGAGGCCAACTACGCCCGGGTGCCGCTGATCGTGCTGTCGGCGAACCGGCCCTACGAATTGCTGGGCACCGGGGCCAACCAGACCATGGAGCAGTTGGGTTACTTCGGCACCCAGGTGCGCGCCACGATCAGCCTCGGCCTGGCCGAGGATGCCCCGGAGCGCCTGGCCGCCCTCAACGCCACCTGGCGGTCGGCGACGTGCCGAGTGTTGGCCGCTGCCACCGGTTCTCGCAGCGCCAACGCCGGCCCGGTGCAGTTCGACATTCCGCTGCGCGAACCCCTGGTGCCCGACCCGGGACCGCAGGGCTCGGTCGCCCCGGCGGGTCGGCCCGATGGCAAGCCGTGGACCTATACCCCGCCGGTCACCTTCGACCAGCCGCTCGACATCGACCTGACGCCGGACACCGTCGTCATCGCCGGACACGGCGCGGCCGCACTCCCCAACCTCGCCGACCTGCCGACCGTCGCCGAGCCCACGGCCCCCGCGCCGGCGACCCGCGGTAACCCCCTGCATCCGCTGGCGCTGCCGCTGCTGCGCCCCCAACAGGTGATCATGCTGGGACGGCCGACCCTGCACCGCCCGGTCTCGGCGCTGCTGGCCGATCCGAAGGTGCCGGTGTATGCGTTGACGACCGGACCCCGCTGGCCCGACGTGTCCGGCAACTCCCAGGCCACCGGCACCAGGGCGGTCACCACCGGCGCGCCGGATCCCGCCTGGTTGCGCCGCTGCGCAGAACTGAACCGGAAAGCGGTGGTCGCGGTGCGCGACCAGCTCGCCGGGCATGCCCTGACGACCGGCCTGCATGTCGCCGCCGCGGTGGCCGCTGCCGTGCGTCCCGGCGACCAGCTGGTGCTGGGGGCCTCCAATCCGGTGCGTGACATGGCGCTGGTCGGCCTCGACACCCACGGCATCCAGGTCCGCTCCAACCGCGGCGTGGCCGGCATCGACGGCACCGTGTCCACCACCATCGGGGCCGCACTGGCGCACGACGTGGCCCACCGGGGCCGCACCATCGCGCTGCTCGGGGATCTGACCTTCGTCCACGACAGCTCCGGGTTGTTGATCGGGCCCACCGAGCCGACCCCGCGGGACCTGACCATCGTGGTGTCCAACGACAACGGTGGCGGCATTTTCGAGCTGCTCGAACAGGGTGATCCGCGGTTCACCGACGTCTCGGCGCGGGTCTTCGGTACCCCGCATGACGTCGACGTCGGCGCGTTGTGCCGCGCCTACCATGTGGACAGCCGGCAGATCGAGCTCGATGACGTGCCGACGGTCCTGGGCGAACCCGCCGGCGGCATGCGGGTGCTGGAGGTCAAGGCTGACCGGTCTTCGCTGCGACAGCTACACGCCGCCATCAGGGCTGCGCTGTGAAATCGCCGAAAGCATTGCTGCGCATACTGATTCACGGAACCAGCGAGGAGCTCCCGGATACCCGGCCCAGGATGGTGGTGCGCTGGGTGCGGATCGGGGTGCTGATCCTTGCGTTCCTGGTGACCCTGCAGTCGGTGCTGCTGGTCGCCGGCGCCTACCGCAACGACCTGGCGATCAGCCGCAACATGGGCGTCGCACAGGCCGAGGTGCTCAGTGCCGGTCCGCGCCGCTCGACCATCGAGTTCGTCACACCCGATCGGGTCACATATCGACCGGAACTCGGTGTGCTGTACCCGTCCGAGTTGGCCACCGGGATGCGGATCTACGTCGAATACAACAAACGGGATCCCAATCTGGTGCGGGTGCAACACCGCAATGCCCGACTGGCGATCATCCCCGCCGGATCCATCGCGGTGGCCGCCTGGCTGGCAGCCGCCCTTGCGTTGACCGGTCTGGCGGTGCTGGACCGGCGGTTGGCCGCGCGCACCCACCACTAGATTTCGCGTCGCGTATCCCCGTCGGCAACCTCCGCGACAGCCGTGGCTGCCACCGTTGGTGGCGTGCGCGTTGCAATCGTCGCCGAGTCATTCCTGCCGCAGGTCAACGGTGTCAGCAACTCGGTCCTTCGGGTTCTCGAGCACCTGCGCCGGACGGGTCACGAAGCTCTGGTCATCGCCCCGGACAATCCGCCGGGGTCACCTCGAGCCGCGCGCCTGCATGACGGCATCCGGGTGCACCGCGCGCCGGCACGGATGTTCCCCAAGGTGACGACGCTGCCGCTCGGGGTCCCCACCCCGCAGATCCTGCGGGTGTTGCGCGGATTCGACCCGGACGTGGTGCATCTGGCTTCGCCCGCGCTACTTGGTTACGGTGCGTTGCGGGCGGCGCGTCGGTTGGGCGTGCCGACGGTCGCCGTGTACCAGACCGATGTGCCGGGATTCGCCGAGAGCTATGGCATCCCCATCACCACGCGTGCCGCCTGGGCCTGGTTCCGGCACCTGCACAGTCTGGCCGACCGTACTCTGGCGCCCTCCACGCCCACGATGGAAGCGCTTGCCGCCCAGCGTTTCCCACGGGTCTACCGGTGGGGGCGCGGCGTGGACCTGATCCGGTACGCACCGTCGGCACGTGACGAGGAGTTGCGGCGGCGGTGGTCTCCGGACGGAACACCGATCGTCGGCTTCGTGGGACGGCTGGCCCCGGAGAAGCACGTCGACCGCCTTGCCGTACTCGCCGCCACCGATGCGGTGCGGCTCGTCGTGGTCGGTGACGGCGTCGACCGCGCGAAACTGCAATCGGCAATGCCCACAGCGGTTTTCACCGGCGCGCTGTACGGCGACGAGCTCGCCGCGGCGTACGCCAGCATGGACGTTTTCGTGCATCCCGGTGAGCACGAGACGTTCTGTCAGGTCGTGCAGGAAGCGCTGGCGTCGGGGTTGCCGGTCATCGCCCCCGACGCCGGCGGCCCCCGCGATCTGGTCACTCCATGCCGGACCGGGCTGTTGCTCCCGGTCGAGGATTTCGAGGCTCGGCTGCCGGACGCGGTCGCTCATCTGGTGGCGCACCGGGCGCGTTACGCACCAGCGGCGCGGCGCAGTGTGCTGGGCCGCAGCTGGCCGGTGATCTGCGACGAGTTGCTCGGGCACTACGAGGCCGTGTTGGGGACGCGACGAGCCCAGGTCGCATAGCGGGTAGCGTTTCACGCGTGAATCGCGCGGACCTCGAAAAGAATCCCCGGGACGTCGCGTCGATGTTCGACGGTGTCGCCCGCCGGTATGACATCACCAATACCGTGCTCTCATTCGGCCAGGACCGGTTCTGGCGGCGCGCCACCCGGGCAGCGCTGCACATCGAGCGCGGGCACAAGGTGTTGGATCTGGCCGCAGGCACCGCGGTGTCGACGGTGGAGCTGGCGAAGTCCGGCGCGTGGTGTGTGGCGGCTGACTTCTCCGTCGGGATGCTCGCGGCGGGCAGCGCCCGCAGGGTTCCGAAGGTCGCCGGTGACGCCACCCGGTTGCCGTTCGCCGACGAGGCATTCGACGCGGTCACCATCAGCTTCGGCTTGCGCAACGTGGTCGATTTTCCCGTGGCGCTGCGCGAGATGGCCCGCGTCACCCGCCCCGGCGGCCGGTTGGTGGTGTGCGAATTCTCCACTCCCACAAACGCTTTGTTCGCGACCGCGTATAAGGAGTATCTGATGCAGGCGCTGCCGCGGGTGGCCACGGCGGTGTCGAGCAATCCCGAGGCCTACGTTTATCTCGCCGAGTCGATCAGGGCGTGGCCCGACCAGGCGGCCCTGGCGCACGAGATCTCGCGGGCTGGCTGGTCGGCGGTGCGGTGGCGCAACCTGACCGGCGGCATCGTGGCGTTGCACGCCGCGTACAAGGCATTGCGCTGAAACTTTCGGCAGAAACCACGGTTCACATCTAGGCGAAACGCCGTCGACAATAACGTCCTGGGCTCAGAACACGCATTAACTTGTTGGCGTGACCAGCGCACCGCGTCCCGCATACCGGGTGTCACGTCGCTCGATGCTTGCCGCTACCGCGGCTGCCGCGTTGTCCTGCACGATGCCGATGAGTCGTGCCGCTCCCGGCAATTCGGTCGCGGTGTTCGGGGCCGGTGTGGCAGGCCTGACGGCGGCTCATGAGCTGGTCGACCGCGGGTACACCGTGACCGTGTACGAACGTAAAGCGCTGGGCGGCAAGGCGCGTTCGATTCCGGTGCCGAATTCGGGTGCCACCCCGCTGCCAGCCGAACACGGCTTCCGGTTCTTCCCAGGCTTCTATCGCAATGTCACCGACACGATGCGTCGTATTCCGTTCAGCGGCAACGCGAACGGCGTGTGGAACAACCTAACCCGGGCGACGTCGTACTTGCATTCGGGGATGGGTCGCGCCGATCTGACGATCCCGCTGCCGTTTCCGTTGCCTACGATTCCTAATCCGATCACGCCGAAGGCGTTCATCGAATCGGTCACCACGGTCTTTCAGACGCTGTTCCGGTTGCCGTTGTGGGAAGCCGCCTATGCGGCACAGAAACTCGCCGTCTACGTGTCCAGCTGTACCGAGCGGAAGCTCGGTCAATGGGACTACATGACGTGGGAGGATTTCATCGGTGCGAACAAGAGATCGGCGGAATACAACCGCTATCTGGCCGACGGGATCATCCGGAACCTGGCGGCGTCGAAATCCAAAGATGCCAGCGCACATTCGATCGGCTTGGTCGGTGAGGCATCGGTCTGGTCGATTCTGTTATTCGGCAATGACCGCGACTGCAAGGGCTTCGACCGGGTGCTCAACGGCCCGACCAGCTCCCAGTGGATCGACCCGTGGGTCGACCACCTCACCTCGCTGGGCGTCACTTTCAAAGTGGGGCAGGCGCTGTCCCGGCTCACGCCGAACGGATCGCACATCGCGTCGGCCACCGTGGTTGACGGCAACGGATTCCCGCAACCGGTCGTTGCGGACTGGTACGTTTCGGCGATCCCGTGCGAGAAGCTCGCAGCGGTGCTCACGCCGGACGTGATTGCCGCCGACCCCGTCCTCGGCAACGTCGCACAGCTGCGGACCGAGTGGATGAACGGGTTGATGTTCTATCTCAAGGAGCGCGTGGATGTGACCAAGGGCCACGTCAATTACGTCGACTCGGGGTGGGGACTGACCTCGATCAGCGAAGAGCAATTCTGGAAGCGCAGCCTCACCACCTACGGCGACGGAACCGTCAAAGACTGCCTGTCCGCGATCATTTCGGACTGGAGCACGCCGGGCAATTTTAACCGCAAGAGTGCACGGCAGTGCACGCCGACTGAGATCGCGCAGGAAGCGTGGGCGCAGATCAAGGCGCATCTGAGCGACACCGGACATGTGGTCGACGACTCGATGCTGCATTCCTGGTTTCTGGATCCGTCGATCATGGACTCGGGCACGCCCAATGTCCGCAACGATGAACCGCTGTTCATCCAGGATCCCGGTTCGTGGGCGCGGCGGCCCAGCGCGGTCACCGGTATCGACAACCTGTTCCTCGCGGGGGAGTGGATCAAGACCGATCAGAACGTGACGACGATGGAGGGCGCCAACGAAGGGGGCCGCTACGCCGCCAACGGAGTCCTGGACGCGTCGGGATATGTGGGCCAGAAGGTCAACGTGGTCAACCTTTTTCAGGCACCGTGGTGGAATCCGCTCAAGACTGCCGACCGGATCCGATACCGCAAGGGCCTACCGAACGCCCTCGACATTCTCGACACCCGCCGGCCGAGCGGTTAGCTCAGGGACGTCAGCGGCCTACCCGCTGCAGGAAGCCGGCCTGTTCTGGGCAGTAGTGGTCGATCGCGGCGCCGAGGAACTGGAACGCCTGCCCCTGGGTGGTCTTCAGCGGCAGATTGCGCTGCAGGAAGGTCGCCGACTTGTACGCGTCGCCGTCCACGCCGCGCTCGATCCGTTGACAGCTGATTTTGGCCAGCCACGCGTTGTAGTCCTGCGGGCCGTAAATGCCGTACGTGTGTAACTGGGCGTTGAACGGCGCGTCGTAGTCGTCAGCCCCGGCGGGCGCCGCCGACCCGACAGCGGCGGCCGCCAGAGCGGCGAAAGTAGCCAGCGTAGTTACCTTCATTAGACGGACTATACACCTGGGCGGTGCACGCTATCAGCCCAGATGCGCTGATAGCAGCCAGGCGCCGACGGACATGCGGCCGTCGCCTTCGTCGCGTGCATCGAAGCCGGGCATGCCGGGAACACCGGCCGGAACCTGCGCGTGGATGCGGGCCGGGCGGATGTCGTCGATCACCCAGTGCTTGGCAACCACCTCGCGCAGTTCGTCCTCGGTTACGGCATTCACCGGTCCCTCGCCGGGCAACGCGGCCTTGTCGAAGACCAGCACGAAATACGACGCGCCAGGTGCGGCGGCACGCACGATCGAGTGCTGGTAGCCCTCGCGCAGTTCAACCGGCATCGAGTGGAACAACGTGCTGTCCACGATCGTGTCGAAGCGTCCGGCCGAATCGGCCGGATAGGTGTCGAAATCGCTGATATCGGCCACCGCGAAGCTGGCGTTGGAGATGCGCCGCTGCTCGGCCGCGCGCTGGGCCAGCTCGATTGCCGTAGGTGAGGCGTCCAGGCCGACGGTGCGGTGCCCGCGTTCGGCCAGGGCCAGCGAGATCGCGCCCTCGCCACAACCGGCGTCGAGCACGTCACCTTTGAACTTGCCCTGCTCGATCAGCGCAGCCAGCTCGGGCTGGGGTTCGCCGATGCTCCACGGGGGCCGGACGCCTGCGCCGAATTGTGGGGAGTCGCCGCGGTAGGCCGATTCGAACTGAAAATCCACTGGTGCATTCATGACTCCTGTATATCAACCAGCCTGATATATGTCAACCATCCTGATATATCCTTTCCTGGCGCGAGCAGACGCAAAAGCCCCCTATTTCTGCGGAAATAAGGGGCTTTTGCGTCTGCTCGGCACACTCAGGTGAACGGTGGGCGCCGATCGAGCAGCCGCGAGGCACGTCCGCCACCGCGCCACGCACGCGCCACCCAGTCGGCGTCGTCTTCGGTGACCAGATTCGCCATCACCCGGACGGCGATGCGCATCATCGCGGTGGAGCGCATCGCGATCGGCCCGGTTGCGGGCAGGAACCGCTGGAACGTCAGCAGCAGCGCCAGTCTGCGTGCTACCGAGAAGCCGCGGGCGTAGTGGTCGGTCAGCAAAGCCGGCCACTGCTGTGACAGGTCATCGGAGTCCAGCATCTCGGCGGCCAGTCGGCCCGTCTCCAGCCCGTAGTCGATGCCCTCACCGTTGAGCGGGTTGACGCAGGCCGCGGCATCGCCGATCAGCATCCAGTTCGGCCCGGCCACCCCGGACACCGCGCCGCCCATCGGCAGCAGGGCCGAGGCCACCGCCCGCGGCGGCCCCTCGAAGCCCCATTCCGCACGCCGCAGGTCGGTGTAGTACGAGATCAGTGGCCGTAGCGCCAAGTCGGCCGGTCGCTTGGTGGTCGACAGCGCACCCACGCCGATGTTCACCTCGCCGTTGCCCAGCGGGAAGATCCAGCCGTAGCCGGGGAGTACCGCGCCGTCGGGCGAGCGCAATTCCAGATGCGACGTCAGCCATGGGTCGTCGGCACGCTCGGTGGCCAGGTACGCGCGGGCCGCAACGCCGTACACCGTTTCCTGATGCCAGCGCCGACCCAGTTTGCGGCCCAGCGGGGACCGTGCCCCGTCGGCGACGATCAGCCGGTCGCACCGCACCTCGGTGCGGTCGGCCAACGTCAACGAGGTCACCCGCCGAGACGAATCATGATGCACAGCAACAGCTTTAGAACCAAGCATCATGCGCGCGCCGGACTCCTCGGCGACCTTGCGGATCCGGTCGTCGAGTTCCAGGCGCGCCACCGCACTGCTGTAGGACGGGAACGACGGGCCGGGCCACTCGACTTCCAGCTCGCCACCGAAACCGCTCATCCGCAGGCCGCGGTGCTGGATGCGCCCGGCCAGCCAGTCGCCGAGCCCCAACCGTTGCATCTCGTCGATGGCGCGCGGGGTCAGCCCGTCGCCGCAAGCCTTGTCACGCGGAAAGCTGGCCGAATCGATGACGAGCACATCGCGACCCGCACGAGCGGCCCAGGCGGCCGCCGCCGACCCGGCCGGCCCGGCGCCCACCACCACGACGTCGGCCTGGGAGACTCTCGTGTTCACGCTCACCAGTATGTTGGTCGAATGAGAACTCCGGCGACCGTGGTGGCGGGCGTTGACCTAGGCGATGCCGAATTTGCCGCGACGGTTCGAGACGGTGTCGCCCGGGTCGAGGAGCTGATGGACGCCGAACTGCGCGGCTCCGACGAGGTGATGACCGAGTCGCTGCTGCACCTGTTCAAAGCCGGTGGCAAACGATTCCGCCCGCTGTTCACCGTGCTGGCCGCGCACACCGGGCCGAACCCGGTCAACACCGAAGTCACACTGGCCGGCGCGATCGTCGAGCTCATTCACCTCGCGACGCTCTATCACGACGATGTGATGGACGAGGCCGAGGTGCGCCGCGGCGCGCCCAGTGCCAACGCGCGGTGGGGCAACAACGTGGCCATCCTGGCCGGTGACTATCTGCTGGCGACATCGTCGCGGCTGGTGTCCCGATTGGGCCCGGAGGCGGTGCGCATCGTCGCAGAGACGTTCGCCGAGCTGGTCACCGGACAGATGCGCGAGACGCGCGGCGCGCCCGACGGGGCGGACCGCATCGCGCAGTACCTGAAGGTGGTCCACGAAAAGACGGGCAGCCTGATCGGTGCCGCGGGCCGGTTCGGTGGGATGTTCTCCGGCGCCGACGACGACCAGGTCGAGCGGTTGAGCCGGTTGGGCGCCATCGTGGGCACCGCGTTCCAGATCGCCGACGACATCATCGACATCGACAGCGACTCCGAGGAGTCGGGCAAGGTACCCGGAACCGACCTGCGCGAGGGCGTACGGACGCTGCCGATGTTGTACGCCCTGCAGGAGACCGGCCCCGACGGCGCCCGGTTGCGTGAGCTGCTGGCCGGTCCGATTCACGACGATGCACAGGTCCGCGAGGCGCTGATGTTGCTGCGGGCGTCGTCGGGCATGGCCAAGGCCAAGGAAACCCTCGCGCAGTACGCGGCGCAGGCGCATCACGAGCTGGGCCTGTTACCGGAGGGCCCGGGGCGGGGGGCGTTGCAGGCGCTGGTCGACTACACCGTCAGCCGGCATGGCTAGGCATTTCCCCGGCGTATGGAACCTTGACTGTGCCTCCGGGCGTTGATCGGCTGTAATCGAATAAAGGCGACGTGTTCGTAGGGGGCACACCAATGACCTGGCATCCGCATGCCAACAGGTTGAAGACGTTCGTGCTGTTGGTCGGTATGTCCGCGATGATCGTCTTCGCCGGCGCTTTGTTCGGCCGAACGGCGCTGATTTTTGCGACGCTGTTCGCTGTCGGCATCAACGTCTACACCTATTTCAACAGCGACAAGCTGGCGTTGCGTGCCATGCATGCCCAACCGGTTTCCGAATTGCAGGAACCGATGATGTACCGCATTGTGCGCGAGTTGGCTACCGCTGCCCGCCAACCGATGCCGCGCTTGTTCATCAGCGACACCAGCGCGCCCAATGCGTTCGCCACCGGGCGCAATCCGCGCAATGCCGCGGTGTGCTGCACCACCGGCATCCTGCGGATCCTCAACGAGCGCGAGTTGCGTGCTGTGTTGGGCCACGAGCTCTCGCACGTCTACAACCGCGACATCTTGATCTCCTGTGTGGCCGGGGCGCTGGCGTCGGTGATCACCGCGCTGGCCAACATGGCCATGTGGTTCGGAGCGTTCGGCGGCAATCGCGAGGGCGGCACCAATCCGTTTGCGCTGCTGCTGGTTTCGCTGCTGGGCCCGATCGCGGCGACGGTCGTGCGGCTGGCGGTCTCCCGTTCGCGCGAGTACCAGGCGGACGAGTCGGGCGCCTTGCTGACCGGTGATCCGCTGGCCCTGGCGTCGGCGCTGCGCAAGATCTCCGGCGGCGTGCAACTGGCCCCGCTGCCCCCGGAGCCACAACTCGCCAACCAGGCACACCTGATGATCGCCAACCCGTTCCGCGCGGGTGAGCGCATCGGGTCGCTGTTCTCGACGCACCCGCCGATCGAGGACCGGATCCGCCGGCTGGAGCAGATGGCGCGGGGGTGAGCGTCAGGCCGCTGCGTCGCGCACCAGCGTGAGTGTCCGTGGCGTATTGCCGTGTTCCAGCAGGCCCTCGATCAGGACCGTGCCCCCGGTGGCGTGATGCTGGCGTTGCCAATCGGTAATTGCTTGGTGCGCAGCATGATCGAGGTAACTGACAGCGATATGCAGAGTGACAGTTGCGCGTTCGGGGACCGATGTCAGCACCCTGGTCAGCCGGGGCAGGCTGAGGAACGTGCACGCACCCTCGACGATCACCCGCCATTCGTCGCCGTCGCTGACTGCTTCCACCTTGGCCCGAACCACCCGCCAGCCGGTCATCGCGATCGCCAGAACCAGCCCGATCAACACCCCGTGTAACAGGTTGAGGAAGACCACCGCGACGATCGTCACCAGATAGATAGCGAAATCGCCTGTTTTGAAGGCTGTTTCGATGTGTGCGGGCTGCAGCAGTTGGATGCCGATCACAATCAGCAGACCGGCCAGCGCAGCACTGGGGATCTGTTCGATCAGGCCGGCGAACGGAAGGGCGAACAGCAGGATCCAGAATCCGTGCAGGATCGTCGCGGCGCTGGTTTTGGCGCCCGCTTTGATGTTCGCCGCACTGCGCACGATCACCCCGGCGATGGGCAGGCCGCCGACGGCGCCCGAGACGATGTTGGAAGCGCCCTGTCCGATCAGTTCACGGTCCAGGTTGGTCCGCGGACCGCTGTGCATCCGGTCGGTCGCCACCGCGGTCAGCAGACTCTGCACGCTCGTGATCAGTGTGACGGTGATGACGCCGAGCGCGACGGCACCCCAATTGCCGTGAGGCATCGCTGGCAGTTGCAGCGCATCCAGGATCGAACCTTCCAGCGTGATCCGGGAGACATTGAACGGAAATGCCACCGAGACGGCGGTTACCACGACGATGGCGACCAATGGACCGGGAACCGCGGCCAGCTTGGCCGGTGCCCAGCGCCAGGCAACCATGATGGCGATCACCATCAGGCCCAAGAAGAGTCCGGGTCGGTGCGCGCCGACGATCTGGGCGGGCAACTCCACGACGTTCACCCAGGCCGAACTGTGTGACTCACCACCCAGCAGCACGTGCGTCTGTTGCAGCGCGATGGTGATACCGATACCGGCCAGCATTGCATGCACTACCACGGGCGAAATGGCGAGCGCCGCACGCGCAACCCGGCTCAGTCCCAGCAGAACCTGCAGGAGGCCGGCAACTGCTGTGATGAAGCAAGTGATGCCCCAACCGAATTCGGCGATCAGGTCGGCGACGATCACGGTCAGGCCGGCGGCCGGGCCACTGACCTGCAGGGGTGATCCCCCCAGGGCGCCACCGATTACTCCACCCACGATCGCGGCGATCAGGCCGGCCAATACCGGTGCATCCGAAGCGATCGCGATCCCCAACGACAACGGCAAGGCGACCAGGAAGACGACCAGCGACGCAGGCAGGTCGTGCTGAAAGACCGCACGCAGCTTGGACTGGCCAGAACTCTCGCATTGCTCAACGTCATGCATCGAAAGCTCCCTTGTCGGCATGGTGGGGCGCATTGGTGCTTCCGCACCCCGGGTCACGCTTCATAACGTGGCCGTAACATCTTGGCGCACAAACGAATACGAACTTCCCGAAACCGCGATGTCACGGGCCGGACCGTCTGTCGACCTCCGATTGACGGTATGGGCGGTGCTAGGTACGGGCAACCTGACGCGCCAGGTGCATACCGAACCCAAATGTTAGGTAGCGCGTATGAAAATAGGGAGCGAGCCTAGAAACCCGACCCGTGCACCTCGTGCCCGGGCTCTTCGGCGGCCAGGCCGGCGTAGGCCTGCTCGACGGTAGAGCCGTGGTTGATGACGGCATCGACCTCGCGGGCGATCGGCATGTTCAGCCCGAACTCCGTGGCGAACTTCATGATCACGCCAGCGGCCTTGACACCCTCGGCGACCTGGTTCATGGACTCGATGATCTCTTCGATTTTCTTGCCCGCGCCCAACTGCTCGCCGACGTGTCGATTGCGGCTGCGCTGGCTGGTACAGGTGACGATCAGGTCGCCGAGGCCCGCCAGGCCGGGGAAGGTTTCGGCCTTCCCGCCCATCGCGACGCCGAGCTTGGTCATTTCGCGCAGTGCCCGCGCGATCACCAGCGCCCTGGTGTTCTCGCCGATGCCCAGGGAGTAACCCATGCCGACCGCGATCGCGAAGACGTTTTTGAGGGCGCCGGCCATCTCGACCCCGACCACGTCGTCGGTGGTGTAGACGCGGAAGCGCTGGGTCCGGAACAGGCCGGACAGCCGGGTCGCCAGGTGCTGGTCGGGCATGGCCAGGACCGCCGCCGCGGCATAGCCCTCAGCCACCTCCCGGGCGATGTTCGGTCCGGCCAGGATGCCTGCCGGGTGTCCCGGCAACAGTTCCTCGACGATCTGCGACATCCGCATGTTGGTGTCCTGCTCGAGCCCTTTGACCAGCGACACCACCGGAACCCAGGGGCGCAGTTCCTTCCTGAGCTCGGTCAGCACCCCGCGGAATCCGTGGGACGGCACGCCCATGACGAGAACGTCGGCGCAGTGTGCGGCCTCGGAGAAGTCAGTGGTGGCGGTCAGGTTCTCGCTCAGCACCACTTCGTTGCCGAGATAGCGGGTGTTGCGGTGATTGTCGTTGATGTCCTTGGCGGTGTCTTCCGATCGCACCCACTGCAACGTGGGACTCCGGCGTGCACAGATGGACGCGACGGTGGTGCCCCACGAGCCTCCGCCGAGGACTACGACTTGCGGTTCGCGCTTGTCAGCTGCCATGGGCTTCACCCTATTGCGGTCACCTGTCATTTGACAGCGGTTCTCCGATGGAGCGTCGCCTCAACCCGCCAGTGCGGCCCGGTCGGTCGCGCGGCCGAACGTCATCGCCTCGTCGATACGGTCGAACCGGTAGTCGATCGCGTCGGCGAAGTAGTTCTGTCGCACGTTCCACGGTCGCTTGGTTCCTGATTTGGGCAGTGCATGCAGTGCCCGTCGCACGTAACCGGCCTGAATGTCCCAGGACGGTTTCTCGGGCATCGGCTGATCGCCCAGGTGTGGGCTGGCGTGCGTATATCCGTGCGCAGACATGTATTCCAGCAGTTTGGCTGTCGCGCGGGCCGTCATGTCGGCGCGCAGGGTCCAGGACGCATTCGTATAGCCCACGCACCAGAACAGATTGGGCACGTCCTCGAGCATGTGGGCTTTGTAGACGAAGCGGTCGGTGGGGTTGATCGCCTCGCCGTCGATGCTCAGGGTTGCGCCGCCGAGTGCCTGCAGTTGCAAACCGGTGGCGGTGACGATGATGTCGGCGTCGAGGTGCGTCCCGGACTTCAGCACGATGCCGGTCGCGTCGAAGCGGTCGATCAGGTCGGTGACCACTTCGGCACGGCCTGCGCTGATGGCGTTGAAGAGGTCACCGTCGGGGATCAGGCACATCCGCTGGTCCCAGGGGTTGTAGCGCGGCTTGAAATGAATGTCGACCGCGTAACCCTCGGGCAGGTTCTGCACCGCCTTGCGGCGCAGGGACCATTTGATCAAGGCCGGCGTCTTGCGCGACAGGAACCAGATCACGCCCTCCATGAGAGCGTTGTAGAAACGCACGAGGAGGTGAGAAACCCTGTGCGGCAACAATATCCGGCTGACCCACGCCAGCGTGCTGTACTTGGACGCCGAGACGATATAGGTCGGGGAGCGCTGCAGCATGGTGACTTTGGCCGCGCGTTCGGCCATCGAAGGAATCAGCGTCACGGCCGTGGCGCCGCTCCCGATGACCACCACGTTCTTGCCGCTGTATTCGAGGTCCTCCGGCCAGTGCTGGGGATGCACGACGGTGCCGCTGAAGTTCTCGATGCCGGGGAATTCGGGGGTGTAGCCCTGGTCGTAGTTGTAGTAGCCACTGGCGAAGAACAGGAATCGGCATCGGCAGTGCCTGGTGGATCCGTTCTGCTCGACGGTGACTGTCCAGGTGTCGGTTGCCGAATCCCAATCTGCGTGGCGCACATAGCTGTTGAACTGGATGTGCTCGTCGATGCCGTACTTGCGGGCCGTGTCTACCAGGTACTCGCGGATGTGCGGGCCGTCGGCGACACCTTCCTCGCGTGTCCACGGCTCGAAGGGGAAGCTCAGCGTGAAGATGCTGCTATCGGAACGCACGCCCGGATATCTGAACAGATCCCAGGTGCCGCCGATGCGTTCGCGCCGCTCCAAGATGGTGTAACTGAGCGACGGGTTGCGCTGCCCGATCCGGTATGCCGCGCCGAGTCCGGAGATTCCGGCGCCGACGATCAAAACGTCGACGTCGTAGGGCTTGGCTGATTCGCGCTCGGCATCTGGTTGAGTCACGGTCATCGTGAACCTCGCTTGGGTCTTGGTCGGGCCGGCTACCGGTAGTTCACGAACTGCAGGGCCACGTCGAGGTCGGCCTGCTTGAGCAAAGCCTGAACGGCCTGCAGGTCGTCGCGCTTCTTGCTGGTGACCCGAACCTCGGCACCCTGGATCTGCGTCTTGACCGACTTGGGTCCCTCGTCGCGGATGAGCTTGGTGATCTTCTTGGCATGCTCGCTGTCGATGCCCTGCTTGAGGGTGCCGCTGACCTTGTAGGTCTTGCCCGAGGCCTGCGGATCGCCCGCCTCGAATGCCTTCATCGAGATGTCGCGCCGGATCAACTTCTCCTTGAAGACGTCGACGGCCGCTTTGACCCGCTCCTCGGTGGACGAGATCAGCTCGATACTCTCCTCACCCTTCCAGGCGATCGTGGTGTCGGTGCCACGGAAGTCGAACCGGGTGGACAGTTCTTTGGCGGCCTGGTTGAGCGCGTTGTCGACCTCCTGGCGGTCAACCTTGCTGACGATGTCGAACGACGAGTCCGCCATGCGATCGGCCCTTTCTCATCGGTGCTAGCCGTTTGTGAAATGTCTACCCGCTCGTTGTACCCTGCTAGGCGGCAGGTTGCCCGAGCGGCCAATGGGAGCGGACTGTAAATCCGTCGCGAAAGCTACACTGGTTCGAATCCAGTACCTGCCACCACAGGAATCGACAGTTCAGAGCAGGTATTTAGTCGATCTATCTAGTCAGCATGTAATAGACATGCGAGTAAGCGTCTCCAACGTGGACATGACACACCACAAGGAGACAAAGCATGACGAACCCAGCTCTTGAGACCGACCTGTCGGTGCCCGGTGGGACGGTGATGCCATGACCAACCCCTTCGACCGCGCCGCTTGCATCGGACTTGACCCGGAGATGTTTTGGAGTCTAGATCCGTACGTACAGAGGGCCGCTAAGGAAATCTGCCACGGATGTCCAGTCATGAGCGCATGCTCAACCCTGGCGCTGGTCAACGACGAGGACGGCGGGATCTGGGGCGGTCTCACCCCCGATGAGCGAAATGCGTACAAGCCGTCCTGGCGGAAGTACCACGGCGAAAATCTGGCCGGGATCAAAGAGAAGTACGCGCGGCACACGATGCCTGCGAAATACGAAAACCGTTTAGCGAAGTGCCTCACGGCGAAGAAGTCGCTCAAGCCCACGCTGCCCCGGCATGACGACTACATGAGGCTGTTGAACCTGGTCATTGCTAACCCCGAAATGACCACCGAGAACATCGGGAAACGTTTGGGCTGGTCGCGAACATGGGTCACGGTGGCGTTGAACGAGGCCTGGAAGTTGGCGTCATGAGCAAAACCATCCATGTCGACCCTGCGGCGTTCAATCAGGCGTGCGAACGCGCCCGTCTGACCACCAGGGGTTCTGTCGCCCGCCACATGGGGATTCACCCGTCCCAGCTTTCACGAGTGCTTAGTGGCAAGTCTGAGCCCGGCATCCGCTTCATCACCGGGGCTTTGGGGGTGTTCGGCTCCGCGCACTTTGACGACATATTCATCTGGCGCTAACCCCGAGACAGAGAAATCCCCCGAGGTAAATGCCTAATAAACCTCGGGGGATTTCCTTTTTGCATCGACCAACCCACCACGGAATGTCGATGCTTGCGCCGGTCTGCTCCTGACCTATTCGGTTTAACAGTTCGGCGCAAAGTCTCAACCCCGGTTAAAGGCGGGGGACCGGGGGAGCTTCAAGGAGGGCGGAGAGGACGCCTCCTGAAGATTATTATCGCGGCGGTAGAACCGCGTGTAATGCGGCGGCTAAATCGTGGTGGCCAGCGTAAGGGTTATAGGCCTCACGACCCCACTCGTCGGCGGCGGCGTAGGGAACTGAAACAGTGACCTGCCCAATCCACCTGTCATGATTGGGTCCACCCATCACCAATTCGGCTTTGGTGTTCTCCATAGATAGGCCGGGATGCTTGTCACCTTTGCGTGGACGGTCAGCTACATTCGCCACATATGTAGCGCGAACCTTCTCCGCATATTCGCCCACGATCTTCGCCATTGGTTCACCGACGAGAATCTCCGTAAGTGCGGGATTCGGGTAGGGGTATAAGTTGACGTCCAATTGGTGCTCCACTAGCGCGCCATTGCTCGGTAGCGTTCCAATACAGCCAATTCACTCAATGACCATTCAAATGGCGCATGGGTCCATTGGGCTGAGGACTGCCCGTACTGCTCGGAGATGCCCACCTGACGCGCATGGGATATTAGTCGAGCGGCCCCGGTGAGAATGGCGCTGGAAACGTCTTCTAGAGGGTCTCCGGACGCGTCAAATCCCTTCCCCCTGGTGTAACTCTTGGCGCGCGATGTGAGGGTTTGGAGGATGGCCGTTGCCTGCCCGGAATCCACGGGATTACGTGGACCCAGGAAGGCTGACAGTTCACTCGCAGTCGGCATTAGGCAGCGTCGTAGAGGCGAACAACGCCGGCAGGATTGGCGAAACCAAAGCTGACACGGGCGGTCGCACGCACACGGGTTGCGTCATAGTCGAATGCCGAATCGGTGGACTTGGTGACGGTGGTGCCGGTGCGCTGGACAACCAAGATTTGCGAAGCATCCACACCCCAGCTGTTTCCGCTGGCCACATCGGTCGACACCAGCACCTTCACCCCGGCCAGGGTCACACCATCACTGACGCCGTTGGCGTCCAGCAGGCCCATGTTCGAGCCTGAGGTTAGTTGCTTAGCCTTGCTCAAGGTCAGGGCCACATCGGGGGCAAGGATGAAATGGGTGAGGTTTGCGCCGTCAGCCAGCGCAGCGGCCTTCGCCTCATGGAAGGCATCCAGGGAGGTGAGGGTGACGGTTCCGATGTCCACAACGTTGTACGACGCAGACAGCGACAGCAGACCCGAGGGACCGTTGGTCACGGTCGCGGTGGTGAACATTGCGGCGTCAATCTTCTTTGCAATGGATCGACCCAAACTCTGACCGACCTGATTAGCAACAGCGGGATTGCTATCCGCTGCCGCTTCATTGCTGATCTGAGTGAGCCCTTTAACGGCCTTCGGGATAACCACCAATTCGTTAGTGGTCGGGTCCGTCAGAGTGATTTGGGTGTTCTCCGCATACCAGCCAACAGCGGGGTCGGCGGTGATCATCGGGAAGCGGATTTCGTGACCCGAGGTCTGGATTACTGTCCCAGCCTGAAACGCGATTGACTTCTCAGCGATAACGGTATCAATGAGTTTCCCGTAGTCTTCGGGAATCCACGCGGCGGCCAAACCGCTATTCAATACGGCCATGTCTAAAGTCCTTTAGTTTGAGTGAAAGATTGGAAGTCGCCACCGGGGCGAGAAATGTGAGGATCAACCTCGAAAGAGTTCGGAAAACACCGGGCTTTCCTAACTCAATTCTAGCGGAACAATCCGGAGAAGTCGGCGGGTTGTGTTGCGGTCCCGCGCGCACCCTGGCCTACGTCACCCGAGACACGCCGTTTCGCGTAGTAGGGGCGGTCAGTTAGTAGAGCGTCAATGGCCGCGTTCAGCTTCTCGGGGTCTAGATTATCGGCATGGAACGGGAGATCGTCGGGATTCTCCAACCTTCCGGTTGCTTTCACGAGTTCCCGGTGTAGCCGTTTAGCCATTTCGCCTGCCCGCTGTTCGGATTGTTTGGCCTTATCGCGATGGCCGGCGGATTCCTTGCGTAGTTCCTCCACGTATGAACGGGGGAAACTGTCTGAGTCGCCCCCTGTGCCGTTCTCTTCGCTCTCCGGTGCAATCACATCGGGTTCGGGTGTTTCGTCCGTCTCCGTGGATTCTGGGGCGGTGTTCTGCGACATTTACTTGATTCCTCCCAATGCAACGCCGAAATTTCGTTCCACGACGTTGTTGATTCGTCTACTTTGTGCCTGCGCGTCGGATTCGATTTCCCGATTACGCGCTTCGATGATTTCAGTAATTTCGTCCGAGTCGTAACCCAATTCTTTGAGTGCCCAACTAATCGGCAGGATTCCAGCGCTAGTCAGCTTAAAAATGCTATCCGCCTCTTGAGCACGAGACCTAGTGTCGGCGGGTGCCCACCGAATACCAACGGCATTCTTCGGTCTGGTGTTATCCCGAATAGCGATCAGCAGATCCACCACCTGCTCCCACGCCCTGCCGAATAGCAGTTGTCGGGATTCCGCGCGAGCCACTAGAGAACTTTCAGCAGCTCTCATCGCGTCTGCGCTGGGCGGTTGGGAGGTCGGGATACCCAATTCCCCACTCGGCAGGGCTGAGACCGCCTGAATCTGCGACATGAGGATGTCCACCCCGGCCCGATAGGCGGAAAGGTTCGCCTCGGGAAACTGGCCGAACTTCACTTCCGGGTTCTGGGCGACGAACATGTCCAACCCGTCCTCATCAAGCGGGTTGGCGGGGATGAAGATTGGCTCGTCATTCTCGTCCAGCACCGGGGCGCCGTTTTCGTCCACCAACGGCTGTTCGGTCAGGGCGATGCCGATGGCATAGCGGCGGGGGAATGCCGCGACCTCGGCGGCAACCATCATGTCTCCGAGAATTTTGCAGAGCGCATCGACCAAAGTCGTCAGATCGGATATTTCGGAGTGTCCGCAGTCCAACAGTCGCTCGGGGTAGTCCGGTCCACCAACGGGCAAGCGGTCCCCGTTGCGTAACTGGACAACCGGAACAACGCCCAAGGGGTTGTCGAACTGCTCAACCAGTTTGAAGTCCGTCGAGTGAGCCCCCGGCCTGTTGGCGGTGTAGCGCTCCACCCTGTCAGGGAGGAAAAGGGTCGCCTCGGAGGTGGTGGCGGTCGTCCAACGCTTCGCGGCCGCATACGGGACACGGGTGCCGGCATCAGCCAATATGGCCATCTGTTGCGGGGATTCGATTGTGGCCCTTGGTGTCCCATCGGGGTCGGCCCAACAGATCACGTACGAGCTTCCCAATGTCAGGGCTTCCCGATGGGCAACGGAACTCAGCTGATCGAGTTGGTTCGTGAGCCACAGATCCCACGCGCCACTGTCGCCCGTGAAGGAGTTCACCCGTAGTCGCTCGGCTAACACCCCAACCGCCAATCGCGGGATGTTGGAGACGATCTTGAATAGCCTGTTGCCTAGGGCGACCTTTGCCGCTGGACTCAGAAAGGAAAGGGGCTGATTACCGTGGTAGTAATCATCCAACCGATGCAATACGTGTTGGCGGGCGTCCAGCGTTGAAAGGGCGTCGTGCAGCAGATCGTCTGTCACTAGATTTATATCCGATTACCTTAGATGGA
Organism: Mycobacterium sp. NGS29; assembly: GCF_059812965.1. Taxonomy (NCBI): domain Bacteria; kingdom Bacillati; phylum Actinomycetota; class Actinomycetes; order Mycobacteriales; family Mycobacteriaceae; genus Mycobacterium; species Mycobacterium sp. NGS29. Next base: position 254,592 of record NZ_JCALDR010000002.1, read on the forward strand.
GTTTTCTTTTTCGAGGCCAACCACTGGCAGCGGGAATAGCACATAACCAATGCCGCTGCGAGGTCGACCTTTGCTGCTTTTCTGCTCCGTGAAACCTTGCCGAGACGTAGGCCGTTATCCGTCTCTTGCACCGTCGCCGCGAGGACGTGGGAACGCAAATCCTCATCACCAGAATGAGTGAAGGCGCCATTCACCGCAGCGCCATGCAGAGCGGTGGTCGCTTGGGTGACACGGGACGGGGACCAGGGGAAGCGACTCACGATGATACCTTCGCCGGCCAATACTTGCAGTGTCCGTTCCCACCTAAATGGGTCCGCAACTAATTCCTTCACGCGGTATTTCTTGCACGCATCCCTGATAGCCTGTTCGACCTCAAGAATGGGGACTTTCCAGTCTTTATCACCGGGGTTTTCCCACAAACCGAGGGTCTGAAAGTGTGGTTTTACTTCAGCAGTTCCGACTAGTAACGAGGTGGCATCGGAGTTGTGGGAGCCGTCCAAGCTGATGACGCACTCCGCACCATCAGGAATGCGGGCGTCCGTCTTCAATGCGTCCCAGATGTGGGGTTCAACAAAGGGTGCATCGTTGGTGAGCACGACCTGGCAGTAACGTTTCCGGCGATACTCGCCTTCCGTCGACACCGGCGGGAGCATCGCTGTGGCTTCGCGCCTACTCAGCAGGTCATCTAGTTGCGGATTTGCCAATTCAAGGCAGTGCTCGCAGTTGACGGGGTGATGCTCGAATCCGGCTGCGGAGAACTCCACGAACGCCACGTTGGGGTCATGCTGGGCGGCGTTGCGAAGGTCGATCAGAACCGACTTCTCTTTGTTCGGTGGCGTCCCGATCCCAAGCGCCATTGCCCCGTCTAGCTTCCCGGCCCCCATAATCAGCGTTGCCCACGTGTCAGGGTCGATCTCGCCCAACTCGTCGGCCAGGGCCAGCGTCCACGTGCCCAAACCTTCAAGGCGTTTAGCTTCGGCCGGTAGGGCGGTGAGGGTGGCCCGCTTGCCGGGGACTTTGATGTAGTCCTTATAGATGAGCGCACGCGACGACAATTCGGGGTTCAGCTTCACCATGTCAATCGCGGGCTGTAGAAGACGTATAGCCATACGTTCATCCACGGCCACAATAGGGATTTCATTGCCGTCAGGGCCATCAAACAGGAAATACAAGCCAAGACACCCGAATATGCCTGTCTTCCCCAGTCCTCTAGGCCCCATAATTGCACCAAGCACCGGTTTAGGGTCGGGATCGAGGAATGGGCGCAGCATTTCCATCTGCCAATCGCGTATGCGGATAGGTTCGCCCACGCCCCGACCCTTGGGGGTAATCAAGTAAGTCTCACACCACAGTTTGAAGCGTTCAACGCCTTTAAGATCGCTGTCAAACGGCAACGGAGTTTCGTCCGTGGGCGCTTTGGGGCCGCGCTTTGTCGCCATTTAACTCCCATTTGTCATTAGCAGAGGTAATTAGTTCGTCCCCGTGCTTGTACGGGGCCGTCACTGGCAGGGGGCCGAACCGTAACCCCCCGTGACCTGCGAGAATGCCGCTCCGCGCTGTCTCTTTGCTGGGCCGACACGCATGGAATTTCAAGGCCGTGACCAGCGCAAACGTTGCTCGATTCATGCCAACTGTCTGTGACCTGCGGGTTCTCTCGTTAGCTACCGGTTACACATACCGTCAGAGTTGCTGAGAACGCGCGTACCGATGCCCTTGCGCCTTGGCCTGGACGCGGTAGGCTTCGACGCATGACCGATGACGTGACTGCCGGCGATGCACTGGCCGAGCTGCCTGGTGTGGCTGAGAGCGCCTGTGCCGCCGTGTTAGAGCTGTATGGGGCGATCCGACAGGCGAAGGCGTTAGGGGCGTCCTACACCCAACTAGAGGCCGCAACGGGGCTGTCCAGAGGAAACGTGCAGCGGGTGGTTGCCGGTGAGCTTCCCAAATTTGCTATCGGTTGAGCTATTGACTTTGCGTATCACGGTGGTATGGTTCTCTGCATGAGCACACGACAGGTGAAACTGACCAAGGATCTTCCGTACATTCGCGACGAGCAGGGTGTCATGCGTACCCCATTTGAGGGGATGCGGGTATGGCACGGTGCGCGTAAGGCAACCATTGTGGGCCGCGTTGATGACGTGTGGTTCGCCCCCGTCAGGTGGGATTCCATGCCCGAGGGTGGCGCATTGTCGGTATTCGTATTCGACCTCAAGGCGGCGTGATGGCTCTTCAGATGATGGGCCTTTTACTTGCCGGTGGCTGGGCTTTCATGTCCTGGATTGCGAAGTGAATTGCGGGCCGCGATGGCGTTGAGCACCCGCTGGCGTTCGTGCTCGGGCCAGGGCTTTTGAGATGCATTGCAGGGATTGCACAGCACGGTGATGTTCTCAGGTTCGTAAGCCAAGTCCGGACGTTCGCGGATGGGGATGATGTGCTCACCCGTCAATTTCTGACGCGATCCACAGCGGATACACTGCGGGCTTTTCCGTTTCGCGCTGAGAGCCATTCTCCGCCACCGATAAGACGCATGGATAGGGTTAGTGGGCTTGTCCCTTTTGATGCGGCAGGCGTTGCAGCGAGGACCCTTCTCTAGCCATTCATTACACCCTAGGCAGAACGTGCCGATCAATTGTTATTGAACTGCCGTTCTAGTCCAGTGGCTAGGCAATGCTGGGCTCGCTGGATAAAGTTGCTCAGGTGCTCATTTCCCAGGGCGAACGATACAGCGTCACCATCTAAAGGTTGCAGATGAATCAGGTGAATGATCGTGCCATCTTCGGTATCCATCACGGAGCTGATGCCCAACTGCTTCACAACGATTGCATTCAGCGCCACTAGTTGATCCTCGCTACAACATCGATGAAATATCGCGGGAACCGATAGCCGCTGAGGGGATTCGGGCCGGCAAATTTGGGGTTCGACTTCACTTCAAATCTCATCCCGTCTGCAACAATCCTATCGCCGTACTTGGGGATCGGATCACCACTGGCGATGCATAGGGTGGTGCGGACTTCGGATAGTTCTCCGCTGACGATCTGGCCGAGAGTAGAGGCAGATGCCACGGTGGCGGACTGAGTATCAAGGTCGAATATCCACACATCTTCAATCGTGCCGACAAACGCCAAGCCGTCCTTATCCAGGATTTCTACCGGATTGCCGTCCGCGTCAACGGGGTCTCCGTGGCGGTCGCGGTGTGGTGCTCTGAATAGGTCGCCCGTCGTCATGCAAGCGCATTTCGGAGTTGAATCGCCAAATCTCTCGTTAAGGAGAGCCGGGACTCATCGGGATCGCCGGGGTTCAGGACAACGTTCGCAATACACCGACTCGGGTACCACTCGACGCGCAGGGAGTGGGGATGAAGGATCATCAGTTGTAGTCCTCGAACGGGTCTGACCCCGCGCCCCTCCACTTTGGCCACCCTTGGGAAACCTTTTCTTCCTGTCCAGGCCTGTCCTGTCCCGTCCTGTCCCTTTCGGTTTCTGTTTCGGTTAGCGAATGGGTTACCGAATGGGTTTTCTCGGGCTTGAGTTCTGTCGCCTGTTCACGTGGTGGACCCTTTGGGCGACCACCCTTTTTGCCGTTGTTCCGATTGGCGGCCTGTTGTTTGACGACGGCGTCTTTTGTCCGCTGGTAAGCCCCGTGGTGGATGATCTCGTAGCACTGACCGTTGTCGGTCCACCATCCAACAGCAACCAGTTCCTCTGCCGCGCCGGGGCGCCGAGCCCACCGGACCATGTCATCCTTTTTCAACGTCAGGTCCGTGAGCTTCCGGTTTGACCAGACCAGGCCCTCCACGTGAAGCCGGAACGCAGCGTCGGATAATTCCCAGCAGTCATCCGAGAAGTCATCAGACAGTTTCGACCATGTCACCTTGAACGGTTCCTAGTTCTTTTACCAGCAGTGCCCGTATAATTCCTTGACGGTCAGTAGCGTGGCGTTCGGCATGTTCACGCAAGCGACCGTCAAGCCATTCGGGCAGCCGCATATACAGCGTGGATTCCATCATTTTTGCACTGCTCCAAGATTCGCAGAATGCGAAATAGAATGGGAGATTATCTCCGCTACTTATAGGATATCATGGGAAATCAATTAGGGTTGCGAATGTTGGTTTAGGTGGTCGCGCCATTCGCCGATCCGCCGTTTTAGCATGGCTCGGTCGATTTCGTCGTCACCCGCATACCAACACGGAACTAGCTTCTCAACGATTATGTCGTCGTCCTCATCCAGCGATATGTCCGCAAGAATGTCAGCCATGGCCTTGTAGGGGCCGTGAGTCGCGTCGGTCAGCCAGAAATGTTCGTGCTTGCTCATCGCACACCCCCCACCGGCCTACCCAGTGCAAGTATGGAATCACGGTCGACCCTGATGAGTCGAGGCCCAAAGCGGGTAGCACTAAGCCGACCCTGAGTAATCCAGCGGCGGACCGTTTTCTGGTCAACTCCGAAATAGTCAGCGGTCTGTGCGATGGAAGGGTTTCTGGGCAGGTCCCCTTGGGGGGGTTTGAGTCCGGTCATGCCTCAAAGGATCGCAACCGACCCCGACGCGCAGGGGGTCGGAATTGTCTGGGGTGCCGCCGCTCGCGGTGTTTGTGCAGGTGAGCGTCTCTTTAAGTCGTTGCCGTTGTCTTGGATCTCGCGCATTTGCGCAGGTCAGCGGTTACTTGGCGTCAACTCGGCTTTCGGCTGTGGTTTCATCGGCTTCGGCTTCGCGCGGTAACGCGGTTGTTGCCAGTTGCGAGAGGGCTTCGGCGATGATCCGGTCCCGGCCCTGGGCTGCGTGTTGATAACGCATCGCGGCCTGGGGTGTCGAGTGTCCAACGCGGGCCATCAGCTCGGCGAGCGTGGCCCCCGCCTGTGCTGCCATCACTGCCCCGCCGTGACGCAGATCGTGCCAGCGGAGGTCGGTACGTTTCGCCTTCGCGCGGGCCTTGTAGTAGTGATTCTGGACCACCGAGGGGTGAAGTCGACCACCCTCCCGAGCGGGGAACATCAGTGAATCGGATTGCTTGCCAACATGTTTCGACAGATGGGCGATTACGGTAGGCATAAGGTGCGGGGGGATAGCAACGTCCCGAATGCCTGCCTCGGATTTGGGATCGCCTGCCTTCCAACCCTTGTCAATCCGCACTGCCGCCCGACGCACTCGCACTACACGGTCGTCAACGTCGATATCTCCCCGGCGCAACTCCACCAGCTCCCCGAACCGCAAAGCGCACCACGCGGCCAGTAGCACCATTAACCGGAGACGGTCAGGCATTTCTGCAACGATAATGTCGAGCTGTTCGAGGGTTGCCGGCCGTGGCCTGATCTTGCGCGAAGCGCTCCCGGCGCCCCGAATCATGCAGGGGTTGATCTCGATCATCCGATCTCGGGTCCGCGCGGATTCGAGGATCGTCCGAAGGAGCCCGTAGGCATGCGCACGGGCCGTGGGTTTGTCGGGCAGTGTGGCCGCGTACCAGGCGTCGACAGCTTCCATGCTGATGTCGCGTACGGCGGTGTTGGCGAAGGTGGGCAAAATGTGCGTGTCCAGCAGCCACCGGTAGTGCGCTTTCGACCGGGGTCGCAGTGGTTGACCCTTGACGGTGCGAGTCCCTAGCCAGTTGTTGGCGTAATCGCCGAACTTGGTCTTAGCCTTCCGCGCTACTTCGACCTGTTGGGGCGTAGCGGGTGGGCTCCACAACTCGCGGTCGATCTCGCGGCGGCGATCAGCCAGGAAGGCCTCGGCGTCCGCCTTGGCGGCGAACGTAGAGGGTGCTCGGTAGACTCGACCATCGGGGGCGGTGTACGAGGCTTGGTAGCGCCCGGACGGCTCACACCGCCGAATCCGCCCGAATCCCCGCCGACTTCTCGTCATTCATGAATTTTACATGCAATAAGCATGGTTAGCCGTGTCCCTTTGTGGGGTGCTAAGTCTCTAGGTACAGTTTCTTGTGTTAGCAGCTAGATAGCTGTTACGCTAGGTCAGCCGTCCACCGCGAGTCGATTAGCTAGACAAATTCGAATCCAGTACCTGCCACCACCACTGCAGCAGTGCGTATTCGGCTTGCGGAGTAGATTTCACGCGTGAGCGAAGATCGAGTTCGGGTGCAGGTCGGCGCCGATGGCATAGCGACTGCGACCATGGTTCGCGCCGACAAGCACAATGCGCTGGACCGGGCCATGTTCGAGAGTTTGGTGGACGCCGCCGCGCAACTGGCAGCGGATAAGTCGGTGCGGGCGGTCGTGCTGCACGGCGAAGGGAAGAGCTTCTGCTCGGGCCTCGATGTGGCCAGCTTCATGTCCGGGCAGGGCGGCGTCGGCGTGCTGATGGAACGCGACGGCGACCGGGTGGCCAACCTGGCGCAGCGGGTGTCCTATGACTGGTCGCTGGTGCCCGCGCCGGTCATCGCCGCGATCCACGGCAATTGCTTCGGCGGCGGATTGCAGATCGCCCTGGGTGCCGACATCCGGATCGCCGCGCCATCAGCGAAGCTGTCCGTCATGGAGGTCAAGTGGGGCCTGGTGCCCGACATGGGCATCACGCAGACGCTGCCGCGACTGGTACCCATCGACGTCGCCAAAGAGTTGACGTTCACCGGTCGCATCGTCAGCGGCAGCGAGGCAGTGGCCCTCGGGCTGGTCACCCGCAGCACCGACGATCCCTTGGCCGCGGCGCTGGCGCTTGCAGCCGAGATCGCGCAGAGGTCTCCGGATGCGGTGCGCGCCGCCAAGCGTCTCTACGACCGCACCTGGGTCAGTGACGACACCGCTGCCGCCCTGTTGCTCGAATCCGAGCTACAAGACGGATTGATCGGCAAGCCCAATCAACTCGCCGCCGTCAAGGCCGGCATGACTGGCGAGCCGCCGGTCTTCGCCGACCCTGCGTGAGCGGCGTCGGCGGTTCCGATCGCCGGCGCCCCGGGCACCTGGAACGTCGTCCTCTCTGTCCGACAGTCTGTTGACTTGCTCAACACAGTGTTGATAATTTCGGGACATGACTGAAACGGTCGATGTCGTCATCGTCGGAGCCGGCATTTCCGGCATCAGTGCAGCCTGGCATCTGCAGAAACGGTGCCCAACAAAGCGGTACCTGATCCTGGAGCGGCGCGACAAGCTCGGTGGCACCTGGGACCTGTTCAAGTATCCCGGGATCCGCTCCGACTCCGACATGTACACGCTGGGCTTCCGGTTCAAGCCGTGGGCGTCCGAGCAGGCGATTGTCGACGGGCCGTCGATCTGGAACTACCTGAACGAGACGGCCACCGAGAACGGCATCGACCAGCACATGCGGTTCGGCACCAAGGTGGTGGCCGCCAACTGGTCCGACGACGACGGGTTGTGGGAGTTGACCGTCGAGCAGGACGGGAAGCGCAGCCAGATCAACTGCGGCTTCCTGTGGGCGTGCTCGGGCTACTACAACTACGACGAGGGTTTCTCGCCGGAATTCCCGGGGGCCGACGACTTCGCTGGCACCATCGTGCACCCACAACACTGGCCCGAGGACCTCGACTACCAGGGCAAGAAGATTGTGGTGATCGGTAGCGGTGCGACCGCGATCACGCTGATTCCTGCTCTGATTGATTCTGGTGCCGGTCACGTCACCATGCTGCAGCGGACACCGACCTACATCGGTGCGTTGCCCGACAAAGACAGTTTCGCTGCCCGCGCATACAAGTACGCTCCCGAGAAACAGGCCTACACCGCGGTGCGCTGGAAAGCGATCCTGCAGAGCACTCTGCAATATCAACTGGCCCGGAAATTCCCGAACACTTTCCGAAAAGCACTGCGCACCATGGCTACCCGTCGGCTGCCCGAGGGCTACGACTTCGACAGGCACTTCAGCCCCGACTACAAGCCGTGGGATCAACGCGTCTGCCTGGCGCCCAATGGTGACATCTTCAAGAAGATCCGCAAGGGTAAGGCCGACGTCGTCACCGACACGATCGAAACCTTCACCAAGACCGGTATCAAGCTCTCGTCGGGGGAGGAGCTCGAAGCCGATATCATCGTCACCGCAACGGGTTTGAACGTGCAGTTCTTCGGTGGCGCCGAGGTGCGGCGCAACGGTGCACCGGTTGACCTCGCCGATTCGATGGCCTACAAGGGCATGATGTTGTCGCGGATGCCCAACCTGGCGTTCACCTTCGGCTACACCAACGCGTCCTGGACCCTGAAAGCCGATCTGACATCGGAATTCGTGTGCCGGCTGCTCAATTACATGGACGCCAAGGGTTTCGACATCGTCGTGCCCGCAGATCCCGGTCCGGACGTGGAACCACGGCCGTTCGTCGATCTCAAGTCGGGTTACGTCACGCGGGCGCTGGACACGTTACCGAAATCGGGATCGAAGCTGCCCTGGCGGTTGAAGCAGAACTACTTCGTCGACCTCCGGTTGATCCGTAACGGAAAGGTCGACGACGAGAGCCTGGTGTTCAGCAAACACCGTGCGACAGCTGAGTTGTCCGCCTGACCTCCAGATCAATGCACCGCACCCTTTTTGACGCCGATCACGACGCATTCCGAAACTCGGTGCGCGAGTTCGTCACTCGCTACATCGAGCCCAACGAGGAAAAATTCATCGAGCAGCGCCGCATCGATCGTGATACCTGGCTGCACGCAGGTGCCAACGGATACCTCGGCCTGGACGTACCCGAAGAGTACGGCGGCAGCGCCGCCGGCGACTACCGGTTCAACGCGGTGCTCGGCGAGGAGTTGGCGCGGTCCAGCGCGGCGGCGGCATCGGCGTTCGGCATCCAGTACGACGTCGTCGCGCCCTACCTGGTCAAGTTGACCACCGAGGAGCAGCGCCGCCGCTGGCTGCCGAAATTCTGCAGTGGCGAGCTGATCACCGCTATCGCAATGACCGAACCGTCGGGCGGGTCCGATCTGGCTGCCCTGAAGACGACTGCCGTCAAAGACGGCACCAGCTACGTCATCAACGGTTCCAAGACGTTCATCACCAATGGCACGCAGGCCGATCTGATCATCGTCGCCGCCCGCACCGATCCGGCGAAGGGTTCGAAGGGCATCACCCTGTTCGCGGTGGAAGCCGACAATCCCGGGTTCAGCCGTGGCCGCAAGCTGGACAAGGTGGGTCAACCCGAGGCGGACACCGCCGAATTGTTCTTCGAGGATGTCCGGGTCGACGAGACCGCGATCATCGGCGAACTCGACCGCGGTTTCATCCACATGATGACCCTGCTGCCCCAGGAACGAATCAGCGCCGGCGTGGCCAACCTCGCCCACGCGCGCTACGTCCTAGAAGAGACGCTGACCTACGCCCGGGAACGCAAAGCGTTCGGCCAGCCGATCGGCTCGTTGCAGTGGAACAAGTTCCTGCTCGCCGAGATGGTCACCAAACTCGATGTCGCACAAGCATTCGTCGACAATTGCGTCGCCGCCCACGTGGCAGGCCGGCTGACGGCGATCGACGCCGCCAAGGCGAAGTTATGGACCTCCACCGTCCAGAACGAGATCCTCGATCAGTGCGTGCAGATCCACGGTGGGTACGGCTTCATGAACGAATACCGGGTTGCGCGGGCCTGGAAGGATGCTCGGGTGACCAAGATCTGGGCCGGCTCCAACGAGATCATGCGGGAAGTGATCGGCCGCGACCTGGGCCTCTAGAAAGATGCCTGCGCCCCCGCCCGTCGGGTGAGGTGATCGATCTGGAGATGGATCGAATACAGCACCAGTGGCGGCAGCACGATGAACGGAATGTTCTCGGCGAAGAACTTGAAGCCCAGTCCGAAAGCACCCTGCCCGATGTGGCTGAACCCGGCGCCCACTTCCGCCAGGAAGTACACGGCCGTGCTGCTCATCAGCACCGCGACACCGGCGAAAGCGACCCATAGGCAGCGGATACGGGATTCGGCGGGCAGCCCGGATCGGATCAGCCGCGTCCAGGCCGCGAACACGGTCAACCCGGTACAGACCCCGACCACCTCGAGCGCGAAGATCCACGGATTGCCGCTGACGTAGCGGGTGTCGGCCAGCCCATACTGCCACCACAACCATTTCCAGCCTGGGTCCGTGGTCGGCGCCCACCAGCCCAACGGGTGGCCGATCAGGAACACCAGTTCGTACCCGATCTGGCTGCCCGCGGTGTACGGCAGATAGAACAGGGTCAGTTCGGCCGCCCTGTCGAGCGGAGATCGCTGCTCGCCCGGTGCATTCCACAGGATGACGAAGGGCAGCAGCAGCACCGGGATGCCGAAGATCAGGTTGACCACGACATCGGTGGTGAACGTCGGTTTGATGATGCCGATGCCCACGCCGATGGTGACCAACAGGAAGACGGCGAAGGTGAACACCGCGGTGAGTTTGTAGATTTTCAACCGGTGCGGCGCCCACGGCTGGGCGAAGTCGGTCTCGTGTTCGCGGATCGTCGTCACGTCATCGGGCACGCTGCATCCTCCGTCGCCGAGGCGAGTATCAACTACTTGTGATACCGACCGAGCTTACCGGTTCGGTCAACGCAGTTGCGGCAGCACCTCGCCGGCGAACAGTTCGAGATGCGCCAGGTCGGACATGTCCAGCGTCTGCGCGTACACCCGTTGCACGCCGAGCTCGGCCCACGGGTCCAGCTTGTCGACGATCTCGGCGGGCGTGCCGACCAGCGGACTGTTGGACCGCATCTCGTCGACCTCGCGGCCGATCACCCCGGCCCGGCGGGCGACCTCGGCGTCGTCGCGGCCGGCACACAGCACGAAGGCAGCGGAGTAGACCATCGAGTCCGCGGGCCGCTCGGCGGCGGCTACGGCATCGCGGACCCGGTGAATCTGCTTCTCCGCGACATCCATCGGCACGAACGGAAGGTTGAATTCCGCGCCGTACCGGGCGGCAAGTGCCGGCGTGCGTTTGGCGCCGGTACCCCCGATCACAATCGGCGGGTGCGGGGTCTGGACCGGTTTGGGCAGCGCCGGTGAGTCGGTGACGGTGTAGTACTCGCCGGCGTGTTCGAAGGTCTCGCCCGGCGCCGTCGTCCACAACCCGGTGATAATGGCCAATTGTTCGCTCAATCGGTCGAAGCGTTCCCGTACCGAGGGAAACGGAATCCCGTAAGCATGATGTTCGCTTTCGAACCAGCCACTGCCCAGGCCGAATTCGACTCGTCCACCGCTCATTTCATCCACCTGTGCCACCGCAATCGCGAGCGGTCCGGGGTGACGGAAGGTCGCTGAGGTGACCAGGGTGCCCAGCCGGATGGTCGAGGTTTCCCGCGCGATCGCGCCCAGCGTCACCCACGAGTCGGTCGGGCCGGGCAGGCCGTCGCCGCTCATCGCGCGGTAGTGGTCGGAGCGGAAGAAGGCGTCGAAGCCGGCTTGTTCGGCGGTTTGCGCGACGGCGAGCTGGTCGGCGTAGGTCGCGCCCTGTTGCGGCTCGACGAACACTCGACACTGCAGGGAGCGGCTCACGTCAGTTGCCTTCCAGGTACGGCTTGCGCAGCTCCTTCTTGAGGATCTTGCCGGTCGGATTGCGCGGCAATTCGTCGGTGATGTCGACCGTCTTCGGGCACTTGTAGGCGGCCAGACGCTCGCGGGCAAACGAGATGAGTTCCTTCTCGGTAGCCTCTCCCTCTAGGGCGACAACGGCTTTGACCACTTCGCCCCATCGTTCGTCGGGCACTCCGATCACCGCGACCTCAACCACCGCCGGGTGTTCGGCCAGTACCCGCTCCACCTCGATCGAGTAGATGTTCTCGCCGCCGGAGATGATCATGTCCTTCAAACGGTCCTCGACGAAGACGTAGCCTCCGTCGTCAACCCGGCCGATATCGCCGCTGCGGAACCAACCGTCTTCGGTGATCGCCTCCGCGGTCGCCTCCGGCTGATTGTGATAACCCTTCATCAACTGCGGTGTGCGGAACCACAATTCGCCCTGCTCGCCGGTCGGCACGTCCTCGAGCGTGTACGGATCGACGACCCGCACCTCGGCGTTGGGCACCAACGTCCCGGCGCTGCTGAGCCGCTCCGGGTGGTCTTCGGCGCGGTGTGCTTCGGGCAGCAGGTGGCTGATCACGCCGCAGACTTCGGTCAGGCCATACGCCTGGATGAAGTCGGTGTCCGGCCACGCTTTCAGCGCCGCGCGCAGCAGCGGCAGCGGCATCGGCGACGCGCCATAGGAATACGTTTTGAGCGCGCCGAACAGTTTCACCGCGTCCTCGCCGGATTCCAGCACCTTCGCCAACACCGCGGGGACCAGGAATGTCCGGTTGGCGCCCTTGAGGATCGCGCCGGCCAGCGTCTTACCGTCGGCGTCGCGCGTCATCACGCTGGGAACCCCGTCGTGAATCCCGAACTGCACGTAGGACGATCCACCGACATGGAACAGCGGCATCGAGACCATGCTCTTGTCGCCCGGATCGAATTCGAAACCCTCGTGCGCGTTGATCGTGTGCGCGATGAGGTTCGCCTGCGTCAGCTGCACCCCCTTGGGGCGCCCGGTGGTACCGGAGGAGTACATGATGATGCACACGTCGTCGGGCTCGACGTCGTCGGCTCTGCCGACCGGTGTCGCGCCGGCCAGCAGAGCCTCGTATTCATCGCCGTCGCCACCTTCGGGCGTCACTTCAATGACGTGTTCGATGCTGTTCAGGTCGCCGCGGATCTTGTCGATATTGGGTTTTAGTTCGGTGCCGACGATGAGCACCTTCGCGCCGGAATCTTTGAGCACGTAGTCGAGTTCGTCGGCGGCCAACCTGAAGTTGATGATCGCGTTGGCCGCACCCAGGGATGCGGCGGCGAATGTCAGCTCCACACAAGCCGGATGATTCTTGTCCAGGAACGCCACCACGTCACCGCGCCCGACACCGAACTCGGTGAGCGCACCGGCCAGCCGGCGTACCCGGTCGTTCCACTGCGACCAGGTCCACTGCCGGTCCAGATAGTCCATCGCCTCGTCGTCGGGCTTGGTCTCGGCCCAATAGGCCAGGCGGTCGTCGAGCAAGCGGGGATCAGGTGGAGTCGACATGACTTGAGCCTCTCATCCTGGTCAATATCAGTGAATCCGGGCGCTCCCGCCGAGTCCGACCTCCAAGACGCTGCCCGTGATCACCCCGGGATCGGTGACCAGGTACACGACCGCGCGGCTGACGTCCTCCGGTTCGATCCAGGGTTGCGGTATCGGGTTGGCCTTCATCATCCTGCGCACCAATTCGTCGGGAACGGACTCGTCACCCTCGGGTTGGACCATCGGCGTGCGGGTGGTGGTGGGGCAGACGACGTTGACCGTGATGCCCTCCTTGGCGACCTCCAGCGCCACCGATTTGGCGAGCCCGATGATGCCCCACTTTGTGGCGTTGTAAGCCGCCAGATCCGGGATGCCCATCCGCCCGCCCATCGAGGAGGTCACCACGATCCGGCCGAAGCGCTGCTGGCGCATCACCGGAATGATCGCCCGTAAGGTGTGGAAGACACCGCTGAGGTTGGTGTCGACCAGTTGCCGCCACATCTGATCGCTCACTTCGACCAACGGACCCGTGCTGACGATGCCCGCGTTGGCCACCACGATGTCGAGGCTGCCCAGGTCGGCGACCGTCTGCTCGACGGCGGCGTTGACCTGACCCGAGTCGCGCACATCGACCGACAGCGGCACACAACGCCGGCCCAGTTCCTCGACCAGCTTGGTTGTCGTCCGCAGATCGTCCTCGGTGCCCAGCGGATAGGTCAGCTCCTGCATCGGCCCGGGCGCATCGACCGCGACGATGTCGGCGCCCTCGGCGGCCAGCGCCAACGCGTGCGCGCGACCCTGACCTCGGGCCCCGCCGGTGATCAATGCGACCCGTCCGTCTAATGCAGCCATGAAAGGTCACGGTACCGCTGACCCCGAAACAGGTTGCGGCGGGCGGTGTTCAGCCACTCAGTGCTTCGGCCGGGGGGCCGGCAACGGGACGCAGACGCCCCGCATGCACGCGTAGTTGTGGCGTGGATAGATGGACTGGGCGGGCCGGGGCGCTTGCCCACATTCGCCGGCGGCACACGGCGGTTCTTCGGCTTGTGCCGGCGCCGGGCCCGCGAGCATCGCCGACGCCGCCAGCAACACCCCACTGAATGCTTTAACTGCGATCATCTGTGGTGGACCTCGACCCTCACTTGCGCCCGGTTACGACGATAGACCTCGTTGCCGCGCCAGCCCAGTTCGTTGTCCGGCCGGCAACTGCATAGGGTTTGCAAATGAGCGTCGACGAGCAGCGCGCAGGAATCGATCTCACCAATCTGGATCAACCGCTCAGTCCCGACGCTGGCGCCACCAAGCGGAACCTGGTGGACTACCTGGAGGCCGTGGCCGACCGCATGTTGCCCGGACTCGTCGGGCGTCCGCTCACCGTGCTGCGGGTGTTGCGGGGACGGGCGCCGTTCATGCAGAAGAACGTTCCCAAGTACACCCCGGGCTGGGTGCGCACGGTCGGGATCTGGGCCGAGGCCTCGCACCGCGAGGTGCATTACCCGGTCTGCGATGACCTGCGCACCCTGCTCTGGCTGGCGAATCAACGGGCCGTCGAGTACCACCCCGCCCTGGGGTTGGCCGACGACATCTACCGGCCCACGCATCTGGTGCTCGATCTCGACCCGCCGCCCGACGCCGACTTCACGGCCGTGGTGCAGGTGGCCCACCTGGTGCGGCAGGCACTGGCCGACAGCGGTCTGGCCGGCGGGGTCAAGACCAGCGGCGCAAAGGGCGTGCACGTATTCGTACCGATAGACGATCACGCGCCCGTTGACGACGTCGCGGCCGCCACCCGGGCGCTGGCCGCTCGCGCCGAAGCGCTCGATCCCACTACGGCGACAACGGCTTTCATCGTCGAAGACCGGGCCGGAAAGGTGTTCGTCGACGCGACCCGCGCCGGGGGTGCTACGGTCGCCGCCGCCTACAGTCCGCGGCTGCGGGCGGGTACGCCGGTGTCATTCCCGCTGGACTGGTCGGACCTCGACCGGGTCAGTCCGACAGAATTCACCGTGCACACGGCGATCGATGCGCTGCCCGGTCAGGACCCCTGGGCGTCGTTGCCGCCGCCCCAGCGGCTGCCGAATGATTTGATCGAGCACGGGCGCACCATCCCGGTGGCACGGGTGGCCGCCATGCACGAGGGGAAACGCCGGGCCCGGGCCAGGCGGGCGCAGGAGAACTGAGGAGCAGCGCGAGTTGGCAACGTTCAAGCGGTACCTGGTGATCCAGGCGATGATGTTCGTGTTCGGCATCGTCGGGCCGATATTTCTGATCTTGTTTTTCGCCTCGCAACCGGACCCGCAGCTGCGGTGGGCGTTTTGGGCGGGACTGTTCATCACCTACGCCGACATCATGATCGCGCTCGCCATCACTAAGGGGGCGGTGGGCAACGAGGAGCGCATGCAGGGCGCCGCGACCTGGGACTGGGCGTCGATCACCCGACGTCGTCCGGTCAAGTGACCCGGGACGCCTGGTAGTACTGGACTCGCCAGCCGTCGCCGGTGTTTACGATCAGCACGCCGAGGTTGACGTTGATGACGGATCCGTCGGGAAACGTGAAGTCGGCCCGCAGATAACCAAGGACCGCGTCCGGTGCGATGTTGCGGGTCTCGAGAATGCGGTAGACGACGGTGAGCCCCACGGGTTGGGAGTCGTAGTAGGCGGTAACGCCTTGTCGCCCAACGCTGTAGGGCCGCAACCCCTGAAAGATGCCGTCCGCTGCGAACAGCTCGGCCACCCGGTGGGGTTCGTGTGCGTCAATACCCGCTTTCCAGCGGTCCATCACCTCGCGGATAACTTGTTCGGCGTCTGCCACAGCATCGACCCTAAAACCAGGGGCCCGGGTAGCGGCCGTCGGTATCGCGCACCAACACGATCTGGCGGCACTCGCCGCTCGGTGGCGCGGCGGTCTCGCCCTGGCACACCAGCGTCCAGCCCACGATCCGGCCGAACGGGCGGCCCGTCCACGCCGACGCCACCGGGTTGGCGTCGGGTAGCGCGAACACCGAATAGGTGTTGTCGGAGTTGGTCACGTACAGGTGATCGCTGAAGAACGCGATCTTGGCAATCGTCTTGGCTTCGTCGCGGCTCTTGAGCAGATCCCAGTGCTGGGTGCGCAGATTCCACACGCCGTACCCGAATTGTGAAGTGGCCGAACCACGGCCGTCGACGAAGAGTTTTCCGTCCGACAGGGTGGCGGACAACCCACCACCCGCGATCCGGTCGGCGTCACCGACCTTGATGGGAGCCCGAGTCGTGAGGTCGAAGAACATGGTGGACTGGGTCGGCGGATTGTGCGACTCCCACTGCGTGATCTGCACGAGTTTGTCTGGCCCGTCGGACAATTCGCTGTCCACGCTGGCGATCTCGTCATTCCGGAAGACGGGTTCACCGGTGGGTAACCGCAATTCGGCGCCCAGCGTGCTGCCGGCCACCGTACTGCGTTGAAAGGCCAGGACGTCCTGCCAGATCCGACCCGGCTGCGGATCATCCCACAGCGTCGACAGGTCAGCGTTGGACAGGACGACCGTCCTCGGCGGTGCCGCTGCGCCGCGGCCGTCGGTGTAGGCGTTCAACCACGCCACCCCGGGCACGGTCGGGGCCAGCCGCCATTCCTTGGTCGCGGCCAGTTTCAGGTCAGGGGTCGGCGGTTGCAGTTCCTTGGTCGCCAGCGGCTGACTCGACTTCAGGTCGAACATGTAGCCGGTGGTCTTGGTGACGTCGCCGCCCTGGGCGGGTTTGGTCGTGGTGACCACGTAGACGACCTTGGTGTCGCGTTCGGTGTTCGACAGCGCACACATGGCGCCGGTCACGGTTTCCCCGGCAGCGACGACCGGCACCGCGGGCATGATCAATTCGGCGGTCTTGGTATCCAGGACTTTCGGCCGGATGTCGTCCAGAGCGGATTTGCTGAGCGTGAATTCGGTGGGGCAACCGAAGTAGACCGTTCCGCCGTAGGTTTTCCAATCCTTGGCCAGCGGACTGATGTGCGGCGGGGGCGGCGCAACGGTGTTGGCGGCAACTTTGGACGTCGGTGCCGCACTGCTCGCCGACTGGCCGGCGGGCGGGCTGACCGTCGCTGAAGTGGCGCAGGATGCCGTGGCCAAGCAGGCAAACGACACGACCAACGCACGCATGCGTCCGGACGTGAACAGCCTGTTAGACACCCTCATCAGCGTTCCCCCGCCAAGTCCCGGTTTTCTCGAGCCTAGGGCCGGCGCCGGTATCCGGCGAATCGGGGCGGTCTACGAGTTTGCACGGATGTTTTGCTATGCGAGGTCCGACAGGCTCGCTAGCATGAGCGGCACCGGCCTACGCGTGGACACAGTGACTTGGAGCGACCTGGGCGTGCACGAGCTGCCGAGCGGCACGGTGACGTTGCTGCTCGCCGACATGGAAGGTTCGACTCGGCTCTGGGACAGCCAGCCCGAGGAGATGGCGGCCGCGATCGCCCGGTTGGATCGCACATTGGGTGATCTGGTGGCCGTCCATCACGGTGTCCGCCCGGTCGATCAAGGTGAAGGCGACAGCTTCGTCATCGCGTTCAACCGGGCCGCCGACGCGGTGGCCTGCGCCCTCGCCCTGCAACTGGCTCCCTTGGCTCCAATCCGCCTGCGCATCGCGCTGCATACCGGCGACGTCCAGCTCCGGGACGAGAACAACTACATCGGACCGGCCATCAACCGGACCGGCCGGCTACGCGACCTGGCCCACGGCGGCCAAACGGTGCTGTCGGGTGCGACCGAGGCGATGGTCTTGGACAGCCTGCCGCCCGGTGCGTGGTTGCTCGACCTCGGCACCTATCAACTACGCGATCTGCCGCGCCCGGAACGGGTGGTGCAGTTATGCCATCGCGACCTGAACAACGACTTCGCCCCGCCCCGGACCGCGGAAACCGTTGCACTGCATAATTTTCCAGCGCACTTGACCAGCTTTGTGGGTCGCGGTGAGCAGCTGGTGCAGGTGCGGCGCTCATTGGATACGAGCAGGTTGGTGACGCTTACCGGAGCCGGCGGGGTGGGCAAGACCCGCCTCGCCATCGAGGTGGCGAGCTCGCTGTCCGACGAGCTGGATGCGGGCGTGTGGTTCGTCGACTTGGCGCCGATCGCGGATCCCGCCCTCGTGGCGATCGCCACCGCCCGGGCCCTTGGTCTGCCCGACCAGCCGGGTCGCTCGACGATTGAGACGCTGCTGGGGTTCATCGGCGAGCGCCAGCTGCTCTTGGTGCTGGACAATTGTGAACACCTGCTCGATGCGACGGCGCAAATGATCGAGGCGCTGCTCAACGCCGGTGCCGGCCTGCGGTTGTTGGTGACGAGCCGCGAGCCGATCGGGGTGGCCGGCGAGGTGACGTGGCGGGTGCCGTCGCTGTCGCTGGACGGGGAGGCGATCGAGTTGTTCGTCGATCGGGCGAGATTGGCCCGCCCGGATTTCTCGCTGGCCGATCAGAGCGCCGCGGTATCCGAGATCTGTCGGCGCCTCGACGGCATGCCGCTGGCGATCGAGTTGGCGGCGGCGCGGGTGCGGGCGTTGGCGGTCGAGGAGATCCGCGAAAGTCTGCAGGACCGTTTTCGTCTGCTGACCGGCACCTCCCGACGGCGGTGCGCCGCCAGCAGACGCTGCGGGCTTCTGTCGACTGGTCGCATGCGTTGTTGACCGACGCGGAGCGGGTGCTGTTCCGGCGGCTGGCGGTATGTGTCGGCGGCTTTGATCTGGCTGCCGCCCGGATAGTGGCCGGCGACAATGAGGTCGAGCGCTACCAGGCACTCGACCAGATCACTCTGCTGGTGGACAAGTCTCTGGTGATCGCTGAAAGTGCATGTGGCACAACACGTTACCGCATGCTGGAGACAGTGCGTCAGTACGCGCTGGAAAAACTCGCCGAATCGGGCGAGGGCGACGACGTACGGGCCCGGCACCGTGACCACTACCTCGACGTTGCGCGGGTTCTCGAGGACCCGGGCGCGGCAAGTGATCAGCAGCAGATCGGGCGGGTCGAGAGCGAGATCGACAATCTACGGGCCGCGTTCGCGTGGAGCCTTGACCGGGGCGATCCTGAAACCGCGCTGCGGTTGGCCACCGCGTTGGCTCCGCTCTGGGTGATCCGCGGCCGTATCCAGGAGGCCATCGTGGGCTGGTTTGACGCCGCTCTGGCCGAAAGTGACCGCCGTCCCGGGGCAGCATCACCCGCGGTGGTGTCACGTGCGTTCGCGGACAAAGCCGTGCTGCACACGTGGGCGGTCGGAAGCTGTGGTGACGAGTGGGCTGAGCACGCTGTGGAGATGGCACGCGAGACCGGCGACCAGGCGCTGGTGGCGCGTGCACTGACCGCCCGCGCGGTGATGGCCGCCAGTCGGGGTGAAGCCAAACAGGAGCATTTCGACGAGGCCATCGGCTCGGCGCGCTCCCTTGGCGACAAGTGGACGCTGGGTCAGGTATTGGCCTGGCAGGCGAGTTTCGAATATCTTTCCGGCGAACCGATCGCGGCCCGCACAGCGGCCGAAGAGGGACATCGGGTGGCGACCGAAGTCGGCGATCGGTTCACCCTCCGACTGTGCACCGTGTGGCTCGGTTGGGCGCAGGTTGTGGTCGGAGACCTGGCCGGCAGCGTTACCCGCCTGCGCGATCTGGAAATTGACGCGGCAGCCGCTCAGGACGCACTCCCGTGGGCATTGGCCAACACTTATCTCGGCCTGGCCCTCGCCTACCGGGGTGACACGGAATCCGCTCAGCTGGCTCTCAACAAACCCATGCAGGTCATCACCGACCTCGGCGACCTCTGGCTGGGCAACGCAAACGGCATGCACGCTGTCGCGCACCTGGCTGCCGGAGAGACATCGGACGTCGTGCGGACCAGTGCTGAAGCCTGGGAACGGTTGTATGTCAACCAGTTCCATCAAAAGGCATATGTCTATCTGCGGGCCGAGGGCGCGTTGCTGGGCAACGACATCGCGCAGGCGCGCCGGTGGGCCGACGGAGCCGTCTCGGTTGCCAGCTGTTGGCACCGGGTGCTGGCTCTGACAACCCGCAGTCGCGTGGCGATCGCGCAGGGGGACACCGAACAAGCGGAACGTGACGCATATGACGGCCTGTCGCTGGCGGCCGCGTTGGGGGCGCTGCTCGGGGTACCGGATCTCTTCGAGTTAGTGGCGACCCTGGCGATCGACGCCGGGCGCTTCCCCGAAGCCGCGCGGCTGTTCGGCGCGGCCGATGCGCTACGGCAGCGGATGGGTTCGGTGCGATTCCAGGTCTACGAGTCCGCGCATGCCGAGGCGATCGACCAGTTGCGTGCGGGCTTCGGCGACAACGAGTTTGACGACGCTTATGCCGAGGGCGCAGCGATGGCGACCGAGGAGGCAATTGCCTACGCGCAGCGGGGACGTGGCCAACGCAAGCGCCCGAGCAGCGGATGGGCGTCGCTCACCCCGACCGAACGCGCCGTCGTCGACCTGGTCAGCGAGGGACTGGGCAACAAGGCCGTCGCCGGAAGGCTTTTCATCTCGTTGCGCACCGTCGAGAGTCACCTCACCCACGTGTACACCAAACTGGGCCTGACTTCTCGCGTCCAACTCGCGCAGGAGGCAGCGCGCCACGCGTGATAGACCGATATCCATGAGCGGTCTCGCCGAAGACACCCGATGGATGGACGCCACGGACCAAGCGGCGCTGGTCGCTAGCGGCGAGGTGACGCCCAGCGAATTGCTGGAGGCAGCGATCGAACGTATCGAGCAGTCCAACCCGGCGCTGAATGCCGTGGTGATCGAGTGGTTCGACCACGCGCGCTCGGTGGCTGCCGACCCGCACCTGCCCGATGGTCCGTTTCGCGGGGTGCCGTTTCTGCTCAAAGACCTCTACACCAGCTTCGCGGGTCAGACGCTGTCCAACGGCAATGCGGCGCTGAAGGCGGCCGGCAAGATCGACACCGCCGATACGACGCTGGTGTCCCGGTTCAAGGCGGCCGGGTTGGTGATCGCCGGACGCACGAACAGCCCCGAGATGGGCAGCCTGCCGACCACCCAGCCGGTGGCGTGGGGTGCCACCCGCAACCCGTGGGCCCTGGATCGCACGCCCGGCGGGTCCAGCGGTGGTGCTGCAGCGGCGGTGGCAGTCGGGATGGTGCCGTTCGCCAACGCCTCGGATGGCGGTGGCAGCATCCGCATCCCAGCCTCGTGCTGCGGATTGGTGGGACTCAAACCGAGCCAGGGCCGGATCACCGTCGGGCCGAGGCGCTCCGAGGTGGGCTTGGGCGTCGAGCTCGGTGTCAGTCGCACCGTGCGGGACACCGCGCGCCTGCTCGATGCGGTGCGGGGCCCGGGTGTCGGCGACAGTGTGATCGCCCCGGCGCCGCAACGGCCTTATGTCGAGGAACTGAGGGTCGAGCCCGGCCGGCTGCGGATCGGGTTGCTGGACATCCATCCGCGCGGTGGTTTCCTGCACCAGGACTGCGTGTCCGCGGTGCGAGCCGCGGCGTCGATGCTGGCAGGCCTCGGTCACGACGTCGAACCCGCGTGGCCGTCGCCTCTTGCCGATACCACACTGCAACAGAAGTTCATGGCGCTGTGGGCAACGCAGATGGCAATGGCAGCAAGGGGATTCGGCGCCATCGTGGGGCGGGAGATGACTGCCGCGGACATCGAGCCGGTGAACTGGGAGCTGATCGAGCGGGCCAAACACGTGACCGCCGTCGACTACGCCGTCGCCCAGGAGGCGGTGTATGCATTCCGACGTGCGTTGCAGCAGTGGTGGGCCGACGGCTGGGACCTGCTGCTCACCCCGACGGTCGCCGAGCCGCCGCCGGCGCTGACGGAATTCGAGAACGATCCGGGGAGACCCACCGCGCCGATGCGCCGCGGCGGGGAATTCGCTGCCTTCACACCGCCGTTCAATATGAGCGGGCAGCCGGCGATCAGCCTTCCGCTGCACCGCAACGCAGACGGTCTGCCGATCGGCGTGCAGCTCGCCGCGGCGTACGGGCGGGAGGACATCCTGATTCGCGTTGCCGCTCAACTGGAATCCGCACATCCGTGGGCAGCGCAGCGACCCGTTATCGCTTGACGGGTATCGGGGCCGTTGGCCGCCGCCAGCGGGCGGACTACTGTCGCCGGTGTGGACTTCGAGCTCGACGACGAGCAGCGGGCGTGGCTGGTCGAGGTGCGCGAGTTTCTCCGGGAGAACGTCACTGCCGCGCTGCGCGCCGAGATGGCTGAGCACGACCTGGAATTCCGCGGTGGCGAGCTGTCGGCGTTCCGTCGCAAGATCGGGGAGCGCGGCTGGTTCGGGCTGAATTGGCCCCGCGAGTACGGCGGGCTCGGCCTCACCGCCATGCACCAGCACCTGCTGATGAGCGAGTTCGAGTACTGGGGAGTCCCCGGACCGGATCTCACCGTCACCTCGGTCGCGCCGATGATCATGCGTCACGGCACCGAGCAGAACAAGACGCAATTTCTTCCTCCGATCGCGAAGGGTGAAATCGTCTGTGCTGTCGGCTATTCCGAGCCGAATGCCGGGACTGACCTGGCCAGCCTGAAAACCCGTGCGGTACGGGACGGTGACGAATGGGTGATCAACGGATCCAAGATCTGGAACAGCGGCGCCCAACGCTGCACACATGAGTGGCTGTGTGTGCGCACCGACCCCGATGCGCCCCGCCATCGGGGCATCTCGGTGCTCATGGTGCCCATCGACGCTGCGGGCGTCGAGGTCCGCCCGCTGTACGCGTGGTCGGGCTATCGCACCAACGAGACGTTCTTCCGCGACGTGCGGGTGCCGGTCACCAATCTGATCGGTGAGGTCAACCGGGGCTGGACCTACATCACCGGAGCGCTCGACCTGGAGCGCGGTGCGTTGACCAACGCCGGGGACCTGCGGCGCGCCCTCGACGACCTGCTGGCACTGGCCGGGACCGCGCGGCGCGACGGGTCGGTGCCCGCCCGGGACCCGGCCTTTCGTCGCCGCCTCGCCGAGGCCGAGGCCGATGTCGAAGTCGCGCAGTTGATGGGATACCAGGCGGCATCCATGCTCGACTCCGGAACCATCCCCAGCGTCGAGGTCAGCGTCGAGAAAATCTTCACCAGCGAATTACGCCAGCGGATAGCGGATCTGGCGATCGATCTGCTGGGGCCCGACGGCCTGCTGGTGCACCGCAGCCTTGCAGCGCCGCAGGACGGCTTCTTCGAGCGCCTCTACCGGGTGTCGCCGTTGATGCGTTTCGGTGGCGGAACCAACGAGGTGTTGCGCGATGTCATCGCCCAGCGCGGCCACGGCATGCCCTCCTACGGCCGGTGATCGCATGCGGCTGATCCCCGATCAGGATGAACGTGACCTGGCCGCGATGTGCCGGCAGTTGCTGGCAGCCGAATGCCCGACGACGCTGGCGCGGGCACTGCACCGCCCGGACGGGGAACGCATCACCCCGGGCCTGTGGAAAGCGCTCGCCGAGGTGGGCCTGCTCGGTCTGGCAATCGAGGAGACGTTCGGCGGGGCCGGCGGTGGGCTGCCCGAACTCGGCATCTTCTGCGTCGAGGCCGGACGAGCGTTGTGCCCCATGGTTGTGCACAGCACCGTGCACGCCTCGCTCGCCGTGGACTGGTTGGGCGGTGCCGAGGCGCGGGCCGCCTGGCTGCCCACCCTGGCCTCCGGTGCGGCACGCGGCACCACCGCATTGTGCAGCCCGCGCAATGCCGCCGACCTGGCTTCTGGTTTGCATGCCCGGCAGCATGTCGATGGCCACTGGTGGTTGAGCGGCGTTGCGGACTTCGTGGCTGACGCCGATCTGGCCGACCTGATGGTCGTCGCCGCCGATACCGGCAGTGGCACAATGGGATTCGTCGTCGACGCTACCTCACCCGGGATCACCCTCGAACCGCTGACGATGATGGGCGGACATCGCGCGGCGACAGTGCGATTCGAGAGCGTGCTGATCGACGAACCCAGGCGGGTACTCGGTGAGTTGACCGGATCAGACCTGCGGAGGGTCGCCAACGCCAGGCTGGCGCTGCTGTGTCTGGATCTGGTCGGCGTGGCCGAGGCGGTGCTGCAACGCACGGTCGACCACACCAAGATGCGTGCACAGTTCGGCCGGCCGATCGCATCGTTTCAGGCCGCCCAGCATCTGGTGGCCGACATGCACATCGCGCTGGCAGCGGCTCGGTTGGCGGCGCACTCGGCGGTGTTCTGGATCGGCCGCGGGATCCCCGCCACCCGCGAGACCGCCATCGCGCGCATGCACGCCAGTCGCATCAAGCAGATCACGTTGGATGCCCACCAGCTGCACGGCGGGATGGGGTATGTCGTCGACACCGATCTGCACCTGTACTCCGAACGTGCCCGCGTGCTCGCGACACTCGGAGGCGGTGCTGACATCGCTGCGAAATGGTTGGAGGCAGAGATGAACTGGGAGAATAGAATTGACTGAGACCCTGATCGATGCCGCCTCCGCTGCGCGGGTCGGCAGTGTGGTTGCGACCGCGACCGGCGAAGTGAACCGGCGTGACTGGCAACGTTGGGCCGCCGCAGTCGACGACCATAATCGGCTGTGGTTCGACGCCGAATACGCGCGCGCACAAGGGTATCGGGACGTCATCTGCCCGCCGCTGTTCCTGCAGCACGCCGTCCTCGGTGTGACAGCGCTGGCTTCGCTGCGGCCCGACGGATCATCCGGTGCGACGACCGGCAGCCTGGCCTTTCCCAGGGCCCCGCGGCGCATGGCCGGTGGTGAAAGCACCACCTTCCACCGGCCCGCCTACCACCGTGACCAGATCGAGTTGGTGCGCACTATCGAATCGATCGTCGAAAAAGAGGGGCGCTCAGGTCGTTTCGTGCTGGTGACCTGGCGTGGTGAATACCGCAATGAGCACCGCGAACTCCTCGCCGAGGCTACGACCTCGATGATCGCGAGACCCGCATGACCGCTCAGCTGCATTACGAGGATATCGAAATCGGGCATCAGGTCACGCCGTTGACGGTTACGGTGACCGAGACGCAGATGTTCTTCTTCAGCGCCGCCACCTACAACGGCCACCGTATTCACTACGACAAGACGTGGGCGCGTGACGTGGAGGGTTACGACGACGTGCTCGTCCAGGGCCCGCTGCAGGCGGCGCTGTTGTCACGCGCCCTGACCGACTGGATCGGCGGGGCCGGACGGCTGGTGCTGTTCGCGGTGCAGAACCGCGCGATCGCCTATCCGGGACAGGAGTTGGCCTTCGGCGGCCACGTGACGGGCAAGTCGGAGTCCGGTGCACGGGTGGACCTGGACATTTATTGCCGGCGCGGCGAGGAGGTGCTGATGCCCGGCACCGCGAGCGTCGCGTTGCCGCGCCGGAACAGGCGATGAGCGGCCTGCGGGGCAAGGCGGCCATCGTCGGGATCGCCGAATTGCCGGCCGAGCGGCGCCAGACCCGGCCGGCACTGTTCACTTTGGACCAGTACGCGGTGCTGGCCAAGATGGTCATCGAGGATGCCGGCGTCGATCCCGGTGTGGTGAACGGTCTGTCGTGTCACGGCATCGCCGAGTCGGACATGTTCGCGCCCGCGACCCTGTCGGAGTATCTCGGCATCCCCCTGGATTTCGGTGATCGGGTGGACCTGGGTGGCGCAACCGCGGCGGCAATGGTGTGGCGGGCGGCGGCGGCGGTCGAACTGGGGGTGTGCGATGCGGTGCTGGCGGTGGTGCCCGGGTCGCTGGAGATGCCGCGGTCCGCGCGTCGGCCTGCCCGGACGCTGGGCTGGTACGGGGCGTCGAGCAACAACTACGGCTCGCCGCAGGCCGAGTTCGAAATTCCGTACGGCAATGTCGGCCAGAACGGACCCTACGCACAGATCGCCCAGCGGTATGCAGCCGAATACGGTTACGATGCATCGGCTTTGGCGAGGATCGCGGTGCAGCAGCGGACCAATGCCTGTGCACACCCCGGCGCGGTGTTCCACGGCAAACCACTCACAGTCGATGACGTGCTGAACAGTCCGGTGATCGCCGACCCGATTCACATGCTGGAGACCGTGATGCGGGTCCAAGGCGGCGCCGGCGTACTGGTGGCCAACGCCGATGTCGCGCGCAGCAGCCGGCACCGGCCGGTCTGGATCAAGGGTTTCGGCGAACACATCAGGTTCAAGACACCCACCTACGCCGACGACCTGATGCACACGCCGATTGCCCGTGCCGCCGACAAGGCCTTCGCCATGGCCGGATTGGGCCGCGATGACATCGACGTCGCCTCGATCTATGACTGCTACACGATCACCGTGCTGATGACGCTGGAGGACGCCGGGTTCTGCGGCAAGGGCGAGGGGATGCAGTGGCTGACCGAGCACGACCTCACTTACCGCGGTGATTTCCCGGTCAACACCGCCGGGGGCCAGTTGTCGTTCGGCCAGGCCGGCATGGCGGGTGGGATGCATCATGTGGTCGACGGCGCGCGTCAGCTGATGGGCCGTTCCGGTGCGGCGCAGGTGCCTGACTGCAACACCGCATTCGTCACCGGCAACGGCGGCATCATGAGCGAGCAGGTGGCCCTCGTGCTGGGCGGCGACTGACATGACCGGTGCGCTGCCGCTGCCCGAGCCGACGCCCGTTTCCGCACCGTTCTGGGATGCGTTGCGCGAGCACAGGATTCTGATCCAATACTCACCGTCGGCGGAAAGGTATGTGTTCTACCCGCGTACGTTGGCGCCCGGCACGCTGACCGACGACCTGGAATGGCGTGAAATCGACGGTGCCGGAACGCTGTACACCTACACCGTGGCGCGGCGCCCCACCGGCCCGCCGTGGGCGGAACGTCTGCCGCAGTTGCTCGCTGTCGTCGAATGGGATGTCGGGCCGCGGGTCAGCACCGAACTCGTCGACGTCGAACCGGACGATATCCGCATCGGCATGCGGGTGGTGCCGGTGTTCTGTGACGGTGACGGCATCACGTTATTGCGGTACCGGCCTGCCGATGTTTGAGACGATGCAGCAGCTGCTGCGTTCCCGGATCGACGACGACTCCGTCGCGGTGCGCCATGGCGAGCGAACCTGGACCTGGCGTGAGCATCTCGCCGAGGCGTCCGCCGAAGCCTCGGTCGTCCTGGTCCGCCTCGCCGCGGGGCGTCCCAGTCATGTCGCTGCGCTGCTGGGCAATTCGCCGGCGATGCTGCGGTCGATGGCTGCGGCCGCACTCGGTGGGTATGTGTTGTGCGGGATCAACACCACCCGCCGCGGAGCCGGCCTGGCGGCGGACATCACAAGGTCGGACTGCCAACTGGTGCTCGTCGACGACGATCATCTGTCGCTGCTCGACGGGCTGGACCTACCGGGTGTGGTTGTTCTGAACGTCAACGGCGCCGAGTACCGCGACGCAGTGACGGGTGCGGCTCCGTTGCTGGCCCGTGAAGTCGGCGGTGCGGATCCGGTGATGATGATCTTTACCTCCGGCACCAGTGGTGACCCTAAGGCGGTGCGGTTCGCTCACGCGATGGCGGTCATGTGCGGGGCGAGTCTGGTCGAGCGGTTCGCGCTCACCGGCGCCGATGTGTGTTACCTGGCAATGCCCCTGTTCCATTCCAACGGTGTGGCCGCAGGCTGGTCGGTTGCGGTGAGCGCCGGTGCCGCCATGGTTCCGGCCAAGTTCTCCCCGGCACGGTTCCTCACCGATGTCCGGCGGTACGGGGTCACGTACCTGAATTACGTGGGTAAGCCGCTGGCGCTGGTACTGGCCACACCGGAGCAGCCCGACGACGCCGACAACCCGCTGCGCGCAGCGTTCGGCAACGAGGCCACCGAACGCGATATCGCGGATTTCGCAAGGCGATTCGGGTGTCGAGTGGTGGACAGCTTCGGCTCCAGCGAATTCGCCGTGGTCGTGATGCGTGAAGACGATACGCCGCCGGGTTCGATCGGCAGGGGATATCCCGGTGTCAGTGTGTACCACTCGGAGACCCGCACCGAATGTGCGCCTGCCGTATTCGATCAGTACGGCGCACTCGTCAACGTCGACGAGGCGGTCGGCGAATTGGTCAACACCTACGGGGCGGGTGGATTCACCGGCTACTACAACGATTCCGCGGCGACCGACGAACGGATGCGCGACGGGATGTACTGGTCAGGTGACCTCGCCTACCGCGACGCCGACGGGTGGATTTACCTGGCCGGGCGCACTGCGGACTGGATGCGGGTAGACGGGGAGAACCTTGCGGCCGGTCCGATTGAGCGCATCCTGCAACGGATTCCCGAAGTCAACCATGTCGCGGTGTACGCGGTTCCCGACGCGCACGTCGGCGATCAGGTGATGGCGGCACTGGTGCTGAACAATGCAGCGACGTTGACGCCAAAGCAGTTCGGTGACTTTCTCGCCGGCCAACCCGACCTGTCGCCGAAGGCGTGGCCGCGCTACGTCCGGATCAATGCGGCCCTGCCCTGGACCGCGACCAACAAGATCCTCAAGCGGAAACTGATCGAGGCGGGTGTTTCCGCCGGGGACGGCACGTTGTGGGAACGGGCGGAGCGTGGACGGGATTACGTTGTCCGCGTGAAGAACTGAGCACTTGTCGGTGGGTGTCCCTGCCCGGCCGCAACACCCGCACCGAAACCGACGGCACACTTTACTTACTCCCGTAATCGACCTGCCAGTGTTTGATCCCGGTGATGAACGGCGATCGCAGTCGCTCGGGTTCGCCCAGCGACTGCAGGTCGGGCATGGTGTCGGCGATCGCGTTGAACATCAGGTCGATCGTCATGCGGGCCAGATTGGCGCCGATGCAGTAATGCGCTCCGGTGCCGCCGAATCCGACGTGCGGATTGGGGCTGCGCAAGATGTTGAAGGAGTACGCGTCGTCGAAGACGTCCTCGTCGAAATTGGCTGACCGGTAGAACATGACCACCCGCTGGCCCTTCCTGATCGCAACGCCGCCGAGTTCGGTGTCGATCAGTGCGGTGCGCTGGAAGGCGGTGATCGGTGTGGCCCAGCGGATGATCTCGTCGGCCGCGGTCTTCGGGCGTTGCGACTTGAACAGCTCCCATTGCTCGGGACAGTCGGCGAAGGCCATCATGCCGTGCGTGATCGAATTGCGGGTGGTCTCGTTGCCCGCGATGGCCAGGGTCACCACGAACATGCCGAACTCGGCGTCGGACAAGCTGCCGTCGTTGTCAGCACGCACCAGCGTCGACACGATGTCCGGTCCGGGATTGTCGGCCTTGCGGGCTGCCAATTGCATGGCGTACCACATCATTTCGCCCGCCGAGGTCAGCGCGTCATGGTCGGCGAACTCGGGATCGTCGCTGCCGATCATCTGGTTGGACCAGTCGAAAAGCTTTTCACGATCCGCCACCGGCACTCCGAGCAGCCCGGCGATCGCCTGCAACGGCAATTCGGCGGCCACCTGTCGGACGAAGTCTCCGCTACCTTCGGCCGCGGCCCGGGCGGCGATCTTCCCCGCCCGTTCGGAAAGGTCGGCTCGCAGCCGCTCGATGGCGCGGGGCGTGAAACCGCGCGCCACAATCTTACGTAATCGGGTGTGTTCCGGGTCGTCCATCATGATCATCGATGTCCGTCCGGCCTCAATCTGGCCCTGCGCCAAGTCACCCCGGTAGCGCGGCACGATCGACTTCTCGGCCGACGAGAACACGTCGCTGCGCAACGAAACGTCACGAACGTCGCGGTGCTTGCTCACCACCCAGTAGCCGCCGTCGCCGAAACCGCCTGTGTCGGGCGGCTGCTCATTCCACCAGACCGGGGCTGTCGCGCGCAGTTCGGCGAACTCGGCCACCGGCAGCCGGTGCGCGTAGATGTCGGGGTCGGTGAAGTCGAAGCCCGGCGGCAGGTTGGGAGCGGCCATCCGACATCCTCCTCGGCGAGGTGTGATCGAGATGATCGTAGCCAGGCGCCGGCCGGGGAACGCAAGAGTTATGCCGCCTTTGGACCAATCGGACCGAGTACTGCATCCGCATCGAGGTGGGTTGCCGCGGCGATGATCACCCGGTCTATCTGGCGTAGCGGATGTAGCACCGAAAGCTGTAGATCCGATATGGGTCGGCTGTCATGGCGGCGGGCCAGTTCCTCGGCCGCGTCCAGCGCATCTGCCGCCGAGACGATGGCCGCCGGCTGTGTACCGTCGAGGGTCTCGACCAGCGCGGCGATGTTCCGCTGGACCTGCGCGGCGGCGTCGGACACCGCTGCCGCGAGTTCACCGGAGGAGTCAGGGCTTTCGTACCGCTCGCTGCGGCGGGCCAGGACGCGGGCATACCGGTCGCAGGCAGCGAACAACCTGAGTTCGCGCTGCATGTTGCGGCGACCGGCCAGGCCGGTAACCCCGGCGACCAGCGGTTTGGCAGTGGCCCGGTACTGCTGCAACTTGCGATCGAGTTGTCGCGCCTGTTCGGTCGGGCTCACTGCGGCGTCGTCGTCGAACATCGTCGCGACCGAGGTTTCGATCAGGGTGCACAGCGCCGTCAAGAACTCGCGGGTGTCGTTGCGGATTGTGGTGCCGATATTGGTGGGTAGCACCAGAATTGCGACGGCGACACCGATCACCGCACCGACCGCTGTCTCCTCGATCCGCACCACCAGAACATCGACACTGAACTGGCCCATCAGTCCGTACAACAGGGCCAGCATCGTAGTGATCCAGAACGCCATCAGGCTCTGGGTGACCTGCATGAAATAGAAGGTGCAGAACAGGCACGCAAAGACCATCGCCACCGAGCCGACCGTGTTTCCGGCGAACAAGGTGGCGACCAGCATGCCGCACGGGACGCCCAGCGCCGTACCCAACAGTCGCTGCCAGCCCTTGGTGAGGGTGTCACCCCAGGTGTTGGTGCCGGCGAAGACCACGAACGCCGCGATCACCGCCCAATACCAGCGATCCGGCGATACCCGGTCGCCGACGACGATGGCCAGCGCGGCCGCCACGCTCGCCTGGATCGCCTGCCGGGTCGTCGGCAGCAGGCCGGCGGGCGACTGCTCGGCATCGGTGTCGCCGTCGGGTTCCGCGGCATCGTCCTCCGGCATCGATGGTTCGAAGTCGCCGCCGACGACGCTGTCGATCAGTGTCCGCACCTCCGAAGTGGCGGTGGCAGCGCCGATTATCGCCATGGCCAGTCGCCGCACGGCGATGTCACCGGCGGGCTGAGCGTCCAGGACGTGCTGTGCGCGGTCGGCGGCGCGGCGGAGTCCGTCCGGACTGGGGTTCCTGATCGCCCGGCTGAGTTCGGTGAGCGCGCCGATCAGTTCGTCGCGTTGCGCAGCGGGGAACGGGGATCCCTGTTGGGCCGACAGGGCCGCGCGCTGGGCGGCGATCGCCGCCCATTCGACCGCCAGTTCGGCGTCGAACAGCCACGGCGCCAACCGTTCCCCGAGGGACGGGGCGGCCGGGTTCGACTTGTCTTCGATGCGATCCTGCACCATCAGCGCGGTGTCGTTGAGTCGCGCGATACGGGCGCGCATGCGGCGCCGACGCCGCTCATCGAGACGGTCCGCCCGCAGCAACTCGGCGGCAGTGTCGACCACGAGCGCCATCCGCGCCCGCAACGAGCGAATAGTGGCCCGCAGCACGCGTTCTGGGCGATCCGGCAGTACATAGGTCGTCATCACGAAAGTGCTCAGCGTGCCCACCGCAACCGCGCAGAGCATGTACGGCAACTCGTGCAGACCGGCCCGCAGATACAGCGCGAAGAAATAGGCCATGAACGCCACCATGCCCAAAGCCTGCCCGCGTGCACCGAATCGGCGGATATAGACCGCGACGAAGACCACGACGACGAACACGGCGTCGGTCACCAGTGGGTGGGGTGACAGCAGGGCGGCAGCGGTGATCGACAGGCCGGCCGGTATCGGCAACAGCGCCATGGTGATCCGTTGCGTACGGGGGTCGGGCTCGTTGACCGACCGCGACGCGACCATCGTGATGACCGCACCGAACAGTGCGACCGTCAACGGTTGCCGCGTCGCCGTGGTGAGCACGTACATCACCACCAGCGAACACGCCAGCGCGATCGTGGCGCGAATGGCCAACCGCAGCCGCAGCAGCCCGGGATCGGTGCCGGCCGTCCAGGTGCGGGCGCGCTGGAGAAACGCGGGTATCACGTCGACCGACTGCAAAGGAAAACGGTTTACGCGTCCGGGGTGAACTTGATCGCTACCAACTTCAACCGGTCGATCGCCTCGGCGAAGTCCTCCCGGGCCGGTATGCGCTCATCGCGGAATTTCAGGCCCATCATCCGCTGGGCTCGTTTGACTCCGTAGGACTGGGCACAGCGCAGATACAGGTCATACGTCGTCGCGGGGTCTTCGACGACTTCGCCGCGCATCGTCCGCGTCCTGCCGTCGTAGACCACTTGCGCGGGTCCGCCGCCTTTGAAGTTGTACTTCCAGTTCGCATTGGCCAGCGCATAGAGCTCGTTGTCGATGGAGTGGGCGCTCACCGGAACAGAGAACTGTTTGCCCGACTTGCGGCCGGTGAGCTTCAGCACCATCAGCTGTCTGCCTATCGGTCCCGCGAACGGTGTGCCCAACAGGAAACGCAGGACCGGGTTGATGGCTTTGAGTAATGCCGACGGTGGATGGCCGACGTCGACCGCGTACGACTGATCTGTCATGTCACCAACCGTAAGTCCAATCGGGGTCGGGCACCGAAATACCCCGACCGACAGAAACGCCGCGGAGCGGGCTGGCTCCGCGGCGTACCGTCAGTTGCCTGGTCAGCTCGTCGTGATCGTCGTCTGCTCATCGATGACGTTGGTGGCCGCCATCAACGGGGCTTGCTCGGAGTCCAGCGCGTCGGCATCGAGTTGCAGCACGAACACCCCGTTGGGTCCGGTGATCACCACGGTCTTCTGCGCGACCGTCCGCTTCTTGTCGTTCTTGACGTACGTGCCGCCGAACTGCCAGGCCTTGAAGGTCTCGCCCGGCGCGACGCCCAGTGTGCCCTCGCGCCCGTTGGCGCTGCCACCCTCGAATTGCGGCAGGTTCTTCAGCTCACCCGGGGCGTATTCGAGGATCTTGGCCGGGTCGACGTCACCGTCGAGCCTGGAGACGATCGCCACGATGGTGGGCGCATCGTTGGGGTCCGCGGGCGCGTCGAAGACGATCCCGCCGTACGGTGCGTTGGGGCCCTCCGGCAGCGTGTGCCAGCCGTTGGGGACTGGCAGGTTGATGGTCGGGGATCCCGGGTCGCCGTGGTGAACGGGGGTCTCCTTGATGTTCTTTTCCCGGATGTAGTCGGCGATGGTCTTATTTGCCTGCGAACCGGCCGTGGGGCTGGTGGTCGGGGCTGACACGGTGGTGGTGGAGGTCGACGTGCTTGTCGACGTCGACGTCTTGACTTCCGTTTTCGTTTCAGAGTGGCAGCCGACCAGCGTCAGGCTCAGGGCCACTGTTGCCACGACCGCGGTGAGATCCTTCATCTACGTGTTCTCCCAGAGTTGGGCCCCGGTGTCTGTGCCCGGTGACGTTGCCTGAGATTATCTGTATGGCCGCGACTCGCAGCACCCGGCGTCAGACCATTTCATTCTTGGTGAGCCAGCGCATTACCGGCCACCCCACGAAAACCGGCAACCAACAGGTCAGCACCCGGTACAGCAACACCGACGGCACCCCGATAGCGGCAGGCACGCCGAAGGCGGCCAAGCCTCCGATCAGCGCCGCCTCGACGGCGCCGACGCCGCCCGGGGTGGGAGCTGCTGACGCCAGGGTGCCCCCGACCATCGTCACCACCGTGACGGTGACGAACGTGGTGCCGCCGCCGAACGCCTCGACGCTCGCCCACAGCGCCAGCGCAGCGCCGAGAGTTGTTCCGGCACTGCCTAAGACGATCAGCGACAGCCGCTTCGGCTCCTTAGCCAGCTCGACGAGGTCACCGGTCACTTCCGTGAGTTTCGGACGCAGTTCGGTGGACAACCACCGCCGCAAGTTGGGCACCAGCAGGAAGGTGCC
The DNA here is from genome assembly GCF_059812965.1 of Mycobacterium sp. NGS29. NCBI lineage: Bacteria > Bacillati > Actinomycetota > Actinomycetes > Mycobacteriales > Mycobacteriaceae > Mycobacterium > Mycobacterium sp. NGS29. The sequence continues at coordinate 288,421 of NZ_JCALDR010000002.1, forward strand.
GAGGATACCCAGCGCGACCCCGGCGATCAGGTAGAGCACCGTGGCGGTCGGAACGAAATGCGAGAGGTCGGTCGATGTTCCGGCAACGGCGCTGAACAAGATCAGCAGCGCGACGTGGACGATGACCTGCACCGACTGCTGCAGCGCCACCGCCGCGGTGGCCCGCAATGCAGTCAGGCCGCCCTTCTGCAGGAATCGGGTGCTCAGCGCCAGGCCACCGACACCGGCCGGGGTGGTGGTAGCCGCGAAAGTGTTGGCCACCTGCATGATTGACAAATTCCGGAAGCTGACGGCACCGTCCGCGCAAGCCCACAACGCACCGGCCGCGCCCACGTAGGTCAACGCCGAGACCGCCAGGCCGAGCAGCGCCCACGACCAGTTCGCGTGTCTCAATTCCGAGAAGAACGTCGGCACCGTGCTGATGAAGGGATACGCCACATAGACCAGGGCGCCGATCAGCACCAGTTGAATGACCTGGCTACGGCTGAACCTGGTGATCGTCTCGTCTTTGATCTGATCGGCACCTGTCTGGCGCTGCACCTCCGCTCGGGCCTCGGCAATGACCGTCTTCGCGTTAGCCACGGAACGCCGGATACGTTTCGGCACAGCTGATTTCGTCAAGCGCCGGGACGCGGTGAGGATGGTCTCGTTACCGAACGTATCGATGGCGGCGGCCACCGCTGAGCGGGCGTCGTACAACGCCGTCGTCGTCACCAGCAGGTGGGCGATGTCGGACTGCAGTTGGGCATCGGTCGCGCCGTACTCGGCGGCGCCGAACCCCCCGAACAATGCCTTGCCGTCGGCGACCGTGATCTCATTGCAGCGCAGGTCCCCGTGCGAGATCTGATGGTCGTTGAGGATGCGCAAGGATTCCCAGATGCTGCCGACCGGTGTCCGGCCGGCGCATTCCGCGAGCGGCACCCCCCGAACGGGCTCGTGGGCATACATCGTCCAGCCGCGGTCCAGAGCGGCCAGCGCGATCGTCGCGGTGTTCGCCACGCCGATGTCACTGATGGCGATCGCCATCAGGGCGCGATGCTCGACAGCGCGTCGCAGCGAGGTCTGCAGTGGTGCGGTCTCCGACCCGCGCAGCCGCAATTTCCACCACAGTTGACGCAGGGCACCGCCACTGCGCTGATGTGGCCCGTACAGTTCGACCGCGGCACGTGCCGCAGGCTCGGTGGCTTCGGCCGACAACACCAGCGGCCCCGGACCGCCGGGTCGGACCACCAGCAGCCGGGACGCCAGAAATCCGCGTTTGGCCATCGCGCGGACGGCGCCGTCCAGCGGGACCTCCAGCGCGGGGGTCCCGACGACCAGGACCACGAACGCGCCGACGAACCAGCCGACCGACAGCCCGACCACTGCACGCGCGGGGATGATGGCGCTGATGACGAGGTGGATCGGCACGAAAGCCAGCAGCAGCGTCCACCACCAGCGCCGCCAACGGGCGGGCAGCCAGGGCCCGGACACGGTCAGTACCGCCGCAAGCATTGCGATCCAGCGCGGGTCGTCGAGGAACTGCGACGGCAGCGTGCTCAGCTTGTCGGTGAGGTCGAAGTGCCAGTTCGGCGCGGCGATGCGGTTGCTGCTGATCGACAGCGGCAGTACGGCCAGCAGCGCGGCGGCCCCGTACGCGCCGAGCAACTTCCACTGCCGCGACACGATCAGCCCGATCAGGATGATGAACGGCAACGCCAGGATGGCGATGCCGTACGCGAGGTACACCAGATCGGATTGGGTCTGCGTCAGCACCCCGACGATCTCGGAGATGGATTTCTCCAGCGCTATCCAGCGGGGGCGGGTGATCAGCGAACTGGTGATCACCCCGACGAGAGCGAGGGTCGCCAACCCCAGCCGGATGATGTCGTTGGTGCGCCGGGTCAGTGGTTGCAGCAAGCTGCCGGACACCGTGATGTCGCGCCCGTCGACTCGCATGTGCACGGGTCGTCCTTCGAGGTCCTTGGGATCGGTTCCGGCTGCCGTGTTCTACGACAACTTAGCCTGCGCCGTGCGCCGCAGCCGTTCCGATCCCCCTTTTGTTCTAGGGTCGGCGGTGGTGTCCATCGACTGCGGGAAGTCTGGAGTGTGAGCGAGCATCCGCTGTTCAGCGGCCAATTCGCAGCGACGCGGTGGGCGCTGGCCGACGGTCGTGAGCTGCTCTTCTTCGCGATGCCCGGCCACGTCCCCGCGCCGGTTCCGGATCGCCGGCCGCTACCCGAGCGCGACCCGGCGCCCTCGGAGCTGCGGTATGACCGGACCACCGGGCAATGGGTGATCATCGCTGCGCATCGCCAGGATCGGACCTACCGGCCGCCGGCCACGCAGTGTCCGCTGTGTCCGGGGCCGACGGGAATGACCAGTGAGGTGCCCGCCCCCGGATACGACGTCGTCGTCTTCGAGAACCGGTTTCCCAGCCTGGCCGGTACCGGCATCATCAGCGACCCCGGCGACGACGCCTTCGCGTCCGCCGCAGCCGCCGGGCGATGCGAAGTGATCTGCTTCTCGGCCGACCACACCGGCTCCTTCGCGGGTCTGGACATCGGGCACGCCCGCCTGGTGGTCGAGGCATGGCGGCACCGCACCGCCGACCTGCTGACCCGGCCCGGCGTTGCGCAGGTGTTCTGCTTCGAGAACCGCGGCGAGGAGATCGGTGTGACGCTGAGCCATCCGCACGGCCAGATCTACGCGTATCCGTATGTCACCCCGCGCACCGCCTTGATGCTGCAGCAGGCTCGTCGGCACCGGGCCCGCCACGGCTCCAACCTGTTTGCCGACCTGCTGGCCCGCGAGGTTGCCGACGGCGCCCGGGTCATCTCGCACGGGGAGTTGTTCACCGTTTTCGTGCCGTTCGCTGCGCGCTGGCCGGTGGAGGTACACATTTATCCGAATCGGTTGGTGCGCAACATCACTGAGCTGACCGGTGCGGAACTGGACGAGTTCGCGGTGACGTATCGTGACGTGTTGCGCAGGTTCGATCGGATGTATTCGTCACCGCTGCCCTACATGTCGGCGCTGCACCAGTACACCGATGCCCAGCGGGACGGCTATTTCCACGTCGAGCTCATGTCGATCCGGCGCAGCGCCGCCAAGTTGAAGTACCTGGCGTCCGCCGAGTCGGCGATGGATGCGTTCATCAGCGATGTCACCCCCGAAACGGTTGCCGCCCGCATGCGCGAGCTGGGTTCGTGAGCGTCCGTTACGCAGCGCCCGGGCGGGTCAACCTGATCGGCGAACACACCGACTACAACTTGGGTTTCGCGCTGCCGATAGCTTTGCCGCAGCGCACCGTCGCCACCTTCTCATCCGACCGCAGCGACGCAATCACCGTGCACAGTGATCGCGCCGACGAATCGGTGCGGATCAGGCTCGACACCGTGCCGGGTGAGGTGACTGGGTGGGCGGGCTATGTAGCCGGGGTGGTGTGGGCGCTGCGTCGGGCCGGCCACCGGGTACCGGGCGGAACAATGGCGATCAGCAGTGACGTCGAGATCGGATCTGGTCTGGCATCCTCTGCGGCGCTGGCGTGCGCGGCAGCGGGTGTCATCGACGCCGCCGCCGGTATCGGCCTGGAGCGGACCCTCCTGGCCAGGATGGCGCAGCGTGCCGAGAACGAATACGTCGGTGCGCCAACGGGTTTGCTCGACCAGTTGGCGGCGTTGTTCGGCAAGACGAAGAAAGCGTTGCTGATCGATTTCCAGACCACCACGGTCGAGTTGGTGCCTTTCGATCCGGACGCTGCCGATGTCGTTCTGCTGCTGCTAGATTCACGGGCCCGACACAGTCATGCCGGCGGGGAGTATGCGACACGACGAACCTCCTGTGAGCGGGCGGCTGGCGCTTTGGGCGTTGCCTCGTTGCGTGACGCGCAGGACCGCGGGCCGGCGGCACTGAGTGCGATCGTCGATCCGGTCGACGCCCGCCGCGCCCGGCATGTCCTGACCGAAAATCAACGGGTTCTGGATTTCGTTGCCGCGCTGCAAGATTCGGATATGGTTGCGGCCGGTCGAATCATGACCGCGTCACACGCCTCCATGCGCGACGATTTCGGCATCACCACCGGGCACATCGATCTGCTCGCCGACTCCGCGGTGGCTGCCGGCGCGCTGGGTGCCAGGATGACCGGAGGCGGGTTCGGGGGAAGCGTGATCGCCCTGGTGCCGGCGGATCGAACGACTGCCGTCGCATCGGCGGTACGACGGGCGGCGTCTGATGCCGGTTACGAGGAGCCGACGATCTATTCGACGAGTGCTGCCGACGGGGCGTCCGTGTGTCAATGAGTGAGCGCGCCGGACTGCGGGCCCGCTCGGGCCGCTATTGAGGGCGGACGTGCGCATGGTCTGTCTTGACCCATCGGTCCGGCCACGGAGGTCGTAAATGAGGATCCGGCGAACCTGTTCGTCTCCGCGCAGCGCCGCTGAGTGGATCATTGCGGATCCTCAGCGGCGCGGGTATGCCCGCGCCAGTGCCGGTACCCGCGGCGCGCCGCGAACGCACCGATGATGGCGGTCACACACCACACGCCTATCGCCGCGTAGGCCAGCGTCGAGGACCGGTCGCGGATCGAGGCACCGAGCGCGGTGTAGACGAAGGCGCGGGGCGCCGATCCGATGAATGAGCCGATCGCCATCTGCCACAACGGAACTCCGAATGCACCGAACGTGTAAGAGGCGAGGGCGTCGGAGATGCCCGGAACGAATCGCTGGCCGACAACCGCCCACAGTCCGCGCCGCTCGATCAGCGCGTCGATGCGGTCGGCCCGGCGGGCACCCAGCAACCCGCGGGCGCTGTCCCGGCCGGCCCGGCGCCCGATCCGGCTCGCGACGATCGCAGTGCCCACCGACGCGCCCAGCGTCACGAAGATGCCGACCACCGGACCGAACAGCAGCCCGCTGCCGGCGGCCAGCACCGATCCCGGCACGAACAAAGCACCCAGCATTGCCGACACCGGCACGTACACCAGCGGCGCCAACGGGCCCGTCGTCGCGACCGCCCGCCGCACCGCGTCGATATCGATCACGCGCGCGATGGCTGTCAAGTAGAACATCGCGAATAGGAAACCGAGCAGCAACACCAGTTTGACGATGTGGCGGCGACGCGAGTTGGGGACTACTTCGTCACTGTGGACCATGGTGTCTGCGTAGCCGCTAAGTGGCCCGCAGCCGAAGCGCCAACCCACTGGCCCGCACTGCGCGCCGCTCGATGGCGGCACGAACCGTGGCCTCGCCGCCGACTACCCGCACCTTTATCTTGGCGCGCGTGACCGCGGTGTAGAACAGCTCCCGGGTGAGCAGCCGCGAATCCTCCTGCGGCATCAGCACAGTCACCTCGTCGGCCTGGCTACCCTGGCTCTTGTGAATGGTCATGGCATGCAGAGTCTCGACGTCCGACAGCCTGCTGCTTGCGAAGTCGAGCAAACCGCCGGCGCCGGCGATGACGGCCCGTAGCTGGCCCTCGCTGTTCAGCACCGTCACCCCGATGTCGCCGTTGTACACGCCGAGCCCATAGTCATTGGCGGTGACGAGCACCGGCCGGCCGGGATACCACGACGACCAGATCGACTCGCCCGTCGCCTCGGCCAGCCACCGTTCGACCTGACGGTTCCAGTGCGCGATCCCGAACGGCCCGCGCCGGTGCGCGCACAACAACCGATGTTCGTCAAGCGTGGCCAGCGCGGCTCGTGCATCGCCGAGCACGGCAGCCTGGCGCAACCGAACCGCGTGTGGCACCAGCACATTTCGCAGCCGCTCAGGAGCGTCGTCGGTGGCCAGCCACTCGATGTGATCCCCGCCGGCCCGGAGCACGTCGATCGCCAGGTCGGCGTCACCCGACCGGATCGCCGACGCCAGCTCGCCGATCGATTCACCGAACCGGTGCGATGTCTGCAACGCCGCCAGCGCGTGGTCGCGCGGGCCGAGCCCGTCGACCAGGTCGGCCAGTACCGCACCGGCTTCCACCGAAGCCAGCTGATCCGGGTCACCCACCAGCAGCAGCCGCGCCTGCGGGCGCACCGACTCCAGCAGGCGCGCCATCATCGTCAGCGACACCATCGAGGTCTCGTCGACGACGATCACATCGTGGGGCAACCGGTTGCCGCGGTGATGCCGGAAACGCGACGAGGTATCGGGACGGCTACCCAACAGGCGGTGCAAGGTGGTTGCCCGCAGGCCCGAGACGCGTTGCCGGTCAGCAGCATCCAACTTGTCGATCTCCAGTTGCACCGCCTCGTTGAGCCGGGCGGCCGCCTTGCCTGTCGGTGCCGACAGAGCGATGCGCAGCCGCGGCCTGCCGTCCCGCTCCGCCTGTTCGGCGAACAGCGCCAGCAACCGGGCCACCGTGGTCGTCTTTCCCGTCCCCGGTCCTCCGGTGAGGACCGTGAGGCGCTGCCCGAGGGCAATGCGTGCGGCCGCCCGCTGTTCTTCGTAGCCGGACGGGAACAACCGCTCAATGCCGGGCGGATGTTGCGAACTGCGAGCGGCCAGCAGCGCAGTGAAGTCCTGGGCGACCTGCTGTTCCTCGCGCCAGTATCTGTCCAGATACAACAGACGGTCGTCGTAAACCCGTAGCGCCGTCGGACTTTGGGTCAGCGGGCTGGCCAGCACGGCCGCGATCATGTCGACTGCACTGGGCCAAGGCAGGTCGGGGACGCCCACCTGGGCTTCGACCGACGTCAGGTCGACACACACCGAGCCACCGCGCAGCGCCCGGACCGCCAACGCGATCGCCAGCGCGACGGACGGATTGGTTTCCCCCGACATCGTCGTGAGCCGTTGCGCCACATGGACATCCGCGGATTCGATGACGCTGGCGTCGTTGAAGGTGCGCAGCAGGCCGGTCGCGCTGACAGCCTGCCGACGGTCGGTGGGGTCGAGAATTTCCGACGGATTCGTCATGCCATCTCCCGGCGTGCGTCGAGCAGATCGGACAACGCCGTCACCAGCGCGACCGGCGGCGCCCAGCTGAACACCCCAGCCGGATGGCCGTCCATCACCGGCGTGGCGGGGCCACACATCCCGCGCACAAACAGATACAGCACGCCACCGAGATGCCGCTGCGGATCGTATCCCGGTTGCCGCCAGCGCAGAAACCGGTGCAGCACAACGCTGTACAGCAATGCCTGCAGCGGGTAATCGGAATGCAGCATTGCCGCGGCCATGCGCGTCGGCGTGTAGTCCGCGGCGGTCAGCGGTCGGTCCGGATCGCCCAACCAATTGGTTTTATAGTCGACGACCAGGTAGCGATGCATCCCGCCGGCGGGGATGCGCAGCACGGCATCGATCGAACCACTCAGATATCCGCGCAGTGACTGCCCGCCCAGCGCTTCACCGCTGAGCCTGTCGGCATAGGAGGCCAGCGGATCGTCGGCAGGAAGATGCGACCGCAGCAGCAGTCCGACATCGGAGAGCCGGATATCAGTCGCGGTGCCGCGACCATCGCCACCGGCCAGTGGGAACTCGAAATCCAACTCTCGCAACCGATCCGGCAGACCAATCTGCCGCAGCGTCAAACCGTCGGCCAGCGGACCCAGCGCAGTGTCATGCATCGGGACCAGGGCCGCAGCCAATTCACCGGTGGGCACCTCCCCCGGCCACCACACCGAGTGCGTCTGGATCTGTGCCTCGAGCTCACCGGCGAGGTCGACCGCCAACGGATCGCTGGTTTCCAAGACCGCGTGCACCAGCGTGCCGAACCTGGCACCGGTGGGCAGCGCACCCATGGGTGAGGGCACCTCCGATGCGGGTGCCGCAGCAACGAGGGGGATGTCACCGGCTTCGTCATCGAGCTCGGTGGTCTCCGGTTCACTGCTCACACCCGTGGCTGCCGTCTTCTCGGTGACCCGGATGAGCCCCGAGTAAGAGGTACGCCGCCACGCGGTGTCGATCGGGCGATGAAAGTGCCGGATCCCAAGATCCGACGGCGGCGCCGGTTCGGACATCGTTGGGACCGAGGCGATCACGGATTCCTCCACGACCGGCCCGCCCGCGGTCTCCCATTCCTGCAGGCGGGCCCAGGCATCCTCGTCGCTGATCTTCGCGGGCGTGCAACGGTCCGGAACCACCGTTTCTCCGGGCCGCCGCCCGCGCAACAGCCGCGACAGACCACCGTTGGGTTCGTCGAACGCCGGCGACCACCAGGCCACCACTTGCGATTGGGCTCGGGTCATCGCGACGTAGGTCAACCGGCTGTCGTCGTTGGCAGCTTCCTTGCTGCCCAGCTGTTCGACGACGGGAAAATCCGGGCTGTCCTTGCCACCGACATGCAGACAGCGCACACCCTGGTCGTGGAACAACACCAGGTCGCGTTCCCGGATATTGCGATTGAACGCGAACGGCAGATACACCACCGGGTACTGCAGACCCTTGCTCACCCACACCGTCATGATCTGGACGGCGGCGGCATCGCTGTCGATCCGGCGTTTGCGTTCGCTGGCACCACCCCGCTCGTCACGCTGGTCGCGCAGCCAGTCCCGCAGTGCGGGCAGCGAATAGCGCTCGCGGTGGGCAATCTCCTGCAACAGTTGGGTCACGTGCGCCAGGTCGGTCATGTGCCGCTCACCACCATGCCACGACAGCACGCGGTCGCTCATGCCGTTGCGCTGCGCGGCCTCGAAGATCGCGGCGACGCCGCGCTCCCGGGCGTGGTCCGTCCACTCCCGTAGGGTGTCGGCTACCCGGTCGGTCAGCGCATCACCACCGGCAGCGAGATCGGCTGCCGTGTGACCGAAGAACATCGTCGCAGCGGCAGCGCGGACCACGCCGGGCCGGTGCGGCTGATCGAACGCCTCCAACAGGGACAACCAGTCGTCGGCGGCCGCCGAGCTGAACACGTCCGAGTCACCGGTGTACACCGCCTGGATGCCTGCCTCGGTCAGTGCGCGGTGACAGGCGCGGGCGTCCTTGTGCGTCTCGACAATCACCGCGACGTCGCGGGCCGCGATCGGCCGACCGTCATAGGTCGCCCCGCTCGCCAACAGCGCGCCGATGTCAGCGGCCAGATCGCGGCCGATGTGTTCCCGCAGGACGTCGATCGGCAGGTTCTGAACACCGCTGCGGCCCAGCGTGTTCCGTTGTACGACCCGAAGCCGGAACGGATCGTTCCTGGGGGCCCCGGCCAGACGGTGGCCCTGGTGATACGCCTGCACCTCGTGGACCACGATGGCGGGGTCACCGAGTTCGGCACCACCCAACACGGCCTGCAGGCGATCGACGAGCGCCCGGTCGCTGCGCCAGTTGGTGGCCAGCGTCCGTCTGTCGCCCGCCGTCCGTGCCGCACGAAGATAGGTGACGATGTCACCGCCACGGAAGGCGTAGATCGCCTGTTTCGGGTCGCCGATCAGGATCAGCGTGGACCGCCCGCTGAATGCACGTTCGAGTACCTGCCACTGCACCGGATCGGTGTCCTGGAACTCGTCAACCATGACGATGGGCCAGCGTTGGTGCATGCGGGCGCGGGCCGGTGACTCCTCGGCGTCCAGCGCCTCGGCCAACCGGCTGAGCAGGTCGTCGTAGCCGAGTATGCCGCGCCGCCGTTTGCGCTTCTCCAATTCGGCCAGCACATCTTTCGCGAAATCCACCCGCGATGCGGCCGGAGTGCCCGGCTGCGGGTCGAGCGGACGAAGCTGCGTGCACGGGTTGTTGACCACGTTGCGCGCAATGCGCAGTGCGTCGGAATAGGTCAGTGCGGGAGCATCGCGCACCCGACCGAAATGCGCCAGGTAGAGATCGTCGACGATCTCGGTGACCAGTTCGTCGAGGTCTTCGACCAGCGTGACACCCGCATCGGTATCGCCGGCTACCCCGAGCGATTTCAGTACCAGCTGGCAGAACTGATGGATGGTGGCGATGGTCGCTGCATCGAAGCCGGCCAGCGCGTCGCGCAGCCGTTGCTGGCGCTCGCGGCGCTCCTCCTCGCTGCCCTGCACCAGGTGTTGCACCAGTTCGTTGTCGCCGGCCGCCGGATCGTCGAAGGCCCGCAGCGCATCAACGATCTGGCAGCGAACGCGCTCGCGAAGTTCCAGGCTGGCCGCCCGGCCGAACGTGACAAGCAACATCTCATCGAGGGTGGCCCGGCCCTCGGCCAGATAGCGGGTGACCAAGCCGGCCAGCGCGAACGTCTTGCCGGTGCCGGCGCTGGCTTCCAGCACGGTGGTGGATCGCTCAGCGGGCAGCGGGCCCAAGAGATCGAATGCCTGCATCACCCCGGCGGCCTTTCCGCGCGCAGCATGGGCAGCCACACGCGAGCGGCGAAGGCGCCCAGGCGGTTGTCCTCGGCACCGCATTCCTCACCGGGCCGCAACGGTTGCATCAGCCGGGTCAGCGGCGCGTTCCTGCCCCAGGCTTGCACCTGAGCCGGCTCGTCCACCTCGTACTTCCACCGGTACCGGGCCGCTGTCACCGGGTCTTCGCGACTGAGACGGGCCGCCGCCCACGCGTAGGAAGTCTTGACCGGCAACGGAATCGGCTCCCGGCGCCCGGCATCGTAGATCGCGACCAGCTCCCGTAGCACCTCGACGGGCGCCACCTCCTGCGGGCGCCCCAAGCCCTCCTCCCGCGGGGTCGTCCCGCGCTTCGGCCGGCCGATGCACACCGCCGACCAGTCCCGGTCCGGTGCGTGAGCGAGCAGGCCCAACAACAGGATCCACGACTCGATCAGGTGCTTGCCACCGATTTTGGAATACCTCACCGGCACCAGCCGATCGCCGAACACCTGCGGCACCGTGCCGGTTAGGCGCCGGGAGCCGAGGTCGACGTCGATGTCGTAGGCCCTCGCGTCGCCGCGACGATAGCCGCGTGCTGCATCGGCCAGCAAAGCCGCCTGGCCGCGGATCTCGGTCACCTTGCGCCAGCCGAGCTGCCCGGGCGGCAGGGTGCCGCGACGCCACTCCGCATTGCGCGCCTCGTCCGGTTCCATGCCGCCCAGGATGTCGTTCAGCATCCGGTCGCCGACCGTCCATGCCTCGAGATCGTCGATATCGACCGGCATCGCGTCCTGGACGCCGTCGACGTCCCACGGCAGCGTGTACACGAGCGCGCGGAAAAATCCTTTGACCGGATCTTTGAAGAAGTCGACCAGATCGGCCAGGACGACGTCAGCGGGTGGGGGTTGGGGCAGCGGTCCGTCGATGAACTTCGGTTGCGGGCCCCGTATTCCGGCGGCCGACCGGGCCGCCCGCAGCACGGTCGGATCGAAGCTGAACGGCACCCCGGCCACCAGTCGGCCCGGTTGCACATTGCGGACATCGAAGGGCTGCAGAGGATGTTCGACCACTATCCGAGAGCGGACCTGCGCGCTGGTCGTCATATCCAGGGTGTCGAGCAGTTCTGCCAGCGGCACCGCGGGCGGTCGGCGTTGACCCGAGTGTTCGTTGGCGCCGGTGTAGGTAATGACCAGATGGCTGGTCGCCGCGCCGATGGCATCGAGCAGCAGTTGACGGTCCTCGGAACGGATGTCGCGTTCGCCGGTCAACGGGCGGCGAGCCAGGACGTCGTCGCCGTCTACGACACCGAGTCGGGGGAACACGCCGTCATCCAGACCGACCAGGCAGATCACCCGGTGGGGGACCGAACGCATCGGCACCATGGTGCACACGGTCAGGGTGCCGGTCCGGAAGTTGGCGCGGGTGGGACGCCCGGCCAGGTGACGCTGCAGCAGTGCGCGGATGTCGGTGAGTTGCAGCGAGGTCTCCGACCGGTCGCCCGCGGTGCGAAGCACGTCGGCGAATTCGCTCTGCATCTGGTTGGTCTGCCAGGCGTCAGCATCCTCGGTGCGGGTCAGCAACGCTATGCCGCCGGACAGGGCGGCCAACCACTCCCGCAGTGGCCGGGTGCCGGTCAGCGAGTCGACCACGCGCTGCAACCGATCGATGAACTCGGCGAACTTGCCGACCAGTTCGGTGCGGTTGCTGCCGACATCGTCCAGCGGCAGCGTCGAATCGATCCAGGCGCGCGAAGCCTCGGACATCGCGACACCAGCCAGGATCCGGTCGACGCCGAACCGCCAAGTGTTGTGCACGAAGTCGACGCCGAACGGTCGGCGATGCTCCTGATCGAAACCCCACCGGATGTTGGACTGCCGCACCCAGCCGGTGATGTCCTCCAGATCGTCGTCGCCGAACCCGAACCGGGCGCGCACCGGAGCGGCCTGGGCGAGATTGAGGACCTCGCTGGCGGTGGCCCGGCCCCCGGCCAACGACAGCAATTCCGATGCGACGCCGAGCAGCGGATTCGTCTGCAGCAGAGAGCGGTCGGCGAGACGCACCCGCAGGCGGTGCGCGGGATGCAGATTGTCGACCACGTCACCGAGGCCGAAATCCGCGACGATCAACGGCGCGTAGGTCTCGATGTCAGGACACATCACCAGGATGTCGCGCGGCTCCAGCGTCGGGTCCTCAGCGAGCAGCCCGAGCAGCACCTCGCGCAACACGTCGATCTGGCGGGCCGGGCCGTGGCAGCTGTGCACCTGAACCGAGCGGTCGTCGTCGGCCAGCGTGCGACCTGCCGGCCGGACAGCATTGGCGGCCAGATCGGCCTGTAGCCAACCGAGCAGCGTGGCCGGCCGGTCGGGACCGCTCAGCGCCTCATCGGTGGCGGGGTGGTCAGGCAGCCCCCGTTGCAGCTCGCGCTGATCCCGACCCAAGGTCGCCAGCAACGGGTGGCCGACCGTGCGGTGGCTGGTGTCCGCGCGCCGCGGTATGGCACCGTGCCGGCCGGCGAGGGACCGCCACAGCTCATCGCTGGGGTGTGGCAGCCACAGGTGCAGCTCGTGATGGGTGGCGACCGCCTCCAACAGTTCGATGTCGGTGCACGCCAGCCGGGTGTGCCCGAACAGAGACAACCGGGCTGGTAGATCGGCGGGACCGCCGCGCAGGCGAGCAAGCGTTGTGGCGTGCCGGACGTGCGGTGGATCGGCGGGAATGATCGCCACCAGGGCCCGCCACAGTTCGGGCTGCCAGGCCAGGTCACCCTCGAGGTCACCGACGTCGCCGTCCAGCCAGTCGACGAGCAGACCGGGACGTTGCCGGGCGTAGGACGCGAAAAGCCCGGCCAGCCGGCGGGCGACCGCGTACCGCCGCCCCCGGCGCAACTCGGCCTCGTCGCCAACGTCGAAGTGACCCAGATGCTTTGCCAGAGTGCGACACCACGGCTGGTCCAGCGAGCAGTCGATCACCTGCAGGAGCGGCCAGGTCATCGCCTCCGGCGACCACGGGTCGCCGTCGGTGGTGCCGGTGAGTTCAGCGATCAGGGAAGCCGGGCTGCGGAAAGCGACCCCGGCGCACACGCCGTCGCCGCGATCTGGCCCCGCGCCCAACCGGTGGGACAGACGCTGACTCAACCAGCGTTCGACGCCGCGGGCCGGTACCAACACCAGGTCCTGGGCGAACGGGTCCGGCGGCGGCACAGTCAGCAGGGTGCCGAGACCGTCAGCAAGCAGATCGGTCCGTTCAGCCCGGTGAAGATGAAGCGCCATCGCGGGCCACCATAGACCGCCGCTGCGACACTGCCTGGTCGCGACCCGCTGCGCCCGGCTTCGCCGCGCTTGCGATCGCTCCGCGCTATCTGGTCGCGACCCGCTGCGCCCGGCTTCGCCGCGCTTGCGATCGCTTCGCGCTATCTGGTCGCGACCCGCTGCGCCCGGCTTCGCCGCGCTTGCGATCGCTGGGGGCGGCTCGCGTGGCAGCATGAGGTCATGGAGACCTGGGACGCCATCTGCGCGCGGCGAAATGTTCGTCAGTACACGAACGAGTCGTTGTCCGACACCGACCTGGACCGCATCGCCGAGGCCGGGTGGCGGGCGCCGTCGGCCAAGAACCGGCAGCCGTGGGACTTCGTCATCGTCACCGAACGCGCTGTGCTGCAAGAACTTTCGACCGTGTGGATGGGTGCCGGTCACATCGCATCGGCCGCGGCCGCCATCGTGCTCGTGGTGCCGGTTCCGCCGGACGAGCGCAGAAAAGTCATCGACCAGTACGACGTGGGCCAGGCGACCATGGCGATGATGCTCGCGGCTACCGACCTGGGTATCGGCACCGGGCATTCATCGGTGGGGGACCAGGACAAAGCGCGGGCGATCCTGGGCGTTCCGGACGATCACCTCGTGGCGTTCATGCTCGGCATCGGATACCCCGCCGACCGGCCGCTGCGGCCCATCCGCAAACCGGACCGACGGCCGTTCGACGAGGTTGTCCATCGTGGCCGCTGGTGAGGCGACGGACCCGCAGCCGCGGACTCGGTCGCGCCGCACGACCGTCTGGAACGTCATCGGTTATCTGCTCTACGCCGCGATGGTGGCCGCCGGACTGGTAGCCGTCTGGATCTCACTGTTCTTCGCTATGGCCACCGACGGCTGCCACGATTCTGCCTGCGACGCCAGCTACCACGTGTACCCGGCGATGCTGACCATGTGGATCGGAGTTCCCGTCGCACTACTGCTCACGCTGGTGGTCATGCTGGTGCAGTCGATCCGGGGCAAGATCGTGGTGGTCTGGCCGCTGCTCGGATTGCTGGCGCTGGGCGGCGTTTACCTGATGTCGCTGAAAATTTTGCACTGACCGGTCCCACGACCGGACATCGATACGGGCATGCTGGGGCCATGGACCGAAACGAGATCACCGAGCAGATCGTGATTGCCCGCCTGGCCAAAGGGGTGAGCTGGCAGCAGCTGGCCGACGCCATCGACAGACCGCTGCTGTGGACCACGTCGGCGCTGCTCGGTCAGCACCCCGTCCCGGCCGAACTGGGCAAAATCCTGGTCGAGTTGCTGGGACTGGACGCGTCGGCCATACCGGTGCTGGCGGCACCCCCGATGCGCGGCGGACTGCCCACCGCCGTGCCGACCGATCCCACCATCTACCGCTTCTACGAAGCGCTTCAGGTCTACGGCGGCGCGCTGAAAGAGATCATTCACGAGCAGTTCGGCGACGGCATCATGAGCGCGATCAACTTCAGTGTCGACCTGCAGAAGAAGCCGCACCCGTCAGGTGACCGGGTGGTGGTGACGTTCGATGGGAAATTCCTTCCCTACCAATGGACTTCGGCGCACGATTGACATGGCCAACGAGAAGGTGGCCGACCAGCGGCCCAAGGCGGCGCGTCGCAAGCCCGTCGACCTGGTGTTGTCCGGTGGCGGCGTCAAAGGCGTCGGACTGGTCGGGGCCGTGGTCGCCCTGATGGACGCCGGATACGCGGTCAAACGGGTCTCCGGCGTCTCCGCCGGTTCGCTGGTCGGATCGATCCTGGCCGCTTCGTCCGTCGGCGACACACTGACCACCGACCAGCTCAAGGAGATCGCACTCACTCTGCCGTATCAGAAATTCCGCGACAGCGGACCGGTCGGGCATCTGCCGGTGGTCGGTCAGGCCTGGGGATTGCTACGCGAAAGTGGTTTGTATCGCGGCGATTTCGCGCATCAGTGGATCCGCAGCGAGCTGAAGAACCTGGGTGTGACGACGTTCGGCGACCTCGCCTTGACCGACCGGCAGATCAGTGCCGAGCGCCGCTACCGACTGGTCGTGACCGTCACCGACATCACCACCGGGCAGTTGGTGCGGCTGCCCTGGGACTACGAACGGCTGTACGGACTGGATCCCGACGAGCAACTGGTCGCCGACGCGGTGCGCGCGTCGATGTCGATTCCGTTCTACTTCCGCCCGGTCACGCTGACGAGCGCTGCCGGAGTCACCTCGACCCTGGTGGACGGCGGTGTGCTGTCGAATTTTCCGATCGACTCTTTCGACCGGCTCGACTGCAAGGCCCCGCGCTGGCCCACCTTCGGCGTCACGGTGGTGCCCAATCTGCCCGAAGGCAACGACCAGATGATTCCGGGCGTGAGCGCGTTGCGTCTACTGGGACCACCGTCGGTGTTGCTCGAGCAGTTGATCACCACCATGTTCGTCGGTCATGACCAGACCTATCTGAACCAGCCCTGGGTCAGTGCCCGCGTGATCCGCGTCGACTCGACCGCGGTCAACTTCCTGGACTTCGGCATCTCACGCCAGGACGCTGAAGCGTTGTACGACAAGGGATATCAGGCGGCCGAGACGTTCCTGTCCACGTGGAACTGGGTGGAATACCTCGAAAAATTCCGGCAGTACCAGTAACGGGCGACCTACAGGCCGAATTCCTTCTCGATCCCGTCGATGCCGGCCCGGATCGCCTTGAGCGCGTCGGCCCGCGCGCGCAACTTGGTCGCGGCGTGCGCCGACTGGTGCAAGTGGGCGAACTCGTGTGCGGCTTCCTCGGCACGCGCGACCACCATGTCCGGCAACGCCATCTCGTCGATGAACCCGGCGGCCAGGGCCGTCTCCCCGAAGAACGTCTTGGCCAGGCCGGTGGCCTGCTGGTAAGCCGACCGGGTCAACCGAAGCTGCAGGACCTCCAGGGCCGCCCAGGGGATCACCATGCCGATAGCGACCTCATTGGCCTGAATGTTGTACGCGTGCGCGGCGATGCGGTGGTCACCGGAGCACAGCAGAAATGCGCCCATCGCGATCGCCGGACCGGTGCACGCCATCACCACCGGCTTGGGATAGGACAACAGCCGATGCGACAATTCGAAGCCGCCGCGCAGCATGTCGATCGCTGGCTGCGCCTCGCCGGAGGTCAGCACCTTCAGGTCGAAACCGCCGCTGAACACCCGCTCGTTGCCGGTGATCACCAGGGCTTTGACGTTGTCGCTGTCGGCCTGGTCGATCGCGTCGTTGAGCGCCTGCTGCATGGTGGGACCCAGCGCGTTGACCTTGCCGTCGTCCATCCGGATGACGCCGATGCTCTCATCATGGGTGTAGACGACCGGACCGCTCATGGGTGACTCCTTCGCTGGGGCAACGGAGTCGATTGTTACACGCGTTGACTGCGGTGCTTGCCCAGCTCGTTCTCTGCGTCACCCCAGCGCAGGCTGACGTCTGTCGGCTCATCGAGCTGCCGGGTCCGCCACCTGTCCTGGGTCTCCTGCACGGCGCGGTTGATCCGATCGATCTCCCCGCGGAACACCTCGGGCCGCGTTTCCTTGCTCGCGTAGTGGAAGTACGTCAGCAAGGTGCGCAGCAGCTCGAGCTTCTGCTTCTCCCGCTTCGCCAAGTCGTGTGTGGTCATCAATTCGATGCGCTGCACCGGCGGCAGGGCGTCCCAGTCCAGCACCACCCTGGTCTGCAGCGCGCGACGCGGGCGCTGCCAGAACTTCCAGCCACGTGGCTGCTCCGGCCGGTCGTAGTAGACCACCGTTCCTTCGAAGCGGGATTCGACACCATGGCCGATCTCGGCACGGTCGAGCGCTGAATCCCACACCATCCGCCACTCCTGGCCGGGAGCCAGGGTAGGCAGTTCGTGCGGCAGCTGGAGCTCCACCACGTCGGCGTAGCCGTCGGAGGCATTCTCGTATTCCGCGACGGTGGGCGGGTTGGGGAAGTTGAACCGGATGTCGTACGCGGCGGTGCGCCCGAAGTTGCGCACCACCAACTCGATGACATGCCAGTCCGCGACATGCGGCTCCATCAGCATGGCGACATAGGGCCGGGTCTTTTCGGCGGCCAGCGCGCGATTGCGCTGCAGTTGCCGGTGGGTGAAGATCAGCGCGACGACGCCGAGCGCCAGGGCCGCCCAGGCAGCCCACGCCAACCAGGTACTGGACTCCACGTTCTCGAACCCGTGCCAGCTTCCTTGGACCCAACCCATGGAACCCGCCCTTCGCTCACCGGATGTAGCTGTGATGATCGTAGAGGGGCTTGCTGTGTATTGCTGCCAGACGTATCGACCGAGCGCAGAAGATTGTCCGTGTTCGCCGCCCGGCGCTCAGCCGCCCATCAACATGCGCCATTGATCCAGGTTGGCGGGCCGGTACACGTAGTTGGTGCGTTTGACCGTCGACAGCGATGCGCTGGGGTCGGCCGCGTACCAGTGCCCGGGAAACACCGTCGGGTCACCGGGTAGGCCGGCGAGTTGCTGCAGGCTGCGATACATCTCGTCGGAATCGCCGCCGGGGAAGTCGGTGCGACCGCACCCGTCCAGGAACAGCGTGTCGCCGGCGACCAGCCGTCCGTCGAGCAGGAAGCACTGGCTGCCCGGGGTGTGTCCGGGCGTGTGCAACAGTTCGATGTCGATGTCGCCGACGCTGATCTTGTCGCGGTGCTCGTGCGTGGTCAGATCGCTCATCGGGATTCCGGTGATCCGCGAGACCCACACCGCCTCGTGGGTGTTGACGTGCACCGGCACGCTCACCCGTTCCAGTAACTCCGCCAGCCCTTTGAGTTCAAACCCCATCATGGAGCCGCCGACGTGGTCCGGGTGGTGATGCGTCACCAGGACACCGGACAGCTGCAGGCCGTCCGCTTCCAGCGCGTCGACCAGGTCGCCGGCGGCATACGCCGGGTCCACCACCACGCAGTCGCCCGTCTGGCGGTCGCCGATCAGGTAGGCGAAATTTCGCATCTGAGCCGCGATGGGGTCGCCGGCGGCAAAGTCGCGACCGGAGAGTAACTGGCGAAAATAAAGACGGTCCGAATCTGGCACGTCACCAGAGTATGGGGAGCGGGCAAGCGCGCTGAGTGCGGTGGCGGTCGCACCCGGCCGGGGGTCGCGGCCGGCGCTGTCGCAGCCCGGCGGTTTGGAGACGCTGTGGGCCAGGTTGTACCCTCTTTTAGGCCCTTGAGAGCGCACCGCACGACTGGTCGCTACGGGTGAACGGCCCCCTTAGCTCAGTCGGTAGAGCGTTTCCATGGTAAGGAAAAGGTCAACGGTTCGATTCCGTTAGGGGGCTCGGCGGACGCCGAGCAAGGCGGACGGCACGTACCAGAGGCGATGTAGCTCAGTCGGTTAGAGCGAACGACTCATAATCGTTAGGTCGCCGGTTCGAGTCCGGCCATCGCTACAAGACAACATTGGCACTTCGAGAGAGACCTGAGAGAACAAAGTCATGGCTTCCAGTACCGACGTCCGGCCCAAGATCACTTTGGCGTGCGAAGTGTGCAAGCACCGTAACTACATCACCAAGAAGAACCGCCGTAACGATCCGGACCGGTTGGAGCTGAAGAAGTTCTGCCCGAATTGCGGCAAGCATCAGGGGCACCGCGAGACGCGTTGACGCGTGCGGGGAATTTTCACACTGATCCGGAAGATTTAGGTAGGTTCAAGAGCCGTGCCCTTGAGCGCAGACATCGTCGGGATGCACTATCGCTACCCCGACCATTACGTGGTCGAGCGGGAGAAGATTCGCGAATACGCCAGCGCCGTCCAAAACGACGACCCGGTGTTCTTCGGTGAAGACGCGGCGGCCGAGTTGGGTTACTCCGGCCTGGCGGCTCCGCTGACGTTCATCTGTGTGTTTGGATACAAGGCGCAATCGGCATTCTTCGACCACGCCAACATCGCGATTTCGGACGAGAAGATCGTCCAGATCGACCAGATCCTGAAATTCCAGAAGCCGATTGTGGCGGGCGACACGCTGTACTGCGACGTGTACGTAGATTCGGTGCGTGAGTCGCACGGCACTCAGATCATCGTGACCAAGAACATCATCACCAACGACGCCGGCGAGACAGTGCAAGAGACCTACACAACCCTGGCCGGCCGCGCCGGTCAGGACGGAGAAGAGGGATTTTCTGATGGCTCTGCGTGAGTTCAGTTCGGTGCAGGTGGGTGACCAGCTCCCAGAGCGGATCTACCCGCTGACCCGCCAGGATCTGGTCAACTATGCCGGTGTCTCGGGTGACCTCAACCCGATTCACTGGGACGACGAGATCGCCAAGATGGTCGGGTTGGACACCGCGATCGCGCACGGCATGCTGACGATGGGCATCGGCGGCGGTTACGTCACGTCGTGGGTGGGAGATCCCGGCGCGGTTACCGAGTACAACGTGCGGTTCACCGCCATCGTCCCGGTTCCCAACGACGGCAAGGGCGCTGAGCTGGTGTTCAGCGGCCGGGTGAAGTCCGTCGACCCCGAGAGCAAGTCGGTGACCATCGCGCTGACGGCCACCACCGGTGGCAAGAAGATCTTCGGCCGGGCCATCGCCTCGGCGAAGCTGGCGTAGCGGATGGCCCTCAAGACCGACATTCGTGGGATGACGTTCGAGTACCCCGACTACTTCGAGGTGGGCCGCGAGCAGGTTCGGCAGTTCGCACGGTCGACGAAGTGCGACACCCGGGCCAATTTCGACGAGGACGCGGCTGCCGAGCTCGGCTACGACGCGATTCTGGCCCCGCTGACCTTCGTATCGATCCTGGCGAAACTGATCCAGGACGATTTCTTCCGCAACGTCGACGTGGGTTTTGAGACGATGCAGATCGTGCAGGTCGACCAGAGATTCGTCTACCACAAGCAGATCAAGGTCGGCGACAAGCTGTACGGCAGCCTGCGCGTCGAATCCGTCAACGAACGTTTCGGTGCCGACATCGTCGTCACGAAGAACTTCTGCCACAACCAGGACGGCGACCTGGTGCTGGAGGCGTTTACGACCCTGATGGGGCACGAGGGGGACAACTCCATCCAGCTCAAGTGGGACAAGGAAACCGGGCAGGTCGTCCGGACCGCGTAATTAGTATCTGGGACCTGCGTCGATGTACACTCGGACCTCGGGTTTTCCCATCACAAGCGCGCTGTCCGTCGGTTCGCAGTACCGCACGGGGAGCGCGCGAGTTGTGTAAGCCCGTAAAGGGGCGTAGCTCAACTGGCAGAGCAGCGGTCTCCAAAACCGCAGGTTGCAGGTTCAAGTCCTGTCGCCCCTGCTGAGGCCGGCCCGGCTGGAGCGAGGAGCCGGACCGCAGGTGTGCCGTGCCATGGTGGACACTGGAACAGTGACCCGTCGAACAGGTACGGCGCGCGGAATAGTTGACGAACGAAGGAGCACGCGGTGAGCGACGAAGGCGACGTTGCCGACGACGCCGCAGGCGACGGTGGTGCCGTGGTGACCAAGGCCGCGGCGCGGCCACAGCGGCCCACGGGCAAGCGGTCCCGGGTGCGCCCGGTGGAGGCCGACGACGACGACTCGACCAAGGTGGAGCTGTCCAAAGAGCCGGCCAAGAAAGACGTGGCCAAGAAAGACTCGTCGAAGACAGCCAAGGGCAAGTCGGCTCAGCAGACCAAGGCCAAGAAGCCGAAGACCGCCACATCGGTCAACCCGTTCGTGTTCGTCTACAACTACATCAAGCAGGTTGTGGCCGAGATGCGAAAGGTCATCTGGCCCAATCGCAAGCAGATGATCACCTACACCTCGGTGGTGTTGATCTTCCTGGCCTTCATGGTTGCGCTGGTAGGCGGTACCGACCTGGGTCTGAGCAAGCTCGTGCTGCTGGTGTTCGGCTGAGAAGTAATAGAGAGGACTCAATACCGTGACTACCTTCGACGGTGACACGTCCGCGGGTGAAGCGGTCGACGTGCAAGAGGCCCCGGAAGTTGTAGAGACTCCTGCGGAAGACGTCGATCCGGCTGCCGCGCTCAAGAAAGAGCTGCGCGCCAAGCCCGGCGACTGGTACGTGATCCACTCGTACGCGGGCTACGAGAACAAGGTGAAAGCCAATCTCGAGACCCGGGTGCAGAACCTCGATGTCGGCGACTACATCTTCCAGGTGGAAGTGCCCACCGAAGAGGTCACCGAGATCAAGAATGGCCAGCGCAAGCAGGTCAACCGCAAAGTGTTGCCCGGTTACATCCTGGTGCGCATGGATCTGACCGACGACTCGTGGGCAGCGGTGCGCAACACCCCGGGCGTGACCGGGTTCGTCGGCGCGACGTCGCGTCCGTCGGCGCTCGCGCTGGACGACGTGGTGAAGTTCCTGTTGCCGCCGGGGTCGGCCAAAAAGGCCGCCAAGGGCGCGGCGAGCACCGCCGCGGCGACAGAGACCGGTGGGCTGGAACGTCCCGTTGTCGAGGTCGACTACGAAGTCGGCGAATCGGTGACAGTGATGGACGGCCCGTTCGCCACGCTGCCGGCCACCATCAACGAGGTCAACGCCGAACAGCAGAAGCTCAAGGTGCTGGTCTCCATCTTCGGCCGGGAAACGCCGGTGGAACTGACCTTCAGCCAGGTCTCCAAGATCTAGCCCGCTGGGCAGACAATTCAGGAAGGAACGAAGACAACTCATGGCCCCGAAGAAGAAGAAAGTCGTCGGGCTGATCAAGCTGCAGATCACGGCGGGTCAGGCGAATCCCGCACCCCCGGTCGGCCCCGCGCTCGGTCAGCACGGCGTCAACATCATGGAGTTCTGCAAGGCGTACAACGCCGCGACCGAGAATCAACGCGGCAACGTGATCCCGGTGGAGATCACGGTCTACGAAGACCGCAGTTTCACCTTCGCGTTGAAGACGCCGCCCGCCGCCAAGCTGCTGCTCAAGGCCGCCGGCGTGCAGAAAGGCTCGGCCGAACCGCACAAGACCAAGGTCGCTAAGGTCACCTGGGACCAGGTGCGCGAGATCGCCGAGACCAAGAAGACCGACCTCAACGCCAACGACGTCGACGCCGCGGCCAAGATCATCGCCGGCACCGCCCGGTCGATGGGTATCACGGTCGAGTAGGTACACATCAGGACGCGTGGGAGGGCCAGCTTCGGCCCGATCAACCACGAACCCAACACAGATTGGATTGACAATGAGCAAGACCAGCAAGGCATACCGCGCGGCCGCTGAAAAGGTGGACCGCAACACTCTGTACACCCCGCTGCAGGCGGCCAAGCTCGCCAAGGAGACGTCCTCGACCAAGCAGGACGCGACCGTCGAGGTGGCGATCCGACTCGGCGTCGATCCGCGGAAAGCCGACCAGATGGTCCGCGGCACGGTCAACCTGCCGCACGGCACCGGCAAGACGGCGCGCGTCGCGGTGTTCGCGGTCGGTGAGAAGGCCGACGCGGCGGTGGCGGCGGGAGCGGACATCGTCGGCAGCGACGACCTGATCGAGAAGATCCAGGGCGGCTTCCTGGACTTCGACGCGGCGATCGCGACGCCCGACCAGATGGCGAAGGTCGGCCGCATTGCCCGGGTCCTCGGACCCCGTGGGCTGATGCCGAACCCCAAGACCGGCACTGTGACCCCCGATGTCGCCAAGGCCGTCGCCGACATCAAGGGCGGCAAGATCAACTTCCGGGTGGACAAGCAGGCCAACCTGCACTTCGTCATCGGCAAGGCGTCGTTCGACGAGAAGAAGCTGGCGGAGAACTACGGGGCCGCGCTGGACGAGGTGTTGCGGCACAAGCCGTCGTCGTCCAAGGGGCGCTACCTGAAGAAGGTCACGGTGTCGACGACGACCGGACCCGGTATCCCGGTGGACCCGTCGATCACGCGCAACTTCGCCGCGGAGGCGTAGCTCCTCTTCGCGACTGTGCATCCTGCGACGCCGCACCGGCGTGTCTCGTCGCGAGATGCACAGTCGGCGCGGGGCCGACGGCCCTCTAGGCGGCCGCACCCGGCTTCAGGTAGGTCACCAGGCTGACGTCGAGCATCTCGTCGTCGAAGTAGTGCTCACAGCCCCGCAGATACTTCATGTACCGCTCGTAGACCTCCACCGAGGTCACCTCGATGGCCTTCTCGCGGTTGGACTCCAACGTGTCACCCCAGATGTGCAGCGTCTTGATGTAGTGCGGCCGCAGCGAAACAGGCTCGGGGACAATGAAACCGGCCTTTTCGCCGTGCTCGACCATCATCCCGGTGGACGGCAGCCGGCCGCCTGGGAAGATCTCGGTGACGATGAACTTGATAAAGCGCACCGTGTCGAAGGTGATCCGCTTCCCGCGGGCAGCCATGTCGTACGGGTGGTAGCTGACGCTGCTCTGGACGACCAGCCGGCCATCCTCGGGCATGATGTCGAAGCAACGCTTGAAGAAATCGTCGTAGTTCTCGTGACCGAAGTGCTCGAAGGCTTCGATGGACACGATCCGGTCGACGGGCTCGTTGAAGTCCTCCCAACCCTGCAGGAGCACCCGCCGGGAACGGTCGGTGTCGAGTGCCTCCAGCACCTGCTGGGAACGGGCGTGCTGATTCTTGGACAACGTCAGCCCGACGACGTTGACGTCGTACTTCTCGACGGCACGCTTCATCGTGGTGCCCCAGCCGCAGCCGATGTCCAGCAGCGTCATGCCGGGCTTCAGGTCCAGCTGGTCGAGGTTCAGATCGATCTTGGCGATCTGGGCTTCCTCGAGCGAGATGTCCGGCGGCTCGAAGTAGGCGCAACTGTAGGTGCGGGTCGGGTCCTGGAACAGGCCGAAGAAGTCGTCGGAGACGTCGTAGTGCGCCTGGATGTCCTGGAAGTTGCGTTCGCGCGTCTTCGTCGGGCTAAGCGGGTTCTCGGCCATTCTGGTCTTTCTTCTCCTGGATCATCGGTAGCCGCACATGCGGGGCCTCGGGCTGAAATGCCAACCGTGCGAGCCCGTCGTGGTACGAAGTCTACTTCGCCAGGGTGAAGTGGTTGCAGTCGATATAGCCAATGCGAAATGCCTTGGCGCAGCCGGTCAGATATCTCATGTACCGGTCGTAGACCTCTTCGGACTGGATCTCGATGGCCTCGTCCCGGCGGGCCTGCAGGGCCTCACCCCAGAAGTCCAGGGTCCGGGCGAAGTCCAGCTGCAGCGACTGGATCTGAGCGACGTTGAAGCCGACCTTGGTCGCGTGCTCCTCGACCTTCTCGATCGTCGGCAGCCGGCCGCCCGGGAAGATGTCGGTCGTGATGAACTTCATGAACTTCGCCCACTCCATCGTCAACGGCATGCCACGCGCGATGATGTCCCGGGGATGCAGTCCGGTGATCACGTGGAGCAGCATGACGCCGTCGGTGGGCAGGGCCTGGTAGACGAACTTGAAGAAGTCGTCGTAGCGGTGAAAACCAAAGTGTTCCACCGCCTCGATTGTGACGATCCGGTCCACTGACTCGTCGAAGTCGGCCCAGTCGCTGAGCAGGACCCGGTGTGTGCGATTGGTGTCGACCTGGTCGAGCAGCTGCTGGCAGTAGTTGTGCTGATTCTTGGAGAGCGTGAGACCGACGACGTTGACGTCGTATTTCTCCAGCGCTCGCTTGAGCACCGGACCCCAGCCGCAACCGACGTCCAGCAGCGTCATACCCGGCTCGAGGCCCAGCTTGTCCAGCGCCAGGTCGATCTTGGCGAGCTGGGCTTCCTGCAAGTCCATGTCCTCGCGCTCGAAGTACGCACAGCTGTAGGTGCGTGTCGGATCCACGAAGAGTGCGAAAAACTCGTCGGACAAGTCGTAATGCGCCTGAACGTCGTCAGAATTGGACCGCAGACTTCCGGCGCGGGTGTACGTATCCGCCATATGTCCTCCCGTAGGACATGCCCACCCCCCCACGAGGTGGCCATCCACCGGACCCTACACGGGCGGGGGCACATCCTATGTATCTGACGTCGCCGCGAGGGCCTTTTCATCGAAATCGGGGGCGGCCAGGCGTCGCTCTGGCCGCCCGCGTCACTACTTTTCCAGCGTGAACTGGTTGACGTCGATATAGCCGACCCGGAACGAGTCGGCGCAACCGGTCAGGTATTTCATGTACCGGTCGTAGACCTCTTCGGACTGGATCTCGATCGCTTCGTCCCGGCGCGACTGCAGCGCCGCGGCCCACAGGTCCAGGGTCTTTGCGTAGTGCTGTTGCAGCGACTGGCGGCGGGTCAGCGTGAAACCCGCGCGCGAGGAGTGGTCTTCGACCTTCTCGATCGACGGCAACCGTCCGCCCGGGAAGATCTCGGTCATGATGAATTTGCTGAACCGGGCCATCTCGAACGTCAGCGGCATGCCACGCTCAATCATCTGCGGTCCGGTCAGTGCGGTGATCGAGTGCAGCAGCAGCACGCCGTCGTCGGGGAGCAGTTTGTGGGCCAGCGCGAAGAAGTCGTCGTAGCGGTCGTGGCCGAAATGCTCGAATGCACCGATCGACACGATGCGGTCGACGGGTTCGTCGAACTGTTCCCAGCCCGCCAGCAGCACCCGCCGCTCGCGGGTGGTGTCCATCGCGTCGAAGGACTGCTGCACGTGCGCCGCCTGGTTCTTGGACAGCGTCAGGCCCACGACATTGACGTCGTAGTTCTCGATCGCACGGCGCATGGTGGCGCCCCAGCCGCAACCGACGTCCAGCAGGGTCATTCCGGGCCGCAGGCCCAGCTTGCCCAGTGCCAGGTCGATCTTGGCGATCTGAGCCTGTTCCAGCGTCATGTC
Source organism: Mycobacterium sp. NGS29 (assembly GCF_059812965.1). Taxonomy (NCBI): domain Bacteria; kingdom Bacillati; phylum Actinomycetota; class Actinomycetes; order Mycobacteriales; family Mycobacteriaceae; genus Mycobacterium; species Mycobacterium sp. NGS29. The sequence continues at coordinate 314,560 of NZ_JCALDR010000002.1, forward strand.
GTCGCGCTCGAAGTAGGCGCAGCTGTAGGTCTGGGTTGGATCAAGGAACAGCCGGAAAAAATCGTCGGACAAGTCGTAATGCGCCTGCACGTCATCGAAGTGCGGCTTCAGCTGTTGAGCCATGTTTTGGTGTGCCTTTCCGGACCACATCGGGTCCCCGGTTGCATGCGAAATTGAATGTGCAACCCCCGAACATGCGAAATGCATGCTATCCGATGCAGCGCTGCATCGCTAAATTATGACGCGTCCGACCAGCGCGAACGGCGGCGCTATTTGACCAGGGTGTATTGAGCTACATTCGACAGGCCTTTGCGGAACAGGCCCGCGCAGCCGGTGAGATAACGCATGAAGCGGTCGTAGACCTCTTGCGACTGGATAGCGATCGCCTGCTCGCGATTGGCTTCCAAATTCGCGGCCCACATATCAAGCGTTCGCGCGTAATGCGGCTGCAGGTATTGAATCTCGTCGACCGCGAATCCACTGTTCTTGGCATTGTCGATGATGTCGACTTCGCCGCACATTCCGCCGCCGGGGAAGATCTCCGTCGCCAGGAAGCGGAAGAACCGCAGATCGCTCATGGTCACGGTGATGCCGTGATCACGCCAGTACGTCTGCTCGTGGGTGAAGATGCTGTGCAGCAGCATGCGGCCGTCGTCGGGCATGATCTCGTAAGAGCGATCGAAAAACGCCGGCCAGCGCTCCTTCTTGAACGCGTCGAAGGCTTCGAAGCTGACAATTCGATCGACTTTCTCGTGGAACTCTTCCCACCCCTGCAGGCGTGCCTCGGCGCGTCGCTCAGTCGGGATCGCGGCCAGCCTTTTCTGGCTCAGCGCGGCGTGGTGCCGGCTCAAGGTGATGCCGATGACGTTGACGTCGTACTTCTCGACCGCACGGACCACCGCACCGCCCCAACCGCAACCGACGTCCAGCAGCGTCATCCCGGGTTCGAGGTTGAGCTTGTCCAATGCCAAGTCCAACTTGGCGAGTTGCGCCTCCTCGAGCGTCATGTCGTCACGCTCGAAGTACGCGCACGTGTAGACCATGTTGGGGTCGAGGAAAAGCCGGAAGAAGTCGTCGGAGATGTCGTAGGTCGCTTGGGACTCTTCGTAATACGGCTTTAGTTCGGCCATGTCAGACAACCTCCTGTTCCAACGGTAACAACCTCGCACGCGACACAAGACACGGAGAAGGAATTCATCGAACTAACCCTTGACCGTGTCGACGGCGGCGAAATTGCTCGTGAGTTCACCGATCACTCGATCCCACAACTGCTTCGGCAAATCATGTCCCATCCCGTCGACTAACACCAATCGGGCACCGTTGATCGCCCGCGTGATGGCCCGGCCGCCCGCCGGGCGCATCAACTTGTCGGCGCGGCCATGGATCACCACGGTCGGCGCAGTGATGCGCCGGTCATAGTGCAGCAGGCTGCCGCTGCCCAGGATGGCGCTGAACTGCTGAGCGAGACCCCAGGGGTGGTAATTGCGGTCGTAGCTTTCTGCGGCATCGGCGCGGGCTTCGTCGTCGGGCGTCGGATACTTGGGACTGCCGATGATCTTGCCGACTCGAACCGTGTTGTCGATGATGACCTCGCGCGGAGACTTCGGGTCCGGTCCTTTCAGCAGTGCCAACAGCTGCCGCGGCCCCGGCGGCGGCAGCGCCCGCTGGTTGTTGCTGGAGAAGATGATGCCCAACGTCTTGGTGCGCTGCGCGTACCGCGCCGCGAACACCTGAGCGATCATCCCGCCCATCGAGGCGCCGACGATGTGCGCCTGCTCGATGTCCAGATGGTCCAACAGGGCGGCGGCGTCGTCGGCCATGTCTTCCAGCCGGTAGGCCGCCTGGCTGGGCAGACCGAGAAACGACCGGACCAGCCGCACCGGCAGGGGCTGCTGGGCGGATTGCCGTTCCGACTTGGTGGACAGGCCGACGTCGCGGTTGTCGAAGCGGATGACGCGCAGGCCCTGGTTGACCAGGCGTTCGCAGAATCCGGTCCGCCACAACAACATTTGGGCGCCCAGGCCCATGATGAGCAGCACCGGGGGATGGTCCAGCTCGCCCATGTCCTCGTAGTAGAGCTTCACATCCCCGGAGACGGCGGTGCCGCTACGAACGTCCACGGCGCTAGACCTCGACGTCCGCGGAATGCTCACGGCTGACCTCGACCATGAAGTTGGCGAAGTACCCGGTCAGCTGCGGATCGGACATCATCTGCCACCTCGGCGCCAGCAGCTTCATGTACCGCTCGACGTAGAGGAACTGCTTACCGATCAACACCAGCTCGCGCGGCAACTTCACGTCGTAGGCGTCGGCCAGGGCGGACAGTTGGCGGCCGATGTCGGCGTAGGACATGTCGCCCAGTGACTGCATGGTCAGCGGGGCGGCGAACTTCTCCAGGTCCTTGGCGGCCTGCGCCTCAGGTTTCACCGTGCCGACGGCGCCCATCAGCACGACGATCTTGCCCGCAGCGGCGTGGTCCTTCTTGACCAGCAGCGCGTACACCAGTTCGCGCAGCAGCCAGCGGGTGCGCGGGTCGATGCGGCCCATGATCCCGAAGTCGAAGAACACGATGCGGCCCTCATCGTCGACGTAGAGGTTGCCCGCATGCAGGTCGCCGTGGAACAGCCCGTGCCGCAGCCCGCCCTCGAACAGGCTGAACAGCAGGGCTTTGACCAGCTCGGTGCCGTCGAAGCCGGCCTTGCGGATCGCCGCGACGTTGTCGATGCGGATCCCGTGCACCCGTTCCATCGTCAACACGCGTTGGCTGGTGAAGTTCCAATGCACTTGCGGCACCCGGATGTTCTTGCCCAGCGGCGACGCGTGCAGATGCGACACCCAGGCGTCCATGGACTGGGCTTCCAGCCGGAAGTCCAGCTCTTCGGCCAGGTTGTCGGAGAAGTCGGCGACCACGTCCTGCGCCGAGAGCCGACGGCCCAGCTTGGCCAGTTCGACGGCTTGGGCGAAGCGCTGCAGGATCTGCAGGTCGGCGGCCACCCGGCGGCGGATGCCCGGCCGCTGGATCTTGACCACTACCTCCTCGCCGCTCTGCAACGTCGCGTAGTGCACCTGGGCGATCGAGGCGGACGCGAACGGTTCTTCTTCGAAGTGGGCGAACAGGTTGGCGGGCTCGTCGCCGAGTTCCTCGACGAATAGTTTGTGCACCTCGTCGGTGTCGGCGGGCGGCACCCGGTCCAGCAGGCTGCGGAACTCGCGGGACAGCGACTCGCCGAACGCCCCCGGGCTCGACGCGATGATCTGGCCGAACTTCACGTACGTCGGACCCAGGTCGGCGAACGTCTGCGGAATCTGCTTGATGACCTTCTGTTGCCACGACCCTTTGCCGGGCAGGCTGGTGACCACGCGCGCAGCGGTGCGGGTGACCTGCCAACCGGTGACAGCTACCCGGGCCGCTTCGACCGGCAAGGGCACCCGGTCCAGCTTGGCCACATCGCGATGCTTGGTGGAACTCATTTGAGCAGTGTGCCAAACCTGGATGGTCAACTCTAAATTTGCGTGACCCCGCTCACGTGCTTTACGCCGGACTGGCCGGTCTGCGCCACGGCGTGATCCACGGCTTCGGTTCCCAATTCTCCAACCCGGCGATGAGTTCGTACATAGTGGCGCCGTCGATGGATTCCCGGATGATGTCGGCTTGCCCGGAGTGCCGGGCCAGCTCGTTGATCACGTGCAACAGGACCCAGCGCACCGACCAGGCGTCGATGTCTGTCGGGAACCACGGGGCGTCCCGCGGCACCGGTACCCGGGCATCGAGGTCGGCGGTCTCGGCCAGCCGCAGGGTCCGGGCATTCTGCTCGGTGAAGGCCCGCAGCAGCCCGGCCAGTGTCTCGTCCGGTCCCATCACGTACTCGGCGTGGAACTGCGCGGCTCGCACCTCGAACGGTCGGGTGTCCCGCTCCGGCTCGCCGGGTGCGGCGGCGACCCGCGCCATCCAGCTGCGCTGCATGCCGGTGGCGTGTTTGACCAGGCCGCCAATCGACAGCGCGCTGGCCGACGGCGTCGAGCGCGCCTGTTCGTCGGTGAGTCCGTAGCAGACCGCGAAGTACGCGCTCTGGTGGTAGGCGAGGTATTCACGCAGCGCGCTGCGTTCGTCGGCTACCGGTGCGGCAAGTGCAGGCATGTATCACTCCTTGTGTAGGTAGAGGTCGCGCAGGCAGGCGATTTCGGCGCCGTGATGGATCGCTTCCCGATTGATGTGCAGGACGAGTTCGATCAGCGCGTACTCGGCGTAAGGGCCTTCGGCCGGTCCGCACGGGCGGTTCAGATCGGTAGCGGACAACGATCGCACGCCGGATATCCAGGCCGCGTAGGTCTCGTCGAGCTGGTGCAGCGCGGTGGCGGCGTCGGTGGCATAGGTCCAATGCTGATAGTCGGCCGGCGGCCCGCCGAAATGGTTGTGGTTGCGCATCGCGAAAACACCGACGATCACGTGGGCCAGCCGCCAGGCGATGGTGGTGAACGGAACCGGATCCGGTGTCGGGTAGGCGAAGTCGATCGAGCCGTCCGCGTGGACGGTCCAGCAGTCGGGTACCGGCTGCCAGAAGTACTCGTCGTCGGTCAGACCCGCCAGGCGGGGACGCAGTTGGGTGCGCCAGTGCACGTCCAGTTGATCGGCCAGCTGTGCGGTCAGGTCTGCCATGTCCACCGAGTTTTCCATCCACGACGGCTGCCGGTCGCCGTAAGGTGCGGGAATGCAGGTGATTTCGGTCGGTTCGACCGAACTGTTCGTCGGTCCGTCCCAGGCGCCGTTGCAGCTCGTGCAGGTCGGGGTTGCCGTCACCGGACCGACGACGGTCTACGTCGACGGCGACGGCCTGAGTGGGTCGGTGGTGGCCGAACCCGGACAACTCTTGCTCGAGATCCCGGTCAAGGTGCGCCGCCCCGTCGTCGGACAGCGACGGGCGGCACGCGTGCGGGCGGGCGACGCCGACATGCCCTTCGAGTTCGTGGTGGCCGAGCCCGGCTGGACGATGTTCATGATCAGCCATTTCCACTACGACCCGGTGTGGTGGAACACCCAGGGCGCCTACACCAGCGAATGGACCGAAGACCCGCCCGGACGCGCCCGGCAGACCAATGGTTTCGAGCTGGTGCACGCGCATCTGGAGATGGCCCGTCGCGATCCTGACTACAAGTTCGTGCTGGCCGAGGTCGACTACCTCAAACCGTACTGGGACACCCGGCCGCAGGATCGCGCCGACCTGCGCCGGTTCCTCGCCAACGGCCGGGTCGAGGTGATGGGCGGCACCTACAACGAGCCCAACACCAACCTCACCAGTCCGGAGACGACCATCCGAAACTTCGTGCACGGCATCGGGTTTCAGCGCGATGTGCTGGGCGCGGACCCGGCTACCGCCTGGCAACTCGATGTCTTCGGCCACGATCCGCAGTTCCCGGGAATGGCTGCCGACGCCGGGCTGACCTCGAGCTCGTGGGCGCGTGGACCGCACCATCAGTGGGGTCCGGGGCAGGACGGCATGCAGCGCATGCAGTTCTCCAGCGAATTCGAGTGGATCTCGCCGTCGGGCAACGGTCTGCTCACCCACTACATGCCGGCCCACTATTCGGCGGGCTGGTGGATGGACTCGTCGACCACGGTGCAGGAGGCCGAGGAAGCCACCTACGCGCTGTTCGAGCGGCTCAAGAAGGTCGCGCTGACCCGCAACGTGTTATTGCCGGTAGGCACCGACTACACCCCGCCCAACAAGTGGGTCACCGAGATTCATCGCGACTGGGCTGCCCGCTACACCTGGCCGCGCTTCGTGTGCGGGCTGCCGCGCGAATTCTTCGCCGCGGTGCGCGCCGAACTCGGCGAGCGGGGCGCAGTGGCCTCGCCTCAGACCCGCGACATGAACCCCATCTACACCGGCAAGGATGTGTCCTACATCGACACCAAACAAGCCAACCGTGCGGCGGAGAACATCGTCCTGGACGCTGAGCGCTTCGCGGTGTTCGCCGGGCTGATGACCGGTGCCGAGTACCCGCAGGCAGCGTTGTCGAAGGCATGGGTGCAGCTGGCCTACGGCGCCCACCACGACGCGATCACCGGATCGGAATCCGACCAGGTCTACCTGGACCTGCTGACCGGCTGGCGCGACGCCTGGGAGCTGGGCGGCACCGCGCGGGACAACTCGCTGCAGCTGCTGTCCGGCGCGGTGGCCCGCGACCGCGACTCGGTGGTGGTGTGGAACCCGTTGACGCAGCAGCGCAGCGACGTCGTGACCCTGCGGTTGGACGCGCCGGCTGCCGGGGTGCGGGTGCTGGACTCCGACGGGATCGAGGTGCCCGCGCAGGTTGACGACGACGCGTGCTCGGTCAGCTGGCTCGCCCGGGATCTGCCGTCGCTGGGCTGGCGCACGTACCGGCTGGTTCCCGGCGACGCCGCGGGCTGGGTCCCGAAGGCGGGCCGGGAGATCGCCAACGAGCATTACCGCCTGACCGTCGACCCGCACCGCGGCGGGGCGGTGACCTCGCTGGTACACCAGGGCCGCGAACTGATCGCCGTCGGCGAAGTCGGCAACGAGCTCGCCGTCTACGACGAATACCCCGCGCACCCGACCCAGGGCGAAGGTCCCTGGCACCTGCTGCCCATGGGCCCGGTGGTCGGGTCCGCGGAAGAACCCGCGACCGTGCAGGCCTATCGCGGGCCACTGGGCCAGCGGCTGGTCGTCCAGGGTGGCATCGGCACCCTGTTGCGGTACACCCAGACCCTGACGCTGTGGCACCAGGTCGACCGTCTGGACTGCCGCACCACCATCCACGACTTCATCGGCGAGGACAGGTTGTTGCGGCTGCGCTGGCCGTGTCCGGTGCCTGGCGCGACGCCGGTCAGTGAAGTCGGGGACGCCGTCGTCGGGCGCGGATTCGCGTGGTTACATGACGGGGACCGTTCGGTGGACACCGCGCAGCACCTGTGGACGCTGGACAATCCGGCCTACGGCTGGTTCGGGTTGTCGTCAGTGGTTCGCGTGCGGATCGGGAGCGCCACGCGGGCAATCTCGGTGGCCGAGGTGATCGCGCCGTCGGAAACCGTGTCGGGTCCGTTGGCTCGCGACCTGATGGTGGCGCTGGTGCGCGCCGGTGTGACGGCCACCTGCAGCGGCGCCGACCGACCCCGCTACGGCCACCTCGACGTCGACTCCAACCTGCCTGACGCCCGGATCGTGCTGGGTGGGCCGGCTGGCAACGTATTCACCGCGGCGCTGCTGGCCGAGGCCGATCCGGCCTATGCCGACGAACTCGAACGGCAACTCACCAAGACCGGCAAGGCGCGGATATGGGTGCCGGCGGCGACGGACCTGACCGCGGTCTGGGTGCCTGACGCCGACCTGCGGGCCCGCCGCGCGCTGCCGGTGCTGGTGATCGCCGGACGCGACGACAAGAGCTTGGCCGCCGCGATCGCCTCGGTGGTTCGCGACCTGGCCGTCGCCGAGATCGTCGTCCGCCAGCGCTGCCCGGTCGACGCCGCGACGTTCGAGGACTACACCGTCGCGGTACTGAACCGCGGGGTGCCCAGCTTCGCGGTGGACACCGAAGGCACCCTGCACACGGCGCTGATGCGGTCCTGCACGGGCTGGCCGTCGGGCATCTGGATCGACGAGCCACGCCGCACCGCGCCGGACGGTTCGAACTTCCAACTGCAGCACTGGACCCATGATTTCGACTACGCGCTGGTCTGCGGCCGCGGTGATTGGCGGCGCGCCGGGGTGCCGGTCCGCAGCGCCCAGTTCGCCAACCCGCTGATTGCGGTGGCTCCCCGCGACCAGCACGGGGCGTTGCCGCCGGTTGGGTCGCTGCTGCGGGTCGAGCCCGAGTCGGTAACGCTGGGGGCGCTCAAGGCCGCCGGGAACCCGCTGACCTCCGGCCGCGCCGAACCCGTCACATCGAGCGACGTGGCCCTGCGGCTGGTCGAATCGACCGGTGTGGCGACTCGGGTCGAGGTCAGCTCGGAACTCGGTGAGCTGCGCGCGATCCGGCACGCGAATCTGCTGGAAGTGGCGCAGCGCCGCATCGGCGCCATCCGGCTGCACGGCTATCAGGTCGCAACTGTTCGAGGTCACCTCGACGTGCCTGCCCTACCTGTCGAACCTACTGAGCTGGCTCCGCAGGCCGAGGTGGCCCAGCCGCTCTACGCCCGGTACTGGTTGCACAATCGCGGCCCGGCACCGCTCGGCGGACTACCGGCCGTCGCCCACCTGCATCCGCAGCAGCTCAGCGCCGAGGCGGGCGACACGGTGACACTTCGTCTGACCGCTGCCAGCGACTGCACCGATGCCGAACTGGGCGGCACCGTCGAGGTGCGGTGTCCCGACGGTTGGTCCGCCCAACCGGCCGAATTGCCCTTCACCCTGGGCGTCGGTGCGCACCTGGAAACCGACATCGTGCTCACCATCCCGGCGCACGCGCCGGCAGGGTTATATCCGGTCCGGGCGCAGTTGCGCCTGACCTCCGACGTGCCGTCGTGGCGGCAGGTGGTCGAGGACGTCACCGTCCTGGCCGTGGGAACCGACGACGACGAACTCCTCCATCTGCGTGACGGTCCGACCGACATCGTGCTTTCCGCGGGACAAGCGACGCGGCTGACCGTCACGATCGGCAGCCGGGCCCGGGCCGATCTGGCGCTCGAGGCACACCTGATCAGCCCGTGGGGGACGTGGGAGTGGATCGGGCCGGCCGCGATCGGGGCCGTCCTACCGGCCGGCGGCGCCGTCGAGCTGACCTTCGATGTGGCACCGCCCCGCTGGCAGGATCCCGGGCAGTGGTGGGCGCTGGTCCGGGTCGGCTGTGCGGGCCGGTTGGTCTATTCGCCGGCGGTCAAGGTGACGGTGACATGACCCATCACGTGGTGGCGACGGTCGGCGGCGCCGAGGTCGAGGAAGCCGAAGTCGACGCGCGCGAGGCGCGGTTGCGCAACGGACCTCGTGCTGCCGCGTTGCCGGCTGTCGGCACCAGCGAGGGCCGCCAGTTGCGGCGCTGGCTCACGCAGCTGATCGTGACCGAGCGGGTGGTTGCCGCCGAAGCGACCGCCCGTGGCCTGTCCGCCCTCGATGCCCCACCCGAGGCTGACCTGCTGCCCGACGTCACCGCCCGGCTGGAGATCGGCAGCATCGCCGCCGCGGCGCTGGCCGACCCGCCGGCGCGCGCGTTGTTCGCCGATGTCACCGCGGGTGTCGGCGTCAGCGACGACGATGTCGCCGACTATCACCGGCGCAACCCGATGCGGTTCGCGCCGGCCCGCCCCGCCGGACTCGGATGGCGGACACCGGCGCTGGTCGCCCCGCCGCTCGATCAGGTGCGGCAGGCGGTCGCCGGGCATCTGCTGGGGGCTGCTCGGCGGCGCGCGTTCCGGGTCTGGCTGGACGTGCGTCGCGCCGAACTCGTGCAGCTGGCCCCCGGTTACGAGCATCCTGGCGATCCCCGCCAGCCTGACAACACCCACCGACACTGATGCTGACCCTCTGCCTGGATATCGGCGGCACCAAGATCGCAGTCGGTCTCGTTGACGACGTCGGCGCGCTGGTGCACACCGCTACCTGCCCGACGCCGGCCGGTGTCGATGAAGAACAGATCTGGGCCGCGGTCGAGGCCCTGATACGCGACGGACTGCACGTGGCGGGCGGGGTGGTGGCCGGCGTCGGGATCGCGTCGGCCGGTCCGGTGGACCTGGCCGGCGGCACGGTCAGCCCGATCAATATCCCGGCCTGGCGCGGTTTCCCACTGCAGCAACGGGTTTCAGCCGTCGTGCCCGGGGTGCGGGTACGGCTGGGCGGTGACGGCGTGTGCATGGCACTCGGTGAGCACTGGCAGGGCGCGGGACGCGGTGCCGGCTTCCTGCTGGGCATGGTGGTGTCCACCGGGGTGGGCGGGGGCCTGGTGCTCGAAGGGTTGCCCTATGACGGCCGCACCGGTAATGCCGGTCACGTCGGTCATGTGGTGGTCGACCCGAACGGTCGGGGGTGTGCCTGCGGTGGGCGCGGCTGCGTCGAGACCGTCGCGTCCGGTCCGTCGATGGTGCGTTGGGCTCGGGAAAACGGCTGGTCAGCGCCGCCGGCGGCGAGCGCCAAGGAGTTGGCCGACGCGGCCGCCACCGGAGATCCGCTGGCGCTTGCGGCATTTCAGCGGGGAGCCGCCGCGCTGGCCGCGATGATCGCCTCCGTCGGCGCGGTATGCGACCTGGACCTGGTGGTTATCGGCGGGGGAGTGGCCCGCTCCGGGCCCCTGCTGTTCGACCCGCTGCGTGCGGCGCTGGCCGAATATGCCGGATTGGACTTCCTGACCGGTCTGCGGGTGCTGCCCGCCGAACTCGGCGGAAATGCCGGGCTGGTGGGCGCGGCGCGCCTGGCCGGGCTGTAGCGAGCGGCGCGCCGCGGCAGCGTCGTGGGTCGCGCGTGGGTGCGAATTGGCTGTTCGGACCAGGCCAGGCTATGGTGGGTGCCGATCCACCGAAGACCGTCGGTCACCGAGCAATCGGTTGAAGGTCCGGGAACATCCCGGCGGCCCACGCAGGAGGACGAGGCAAGACCGCCGGCCTACGCGCCGGTGAATCTGAACGCCCCGGCCGCACCCTGCGCCGGGGCGTTAGTCGTCTGCGGTGGAACGAGACGCCGAGTCCACACACGTACAGGAGGCATGCATGGCCAGGGCTGACAAAGCCACCGCCGTCGCCGACATCGCCGAGCACTTCAAGAGTTCGAGCGCGACCGTCATCACCGAGTACCGCGGTCTGTCGGTGGCCAACCTCGCCGAGCTGCGCCGATCGCTGGGGGAGGGAACCACCTACGCGGTGGCCAAGAACACCCTCATCAAGCGCGCTGCCTCCGAGGCCGGCATCGAAGGGCTCGACGAGCTGTTCGCCGGTCCGACGGCGATCGCATTCGTCACCGGTGAGCCGGTGGATGCCGCCAAGGCACTGAAGACCTTCGCCAAGGAGCACAAGGCGCTGGTCATCAAGGGCGGCTACATGGACGGACACGCGCTGTCCGTCTCCGAGGTCGAGCGCATCGCCGACCTGGAATCCCGCGAGGTGCTGCTGGCCAAGCTGGCCGGTGCGATGAAGGGCAACCTCGCCAAGGCTGCCGGGCTGTTCAATGCGCCCGCGTCGCAGATGGCCCGCCTGCTGGCCGCTCTGCAAGAGAAGAAGGACTCCGAAGCCCCCGCAGCCGCAGCTGCGGAGACGCCCGCAGCTGCCGAGGCACCCGCCGAAGCGGCATCCGCCGAATAACTCCGACCAAACGCACAAAGTTCAGAAAGGACCCACACCATGGCAAAACTGTCCAGCGACGACCTGCTCGACGCCTTCAAGGAAATGACCCTGTTGGAGCTCTCCGACTTCGTCAAGAAGTTCGAGGAGACCTTCGAGGTCACCGCGGCCGCCCCGGTCGCCGTCGCCGCGGCCGGCCCGGCCGGTGGCGGCGCAGCCGCTGAGGCCGCCGAGGAGCAGACCGAGTTCGACGTGATCCTCGAGGCCGCCGGTGAGAAGAAGATCGGTGTCATCAAGGTGGTCCGCGAGATCGTCTCCGGCCTGGGCCTCAAGGAGGCCAAGGACCTGGTCGACGGCGCGCCCAAGCCGCTGCTGGAGAAGGTCGCCAAGGAGGCCGCCGACGAGGCCAAGGCCAAGCTCGAGGCCGCCGGCGCCAGCGTCACCGTCAAGTAGTTCCATCCGCGCAGCCCTCGGGCATCCCGGCAACGGGGTCCCGGGGGCTTCCGCGTTTATCAGCGCAGTGCAGCCAGCTGCGAGCGCTGTACCCGCTCAGCTGAATCGCCCAGGGCGACCAGCAGATTCGTGGTCATTGCGGCCAGCACGGGGACCAGTGCCGAGCCGTCGGCGCCGTAAAACCCGGCCAGCTCGAGCATCACGTAACCGTGGATGAGCGCCCAGAATTGGGCTGCCGTGGCCACCACGGACGCATCGTCGTCCGCCGGGCACGCCGTGATCCGGCCGGCGAGAATGCACCGGTGCACCGCGCGCACCACGTGGGCGAAGCTGGGTTCGTGCTGCTCGATCTCGTCGAGCGACAGCGTCAGGACGTCGCCGGTCGGCGCGTTGATGCCGTGCGCACTGGTGCTGCCGAACATCAGCCGGTACATGTGCGGGCGCTCGATCGCATACCGCCGGTAGGCGGCTCCGACGGACATCAGATCGGCCACCGGGTCGTCGGTCTCCGGCACCGCCAAGGCGGCGTCGAACTGGCGTAGACCCTCCTCGGCGACCGCGGCGATGAGTTCGCGCATCCCGCCGAAATGGGTGTACACGGCCATCGTTGAGGTGCCGGCGGCACCGGCCACCTTGCGGGTCTGCAGCGCATCGGGACCGTGCTCGTCGAGCAAGTCCACCGCGGCCTGCACCATCTGGTCGCGAACGCTGCGCTGGGTCGAAGTCATCTCGCCAAACAATATTGCCATCTCCTCGGCGGCGGCGTACCGTCCCAATAACAGCGTAATAACAACGTTATAGGAGTTCAGCGATGACGGCCACGCAGACCGCCCAAGCCGGCAACCCGTACCTGAGTGGTTTTCTGGCACCGGTGCGGGCCGAACTGACCGCAACCGACCTCGAGGTCACCGGCCACATTCCCGAGCACCTCAGCGGACGCTATCTGCGCAACGGTCCCAACCCGGTCGCCGAGGTCGACCCGACTACCTACCACTGGTTCAGCGGGGACGCGATGGTGCACGGGGTCGCGCTGCGCGACGGCAAGGCCACCTGGTACCGCAACCGCTGGGTGCGCACCCCTGCGGTGTGCGCCGCATTGGGCGAGCCGCAGCCCGCGGGGCTGGACCCGCGGGCCGGCATGCTGTCGGTGGGGCCCAACACCAACGCGTTGAGTCACGCCGGCCGGACGCTGGCCCTGGTCGAGGGTGGCGGCGCCAACTACGAGTTGACCGACGAGCTGGACACGGTCGCGCCCTGCGACTTCGACGGAACCCTCTTCGGCGGCTACACCGCCCACCCGCACCGCGATCCGGCGACCGGGGAATTGCATGCCCTGTCCTACTCCTTCACCCGCGGACGCACCGTGCAGTATTCGGTGATCGACACCAACGGACGTGCCCGTCGCACGGTGGACGTCCGAGTGGGCGGGTCGCCGATGATGCACGACTTCTCGCTGACCGAGAAGTACGTCGTGATCTACGACCTGCCCGTAACGTTCGACCCGATGCAGGTCCTGCCGGTGCGGGTGTCGCGCAGACTGACCAGGCCGGCTCGCCTGGTGGCGGAGTCGCTGCTGGGTCGCGTGCGGGTACCCAACCCCGTCGCGGCGATGATCAACCGGAACCGGCAGCCCGTGCACAAGATGCCGTATCGCTGGAACGCCGACTATCCGGCGCGCATCGGCGTTCTGCCCCGCGAGGGCACCGGCCGAGACGTCCGGTGGTTCGACGTCGAGCCGTGCTACGTCTATCACCCGCTCAACGCCTACAGCGAAGACCGCGGCGGCAACGAGGTGCTGGTCCTGGACGTGGTGCGCTATGCGCGGATGTTCGATCACGACCTGCGCGGTCCCGGCGACAGCAAGCCCACCCTGGACCGCTGGACGATCAACCTGACCACCGGCGCGGTCAGCACCGAGCGCCGCGACGACCGCCCGCAGGAGTTTCCCCGGATCAACGAGACCTTGCTGGGCGTCAAGCACCGGTTCGGCTACACCCTCGGTGTCGACGGCGGCTATCTCTCCGGCGGCGCCCGCGACATGTCGACGGCGGTGTACAAGCACGACTACGCAACTGGCGCCCGCGAAGTCGCCGCCCTCGATCCGGACCTGTTGATGGGGGAGATGTCCTTCGTGCCCAACCCGGCCACGTCCCCGGCAAGCCGGGTCGAGGATGACGGCGTCCTGATGGGTCTGGGCAGCCGCCGCGACACCGACACCGGCGTGCTGTTGCTGCTGGATGCGCAGACCCTGGAAACGAGGGCCACCGTGGAACTTCCGCAGCGGGTCCCCATGGGCTTCCACGGCAATTGGGCACCTTTTGAATAGGGTGTGCTGGGCGGATTGTTATTGATCCAACCCTGATGCGTAGACCGGCCGTGCGCTACAGTGACTCAAGCCACACGGGGTTGGTGGCTGAACCGCGCGTCGACGGAAGGGTCTCCCATGGGTGTCGCGATCGAGGTAAACGGGCTTACCAAGTCGTTCGGATCCTCGAGGATTTGGGAAGACGTCACGCTCACCGTCCCCGCCGGAGAGGTCAGCGTGCTGCTGGGCCCGTCGGGTACCGGCAAGTCGGTGTTCCTGAAGTCATTGATCGGCCTGCTGAAGCCGGAGCGCGGCTCGATCCTCATCGACGGCACCGACATCATCGAGTGCTCGGCCAAAGAGCTCTACGAGATCCGCACCCTGTTCGGGGTGCTGTTCCAGGACGGCGCGCTGTTCGGCTCGATGAACCTGTTCGACAACACCGCTTTCCCGCTGCGGGAGCACACCAAGAAGAAGGAAAAAGAGATCCGCGACATCGTCATGGAGAAACTGACGATGGTGGGTCTCGGCGGTGACGAGAAGAAGTTCCCGGGTGAGATCTCCGGCGGTATGCGCAAGCGTGCCGGCCTGGCGCGGGCCCTGGTGCTCGACCCGCAGATCATTCTGTGCGACGAGCCGGACTCGGGTCTGGACCCGGTCCGTACCGCCTACCTGAGCCAGCTGATCATGGACATCAACGCCCAGATCGACGCCACCATCCTGATCGTGACCCACAACATCAACATCGCCCGCACCGTGCCGGACAACATGGGCATGTTGTTCCGCAAGCACCTGGTCATGTTCGGGCCCCGCGAGGTGCTGCTGACCAGCGACGAGCCGGTGGTGCGGCAGTTCCTCAACGGTCGGCGTATCGGGCCGATCGGTATGTCGGAGGAAAAGGACGAGGCCACCATGGCCGAGGAGCAGGCCGCGCTCGACGCGGGCCAGCACGCCGGTGGTGTCGAGGACATCGAGGGAGTGCCGCCGCAGATCCAGGCGTCGCCCGGGATGCCGGAGCGCAAAGGCGTCGCCCGCCGGCAGGCCCGGGTGCGCGCCATGCTGCACACCCTGCCGAAGAACGCTCAGGAAGCGATCCTGGACGACCTCGAAGGCACCCACAAGTACACCTCGCACGAGTACTGATCCGACCGGTCGCTGCCGAGTTCTGCTGCGCAGGATTCCGGCGTGCCGCCGCGCGCCCGCCAGTCGTCGGCGATGCCCCCACCAGCGGGCATCGCGGAAAATTTCTCCACACCTCTGCACAACTTGCCGTGCCCACCTCTTGACGGAACAGCCCAAACGGGTCAATCTGTTGGGCAGCATGTGTACGCGGGATATCGCAGGTGCCAGCCAGCGCCGGTCTTCCACGGACCGCGTGCGACCGTGTGTAGTGGTGCGCATTTGAGGAATGTACTGTCCTGCGCTATTGTTGGACGTTGCGCTGGCTACTTCCTGCCCACCTCACACCCGCCACTTGACACCGTGGTCTTAGCCTGAGCCCTTTTCTGCGGCTCAGCTATTCAGTTGCGTGCGTGAGATCCGGACAGTTCGTCCGCCAGCCGAACCGATAAACATCTGCGGCGAACAGACCCGGTGGCGTCTCCTCAGGGCTCTCATAGTCGCACGAGGTGCTGGAAGGACGCATCTTGGCTGATTTCCGCCAGAGCAACACAGGTCGCCCACAGAGTTCTTCGAACAGCTCCGTACCCGGGGCTCCCAACCGGGTTTCTTTCGCCAAGCTGCGTGAACCGCTCGAGGTCCCGGGATTGCTCGACGTTCAGACCGATTCATTCGAGTGGCTGATCGGCTCGCAGCGCTGGCGTGAGACCGCCGCCAAGCGCGGCGACGTCAACCAGATGGGCGGTCTCGAAGAGGTTCTCTACGAGCTTTCGCCGATCGAGGACTTCTCCGGCTCGATGTCGCTGTCTTTCTCCGACCCGCGCTTTGACGACGTCAAGGCACCGGTCGACGAGTGCAAAGACAAGGACATGACGTACGCGGCGCCGCTGTTCGTCACCGCCGAGTTCATCAACAACAACACCGGCGAGATCAAGAGCCAGACGGTGTTCATGGGTGACTTCCCGATGATGACCGAGAAGGGCACCTTCATCATCAACGGCACCGAGCGTGTCGTGGTGAGCCAGCTGGTGCGCTCGCCGGGCGTGTACTTCGACGAGACCATCGACAAGTCCACCGAGAAGATGCTGCACAGCGTCAAGGTGATCCCCAGCCGCGGCGCGTGGCTGGAGTTCGATGTCGACAAGCGCGACACCGTCGGCGTGCGCATCGACCGCAAGCGCCGCCAGCCCGTCACCGTTCTGCTCAAGGCCCTCGGCTGGACCAACGAGCAGATCCACGAGCGGTTCGGCTTCTCCGAGATCATGATGGGGACGCTGGAGAAGGACAACACCGCGGGCACCGACGAGGCGCTGCTGGACATCTACCGCAAGTTGCGCCCGGGCGAACCGCCGACCAAGGAGTCCGCGCAGACGCTGCTGGAGAACCTGTTCTTCAAGGAGAAGCGTTACGACCTGGCCCGCGTCGGCCGCTACAAGGTCAACAAGAAGCTCGGGCTGAATGTCGGTGCGCCGATCACCAGTTCGACGCTGACCGAAGAGGACATCGTCGCCACCATCGAATACCTGGTCCGGCTGCACGAAGGCCAGCACGAGATGACGGTGCCCGGCGGCACCGAGGTGCCGGTGGAAACCGACGACATCGACCACTTCGGCAACCGCCGGTTGCGTACGGTCGGCGAGCTGATCCAGAACCAGATCCGGGTCGGCATGTCCCGCATGGAGCGCGTCGTGCGCGAGCGGATGACCACTCAGGATGTCGAGGCCATCACGCCGCAGACCCTGATCAACATCCGTCCGGTCGTCGCTGCGATCAAGGAGTTCTTCGGCACCAGCCAGCTCTCGCAGTTCATGGACCAGAACAACCCGTTGTCGGGTCTGACCCACAAGCGTCGTCTGTCGGCGCTGGGGCCGGGTGGTCTGTCGCGGGAACGGGCCGGTCTGGAAGTCCGGGACGTGCACCCGTCGCACTACGGCCGCATGTGCCCGATCGAGACCCCGGAAGGGCCCAACATCGGCCTGATCGGGTCGCTGTCGGTGTACGCGCGGGTCAACCCGTTCGGGTTCATCGAGACGCCTTATCGCAAGGTGGTCGACGGTGTGGTGTCCGACGAGATCCACTACCTGACCGCGGACGAGGAGGACCGCCACGTGGTGGCGCAGGCCAACTCGCCGATCGACGAGGGCGGCCGATTCATCGAGCCGCGCGTCCTGGTCCGTCGAAAGGCCGGCGAGGTCGAGTACGTGCCGTCCTCCGAGGTGGACTACATGGACGTCTCGCCGCGCCAGATGGTGTCGGTCGCGACCGCGATGATCCCGTTCCTCGAGCACGACGACGCCAACCGGGCCCTGATGGGCGCCAACATGCAGCGCCAGGCGGTCCCGCTGGTGCGCAGCGAGGCGCCCCTAGTGGGCACCGGAATGGAGTTGCGCGCGGCCATCGACGCCGGAGACGTCGTGGTGGCCGAGAAGGCGGGCGCCATCGAGGAGGTCTCGGCGGACTACATCACCGTCATGCACGACGACGGCACCCGGCGCACCTACCGGATGCGCAAGTTCGCCCGCTCCAACCACGGCACCTGTGCCAACCAGTCCCCGATCGTCGACGCCGGCGACCGGGTGGAGGCCGGCCAGGTGATCGCCGACGGGCCCTGCACCGAGAACGGTGAGATGGCTCTGGGCAAGAACCTGCTGGTGGCGGTCATGCCGTGGGAGGGTCACAACTACGAGGACGCCATCATCCTGTCCAACCGCCTCGTCGAAGAGGACGTGCTGACCTCGATCCACATCGAAGAGCACGAGATCGACGCCCGCGACACCAAGCTGGGCGCCGAGGAGATCACCCGGGACATCCCGAACGTTTCCGACGAGGTGCTGGCCGACCTGGACGAGCGCGGCATCGTGCGTATCGGTGCCGAGGTGCGCGACGGCGACATCCTGGTCGGCAAGGTCACGCCCAAGGGTGAGACCGAGCTGACCCCGGAAGAGCGGCTGCTGCGCGCGATCTTCGGCGAGAAGGCCCGCGAGGTTCGCGACACCTCCCTGAAGGTGCCGCACGGTGAGTCCGGCAAGGTCATCGGCATCCGGGTGTTCTCCCGCGAGGACGACGACGAACTGCCCGCCGGCGTCAACGAGCTGGTCCGGGTGTATGTGGCTCAGAAGCGCAAGATCTCCGACGGCGACAAGCTGGCCGGACGGCACGGCAACAAGGGCGTCATCGGCAAGATCCTGCCGGTGGAAGACATGCCGTTCCTGCCGGACGGCACTCCGGTCGACATCATCCTGAACACGCACGGTGTGCCGCGACGGATGAACATCGGCCAGATTCTGGAGACTCACCTGGGGTGGGTGGCCAAGGCCGGCTGGAACATCGAGGGTGCCCCGGACTGGGCGGCGAATCTGCCCGAGGAGCTGCGGCACGCCCAACCGAACCAGATCGTGTCCACCCCGGTGTTCGACGGCGCCAAGGAAGAGGAGCTGCAGGGCTTGCTCTCGGCGACGCTGCCCAACCGCGACGGCGAGGTGCTGGTCAACGAGGACGGCAAGGCGGTGCTCTTCGACGGGCGCAGCGGTGAGCCGTTCCCGTACCCGGTGACCGTCGGCTACATGTACATCATGAAGCTGCACCACCTGGTGGACGACAAGATCCACGCCCGCTCCACCGGTCCGTACTCGATGATCACCCAGCAGCCGCTGGGTGGTAAGGCGCAGTTCGGTGGTCAGCGGTTCGGTGAGATGGAGTGCTGGGCCATGCAGGCCTACGGCGCGGCGTACACGCTGCAGGAGCTGTTGACCATCAAGTCCGACGACACCGTCGGCCGGGTCAAGGTCTACGAGGCGATCGTCAAGGGCGAGAACATCCCCGAGCCGGGCATTCCCGAGTCGTTCAAGGTGCTGCTCAAGGAACTGCAGTCGCTGTGCCTCAATGTCGAGGTGCTGTCGTCGGACGGTGCGGCCATCGAGCTGCGCGAAGGCGAGGACGAAGATCTCGAGCGGGCTGCGGCCAACCTGGGAATCAACTTGTCGCGCAACGAATCTGCCTCCGTCGAGGACCTCGCCTAACTATCAGTTTCAACACCCGCAAGGGGAAAGGGAGTTACGTGTTAGACGTCAACTTCTTCGATGAACTCCGCATCGGCCTGGCCACCGCGGAAGACATCCGTCAGTGGTCCTACGGCGAGGTCAAGAAGCCGGAGACCATCAACTACCGCACGCTCAAGCCGGAGAAGGACGGCCTGTTCTGCGAGAAGATCTTCGGACCGACTCGCGACTGGGAGTGCTACTGCGGCAAGTACAAGCGGGTGCGCTTCAAGGGCATCATCTGTGAGCGCTGCGGCGTCGAGGTGACCCGTGCCAAGGTGCGCCGGGAGCGGATGGGCCACATCGAGCTGGCCGCGCCGGTCACCCACATCTGGTACTTCAAGGGCGTGCCCTCTCGCCTGGGGTACCTGCTGGACCTGGCGCCCAAGGATCTCGAGAAGATCATCTACTTCGCGGCCTACGTGATCACCGCGGTCGACGACGAGATGCGGCACAACGAGCTGTCCACGCTCGAAGCCGAGATGGTGGTGGAGCGCAAGGCCGTTGAGGACCAGCGCGACGCCGACCTCGAGGCCCGGGCGCAGAAGCTCGAGGCCGACCTGGCCGAACTGGAGGCTGAGGGCGCCAAAGCCGACGCCAAGCGCAAGGTCCGGGACGGCGGCGAGCGTGAGATGCGTCAGCTGCGCGACCGCGCCCAGCGTGAGCTGGACCGGCTCGAGGACATCTGGTCGACGTTCACCAAGCTGGCTCCCAAGCAGCTGATCGTCGACGAGAACCTCTACCGCGAGCTGCAGGACCGCTACGGCGAATACTTCACCGGCGCCATGGGCGCGGAGTCGATCCAGAAGCTGATCGAGAACTTCGACATCGACGCCGAGGCCGACATCCTGCGGGACGTGATCCGAAACGGCAAGGGGCAGAAGAAGCTTCGTGCCCTCAAGCGGCTGAAGGTGGTTGCCGCCTTCCAGCAGTCGGGCAACTCGCCGATGGGCATGGTGCTCGACGCCGTCCCGGTCATCCCGCCGGAACTGCGCCCGATGGTGCAGCTCGACGGTGGCCGGTTCGCCACGTCGGACCTCAACGACCTGTACCGCCGCGTGATCAACCGCAACAACCGGTTGAAGCGACTGATCGACCTGGGTGCGCCAGAGATCATCGTCAACAACGAGAAGCGGATGCTGCAGGAGTCCGTCGACGCGTTGTTCGACAACGGCCGTCGTGGCCGTCCGGTCACCGGGCCGGGCAACCGCCCGCTGAAGTCGTTGAGCGATCTGCTCAAGGGCAAGCAGGGCCGGTTCCGGCAGAACCTGCTCGGCAAGCGCGTCGACTACTCGGGCCGTTCGGTCATCGTGGTCGGTCCGCAGCTCAAGCTGCACCAGTGCGGCCTGCCCAAGCTGATGGCGCTGGAGCTGTTCAAGCCGTTCGTGATGAAGCGACTGGTCGACCTCAACCACGCGCAGAACATCAAGAGCGCCAAGCGGATGGTGGAGCGGCAGCGTCCGCAGGTGTGGGATGTCCTGGAAGAGGTCATCGCCGAGCACCCGGTGCTGCTGAACCGCGCACCCACCCTGCACCGGTTGGGCATCCAGGCCTTCGAGCCGATGTTGGTGGAAGGCAAGGCAATTCAGCTGCACCCGTTGGTGTGTGAGGCGTTCAACGCCGACTTCGACGGTGACCAGATGGCCGTGCACCTGCCGCTCTCGGCGGAGGCACAGGCCGAGGCCCGCATCCTGATGCTGTCGTCGAACAACATCCTGTCCCCGGCGTCCGGCCGCCCGCTGGCCATGCCGCGACTGGACATGGTGACCGGGTTGTACTACCTGACCACCGAGGTCGAGGGCGGCAAGGGCGAGTACCGGCCGGCCAACGGCGACAGCCCCGAGTCGGGCGTCTACTCCTCGCCCGCCGAGGCGATCATGGCCGCCGACCGCGGCGTGCTCTCGGTGCGGGCCAAGATCAAGGTGCGGCTGACCCAGCTGCGGCCGCCGGCCGACATCGAGGCGGAGCGGTTCGGGGCCAACGGATGGCGCCCCGGCGACGCCTGGGTGGCCGAGACCACGCTGGGTCGGGTGCTGTTCAACGAGTTGCTGCCGTTGGGCTATTCGTTCGTGAACAAGCAGATGCACAAGAAGGTGCAGGCGGCGATCATCAACGATCTGGCCGAGCGTTACCCGATGATCGTGGTCGCGCAGACCGTCGACAAGCTCAAGGACGCCGGTTTCTACTGGGCGACCCGCAGCGGTGTGACGGTCTCGATGGCCGACGTGCTGGTGCCGCCGCGGAAGAAGGAGATCCTCGACAACTACGAGGAACGTGCGGAGAAGGTCGAAAAGCAGTTCCAGCGTGGCGCTCTGAACCACGACGAGCGCAACGAGGCACTGGTGGAGATCTGGAAGGAGGCCACCGACGAGGTCGGTCAGGCGCTCCGCGAGCACTACCCGCCGGACAACCCGATCATCACCATCGTCGAGTCCGGCGCCACCGGTAACTTCACCCAGACCCGGACGCTGGCCGGCATGAAGGGGCTGGTGACCAACCCGAAGGGTGAGTTCATCCCGCGTCCGATCAAGTCCTCGTTCCGCGAGGGCCTGACCGTGCTGGAGTACTTCATCAACACCCACGGTGCTCGAAAGGGCTTGGCGGACACCGCGTTGCGTACCGCCGACTCCGGTTACCTGACCCGTCGTCTGGTGGACGTGAGCCAGGACGTCATCGTCCGCGAACACGACTGCCAGACCGAGCGTGGCATCCTCGTCGAGCTGGCCGAGCGTCAGCCGGACGGCACCCTGATCCGCGACCCGTACATCGAGACCTCGGCGTACGCACGGACGCTGGGCGCCGACGCGGTGGACGAGGCCGGCAACGTCGTGGTCGCGCGCGGTGAGGACCTGGGCGACCCGTCGATCGACGCGCTGCTGGCCGCGGGGATCACGCAGATCAAGGTGCGTTCGGTGCTGACCTGCACCACCGGCACCGGCGTCTGCGCGACCTGCTACGGACGGTCCATGGCGACCGGCAAGCTGGTCGACATCGGTGAGGCCGTCGGTATCGTGGCTGCGCAGTCCATCGGTGAGCCGGGCACGCAGCTGACCATGCGTACCTTCCACCAAGGTGGTGTGGGTGAGGACATCACCGGCGGTCTGCCGCGGGTCCAGGAGCTGTTCGAGGCCCGCATCCCGCGCGGTAAGGCGCCCATCGCCGACGTCACCGGCCGGGTGCGCCTCGAGGAGGGTGAGCGCTTCTACAAGATCACCATCGTGCCCGACGACGGCGGCGAGGAAGTGGTCTACGACAAGCTCTCCAAGCGGCAACGTCTGCGGGTGTTCAAGCACGAGGACGGTTCCGAGCGCGTGTTGTCCGACGGCGACCACGTCGAGGTCGGCCAGCAGCTGATGGAAGGCTCGGCCGACCCGCACGAGGTACTGCGCGTGCAGGGCCCGCGTGAGGTGCAGATCCACCTCGTCCGGGAGACCCAGGAGGTCTACCGGGCGCAGGGTGTGTCGATCCACGACAAGCACATCGAGGTGATCGTGCGGCAGATGCTGCGCCGCGTCACCATCATCGACTCGGGCTCGACGGAGTTCCTGCCGGGTTCGCTGATCGATCGTGCCGAGTTCGAGGCGTCCAACCGCCGGGTGGTGGCCGAGGGCGGCGAGCCCGCCGCCGGGCGTCCGGTGCTGATGGGTATCACGAAGGCGTCGCTGGCCACCGACTCGTGGCTGTCGGCGGCGTCGTTCCAGGAGACCACCCGCGTGCTGACCGATGCGGCGATCAACTGCCGCAGCGACAAGCTGCAGGGTCTGAAGGAGAACGTGATCATCGGAAAGCTGATCCCGGCCGGTACCGGCATCAACCGGTACCGCAACATCCAGGTGCAGCCCACCGAGGAGGCCCGGGCTGCGGCGTACACGATCCCGTCCTACGAGGATCAGTACTACAGCCCGGACTTCGGCCAGGCCACCGGCGCCGCGGTGCCGCTGGACGACTACGGATACTCCGACTACCGGTAGCGTTTCGTAGCGCGAGCAGACGCAAAAGCCCCCAAATCTCAAGGGATTTGGGGGCTTTTGCGTCTGCTCGCACATCCTCACCCGCGCGCCTATCCACATATGGCGCATCGCTGCCTAGCTTTATGGACCGGTTTGGCTTCATCGTCTGGTTCATGGACATCGAGACCACGCTGCCGCGTGGCGAATTTGCGACCACCGCCCAACTCCTCACCGTCATGACCCGCAAGCGGTTGGCAGGACTTGTTCAGGCAGGCAAGCTCATTCGGGTCTGCCATGGCGTCTACGGGCACGCCGAACCAGACGTGCTGGGAAAGCTCGCAGCACTCGACGTGCTGGCTCGTGAGCAAATTGTCGCTTGCATGGGTACCGCCGCTGCCCTCTACGGATTCGACACGGAGAACACCTCGCGGCTACACATCCTTGATCCTGGTGTGCGCATGCGACCGACGAAGGGTCTGATGGTGCACCAGCGCATCGGTGCGCCGCTGCGACGGGTTCAGGGCCGACTGGCGACCGCCCCAGCGTGGACGGCGATTGAGGTCGCACGGAGTTTGAGGCGGCCGCGCAGCCTGGCCACGCTGGACGCGGCGTTGCACATTCAGGCGTGCACCAAAGGGGAACTCGATGCAGTCATCCGGGAGCACAAGGGCCGGCGCGGCATCGTCAAGGTGCGGGAGCTGATCGGCTGCGCCGACCGACGGCCCGAGTCGCCGATGGAGAGCGAGGCGCGACTCGTGTTCATCGATAACAAACTGCCGATGCCGCAGCTCCAGTACAGCATCGTGGACCGGTACGGGAAGGTCTGGCGCGTCGATTTTGCCTGGCCGGATGTCATGCTGGCTGCGGAGTACGACAGCGTGCAGTGGCATCTGGGGCGTGACGCGTTACTGCATGATCGGTTGAAGACCGCGCGGCTGCAGGAATGCGGCTGGTTGTCGGTTCCGTTCACGGTCAACGACGTCCGCGGTGACCCAGTTGGGCTCGCCGAGCGCCTCGAGTACCACCTGGCGAGCAGACGCAAAAATCCCTAATCAGCAAGGGATTTGGGGGCTTTTACGTCTGCTCGCCAACCTCAGGCGACGGTGAACTCCTGCGTCGAGGTGACGAATGGTTCGAGCCGGCCGCGGGTGTCCCGGGTGGTGTAGTGGTGCACGATGCGGTACTGCCCGGGTACCGCATCGCCGGGGATGTCCCAGCGGATGTGCACCCGCGACCCGGCCCGACCCTCGCGCTGCCACCGAAAGGTGGTCGACCAGTCGCCGTCGTCGGCGACCCGCACCCACCGATCTCCTTCGACGCGCACCACTTCGAGGAAAGTCCGGGTGCGGTGCAGATCGTTGTTCGGGTACGCGCTGACGAACGTCGCTTCCACCGCCTCGCCACGGCGGTGCGGGCCGCCCGGCCCGGCCAGGACCGCACCGAACGAGCCGCGGTCGGCGGGCGGGCTGCGCAGCCAACTGCGCGGCCGGTGGGCCGGCGGCCCGGGTGCGGGTGGCACCGGCCGGCCGTCCCGCATCGCCTCGGCGAGTCCGGCGGCGGACTGCATCAACGCCGGCAGCTCCCACCGCCCGAACAGGGTGCTGCCGCCCTCGTATCGCTGTTCGAGATACTCCTCCGGGGTGGTCACGTAGTGGATGTACGCATTCGAATAACCCACGCACAGCACGTCATTGAGCTCGGCGCCGACGATCGCGGACACGGTACGGCGCAACCGCAGTCCCGCGACGATGGTCGGTTCACCCGGAATGCAGAGCAGATACAGCCGGCCGATCCGTACCAGGTGGACGGGCACCACTTCCTGGATGAACGGTTGCAACCGGTTCAGCAACCGCACCGGCACCACCAGGCCCTTGGGTTTCTGCACCGAACGGGCCGGCCCGACAACCCGGTAGAAGATTCGGGAAATGCTGTCCCAGAACGGGTTTTGCCCCTGACGGAAGCCGCGGAAGCCTTCGCCCTCGTCCGTGCCGGCGAACATCGAGGCGGCGATCACCGGCCGCCCGGTACGGTGTTCGCGACCGTCCGGCGTGTATTCCCCGCGCACCCGCACGGCACTGAGGTCGAGGTAGGTGAACCGCGATTCGACCCCGGTCCCGATCGGCGTCCCGGTGTCCAATTGTGCTACGGCATCGGCGAATTGGGCCAGCCCGATCTGTCGGGTCTGGTCCCGCTCCGCGTCGGCGGTGCCCGGCCCGTATCCGATGGGTCCCGCCACGTGGGGGCTCATGTCACCGGGGTTGGTCTGGGCGAATGCGGAGATGAAGCCGGGCTGTCCGGCCAGGTAGTCCGCACCGCACCGGACGCGCTCCCAGTGGTAGGCGGCGAAACCCTTGTTGTCCCCGGAGATCAGCAGGTTGCGGTTGGTCATGCTGGTGCCATGGGTGGCGAAGAAGTGGATGGCGCCCACCGGGCCGGTGCCGCGGTCGATACGCACCAGGGTGGTCAGAGGGTCGATTCGGTCGGGGTAAAAGGCTCTGTCCGCCAACGGGTTACGGTCGAAGGCCGACGGCGAACGATTCCGGCTGGCGTCGTGCAACTCGCCGTGGGACAGCATCACCTCGGCAGGTGCCAGGTCGTCGTGGGCGTACCGGACCGATTCGACGATGCCGTCGACGATCGCGCCGAACGTCGCGGGCCGAAACCCCCTGGTGGACAGGTTGTACAGCAGGTGCCCGCAGTATCCGCCGGGGCCGGCGTGGGTGTGGGTGGCGGTGATGACGGTGTTCTGGGCGCAGTAGGTGTCGCCGTAGGACTTGGCCAGGCGGCGCAGCACCTCGTCGGTCACGTTCTGCATCGGCAACGGCAGTTCGGCCACGACGAGCAAGACGCGGGCGCCGCCGTCGTCGAAGACGAATGCGCGCGATCGCAGTCGCAGGTGGATGCCTGCGGTGCGCTGTTCGACTTTGCCGTAGCCGAGCATGCCGCAGTCGGCCGCCTCGCCGGTGATGTCGGCGATGCCCAGTCCGACTGAAAGGCCCACGGATTCACACCTTAAGCGCCGGGCCTGCCGCAACTCACTAAACTGGCCAAGTGCTTATCGGTTCACATGTCCACCAGGACGATCCCCTGGCTGCGGCCGCTGCAGACGGCGCCGACGTGGTCCAGTTCTTCCTCGGGAACCCGCAGAGTTGGAAGAAGCCCAGGCCCCGTGCGGACGCCGACACGTTGAAAGCGGCCGGCATTCCGCTCTATGTGCACGCGCCGTATCTGATCAACGTGGCATCTGCCAACAACCGCATCCGGATCCCGTCGCGCAAGATCCTGCAGGACACCTGCGACGCCGCGGCGGCGATCAACGCGACGGCGGTGATCGTGCACGGCGGGCACGCGGACGACGACGACATGGCGGCCGGCTTCGAACGTTGGGCCAAGGCGCTCGACTACTTGGAAACCGACGTTCAGGTGCTGTTGGAGAACACCGCGGGCGGTGACCACGCGATGGCCCGTCACTTCGACACCATCGGCCGGTTGTGGGACCGCATCGGCGACAGCGGGATCGGCTTCTGCCTGGACACCTGCCATGCGTGGGCCGCAGGCGAGGCGCTGGTCGACTCGGTCCAGCGGATCAAGGCACTGACCGGTCGCATCGACCTGGTGCACTGCAACGACTCCCGGGACGCGGCCGGTTCCGGAGCCGACCGGCATGCCAACTTCGGCATGGGCCAGATCGACCCGGAGTTGCTCGTCGCCGTCGTCCGGGCCGCGGATGCGCCGGTGATCTGCGAGACGGCCGAGGAGGGCCGCAAGGACGACATCGCCTTTCTGCGGGACCGGATCGGTGACTGACCCGCATTACAAGTCTTGTGCGGTTGTCAGGAAACTGTAATATTGCGGTCATGCCCGATACGCACGTCGTGACCAATCAGGTCCCGCCCCTGGAGAACTACAACCCCGCATCCTCGCCGGTCCTGACCGAAGCCCTGATCCGCGAACTGGGGCAGTGGGGCCTGGACGAGGTGAACGAACTGGGGGCGATTGCAGGCAGCCCGGAGGCGCAGCGCTGGGGTGAGCTGGCCGACCGCAACCGGCCCATCCTGCGTACCCATGACCGGGTGGGACACCGCGTCGACGAGGTGGAGTACGACCCCGCCTACCACGAGCTGATGCGCACCGCGATCGCGCACGGTCTGCACGGCGCCCCCTGGGCCGACGGCCGGCCCGGCGCCCACGTGGTGCGCGCGGCCAAGATGGCGGTGTGGAACGTCGAACCCGGCCACGTCTGCCCGATCTCGATGACCTACGCGGTGGTGCCGGCGCTGCGCTTCAATCCGGGCCTGGCCGCCGTCTACGAACCGTTGCTGACCAGCCGCGTCTATGACCCGGAACTGAAACCGGTGACGGCGAAAGCCGGTGTCACCGCGGGGATGTCGATGACCGAGAAGCAGGGTGGTTCCGACGTGCGGGCCGGTACCACCGAAGCCGTTCCTACCGGCTCCGGCACCTACCGCCTGCGCGGTCACAAGTGGTTCACCTCGGCGCCGATGTGCGACATCTTCCTGGTGCTCGCCCAGGCGCCGGGTGGGTTGTCGTGTTTCCTGCTGCCGCGCATCCTGCCCGACGGCAGCCGCAACCGAATGTTGTTGCAACGGCTCAAGGACAAGCTCGGCAACCACGCGAACGCCTCCAGTGAGGTCGAATATGACGGCGCCACCGCCTGGCTGGTGGGCGAGGAGGGCCGCGGCGTGCCGACCATCATCGAGATGGTCAACCTCACCCGGTTGGACTGCACGCTGGGCAGCGCCACCAGCATGCGCACCGGGTTGACCCGTGCCATCTATCATGCACAACACCGAAAAGCATTCGGCGCCTACCTGATTGACCAGCCGTTGATGCGCAACGTGCTGGCCGATCTCGCGGTGGAAGCCGAAGCCGCCACCATGGTGGCGATGCGGATGGCCGGTGCCACCGACAAGGCGGTCCACGGCGATCAGCGTGAGGCGCTGCTGCGCCGCATCGGGCTGGCGGCCAGCAAGTACTGGGTGTGCAAACGGTCCACGCCGCACGCTGCCGAGGCGCTGGAATGCCTGGGCGGCAACGGTTATGTCGAGGACTCCGGCATGCCCCGGTTGTACCGGGAAGCCCCGCTGATGGGCATCTGGGAGGGCTCGGGCAACGTCAGTGCGCTGGATACGTTGCGCGCCATGGCAACTCGGCCCGAATCTGTCGAGGTGCTGTTCGACGAACTGGCCGGTACGGCCGGCCAGGACCCGCGGCAGGACGCGCACGTCGAGCGGTTACGCCGGCAACTGGGCGACCTGGACACGATCCAGTACCGGGCCCGCAAGGTCGCCGAGGACATCTGCCTGGCGCTGCAGGGTTCGCTGCTGGTGCGCCACGGACACCCCGCCGTCGCCGAGGCCTTTCTGGCCACCCGGCTCGGCGGTCAATGGGGTGGCGCTTTCGGCACCATGCCAACCGGGCTGGACCTGGCGCCCATCATCGAGCGTGCGCTGGTGAAGGGGTGACGCGCGTCGACGCCGGGGAGCGACGCACATGACCCACGCGATCAGGCCGGTCGACTTCGACCACCTCAAGACGATGACCTACGAGGTCACCGGCCGTATCGCCCGCATTACCTTCGACCGCCCGGAAAAGGGCAACGCGATCATCGCCGACACTCCGCTGGAACTCTCCGCGTGCGTGGAACGTGCCGACCTGGACCCGGACGTGCACGTGATCCTGGTGTCCGGGCGCGGTGAGGGATTCTGCGCCGGCTTCGACCTGTCCGCCTACGCGGACCGGACCGGCTCGGCGGGCGGCACCGGCGCGTATGACGGCACCGTGCTGGACGGTAAGACCCAGGGCATCAATCACCTGCCCAATCAGCCCTGGGACCCGATGATCGACTACCAGATGATGAGCCGCTTCGTGCGCGGCTTCGCCAGCCTGATGCACGCCGACAAGCCCACGGTGGTCAAGATCCACGGTTACTGCGTGGCCGGTGGCACCGACATCGCGCTGCACGCCGACCAGGTGATCGCAGCCGCCGACGCCAAGATCGGCTACCCGCCGACCCGGGTCTGGGGAGTGCCGGCCGCGGGACTGTGGGCGCACCGACTGGGGGACCAGCGCGCCAAACGCCTACTGTTCACCGGCGACTGCATCACCGGCACGCAGGCCGCCGAGTGGGGTCTGGCGGTCGAGGCGCCCGCACCCGAGGATCTCGACGAGCGCACCGAGCGCCTGCTGGCCCGCATCGCCGCATTGCCGGTCAATCAGTTGATCATGATCAAGCTCGCGTTGAATGCGCCGCTGCTGCAGCAGGGTGTGGCCACCAGCAGGATGGTGAGTACCGTCTTCGACGGCGTCGCCCGGCACACACCCGAGGGGCATGCCTTCGTGGCAGACGCGGTCGAGCACGGTTTCCGCGAGGCGGTCAAACATCGCGACGAGCCGTTCGGCGACTACGGCCGGCGCGCCTCCCAGGTTTGACGACATGCGCAGGATGACCGCCCGGTCGGTAGTGCTCAGCGTGCTGCTGGGTGCCCACCCGGCTTGGGCGAATGCCGGCGAATTGATCCGGCTGACAGCAGATTTCGGTATCAAGGAATCCACACTGCGGGTGGCCCTGACCCGCATGGTCAGCGCCGGCGACCTGATCCGGTCCGCCGACGGCTACCGGCTCTCGGATCGGCTGCTCGCCCGCCAGCGCCGCCAGGACGATGCCATCAATCCGCGCCGGCGGGACTGGGACGGCAGCTGGGCCATGCTGGTGGTCACCAGCGTCGGAACCGACGCGCCCACCCGTGCCTCGCTGCGGAACACTCTGCAGGACAAGCGTTTCGGCGAGTTGCGGGAGGGGGTCTGGATGCGTCCGGACAACGTCGTGGTCGACCTGGGCCCGGAGGTGGTCGAGCGGGTGCGGATGCTGACGGCCCGCGACGCCGACCCGCCCGGGTTGGCCGCAAAGCTGTGGGACCTGTCAGGGTGGGCGGTGCGGGGCCGCGAGCTGCTGGACGGCATGGCAGCCGCTGACATCCCGACCCGGTTCACCGTGGCCGCCGCGGTGGTGCGCCACCTGCTGACCGACCCGGTGCTGCCCGACGCGCTGCTGCCCGCCGACTGGCCGGGCGCCGCGCTGCGCCACTCCTACCAGGACTTCGCCGCCGAACTGGTCGCGCGGCGCGACGGTGTCGAATTGACGGAGGCCCGACGATGAGCGGTGTGCGAGTGGAGAAGAGCGGGCCGGTGACGACGGTGATCATGAACCGGCCGCACGCCCGTAATGCCGTCGACGGCCCGACGGCGCTGGAGCTGCACGCCGCGTTCGACGACTTCGACAAAGATGAGACGGCGTCGGTCGCGGTGCTCTGGGGCGACAACGGAACCTTCTGTGCCGGTGCCGATCTCAAGGCGATCGGCACACCCGAGTCGAACCCGGTGCATCGCACCGGACCCGGCCCGATGGGTCCGAGCCGGATGGTGCTGTCCAAGCCGGTGATCGCCGCGGTCAGCGGATTCGCGGTGGCGGGCGGCCTGGAGTTGGCGCTGTGGTGCGACCTGCGGGTGGTCGAAGAGGACGCGGTGTTCGGGGTGTTCTGCCGGCGGTGGGGTGTCCCGCTGATCGACGGCGGGACGGTGCGGTTGCCCAGGCTGATCGGCCACAGCCGCGCGATGGATCTGATCCTGACCGGCCGCGCCGTCGACGCCGAGGAGGCTCACGCGATCGGGCTGGCCAACCGCGTCGTCCCCACCGGCCAAGCGCGGCAACGCGCCGAGGAACTCGCTGCCGAGCTGGCGGCGCTGCCGCAGCAGTGCCTGCGGGCGGACCGGATGTCGGCGCTGGGTCAGTGGGGCATGACAGAGGCCGCGGCGATGGATGTCGAGTTCGGCAGCATGTCGCGGGTGGCGGCTGAAACATTGGACGGCGCAGCACGTTTCGCTGCCGGTGCGGGCCGGCACGGAGCCCGCGCCTAGCGTCGGAGGAGGGGGGACCGGTCGCCGGCGCTCTCCCAGCCGGGGTCGACGCCCGACGTACCGGTTCCAGTTCCGCATGCGCCGCGACGACCTGCAGCAGCCCGCGGTGTTCGGCGTAGGTCAGCCGCCCTTGGTCACTGTGTTGTTGGGGCCGATCTTGTTCACCTTCGGATCACCGTTCTTGTAGGTGACGGTGTTGTCCATCCCCAGCACCGTGATGCGGGTGTTGACCGTGTCGATGGTGATCTTGTTCTTGGTGCCACCGACGCTCACGGTCTCGCAGCTGCCGTTGACGGTCAGAGTGTTGTCCGAACCCGTCACGTTCAACGACTTGCCCTGCTCGCACGAAATGGTGGCGGTCTGCCCCATGTAGGCGTAGACGACCGTGTCACCCACCTCGACCGTCGTGCTCAGGGTGGGGTTCTCGTCGCTGGTGCTCTCCGCGGTA
Organism: Mycobacterium sp. NGS29; assembly: GCF_059812965.1. Lineage (NCBI taxonomy): Bacteria > Bacillati > Actinomycetota > Actinomycetes > Mycobacteriales > Mycobacteriaceae > Mycobacterium > Mycobacterium sp. NGS29. The sequence continues at coordinate 346,028 of NZ_JCALDR010000002.1, forward strand.
CCGCTGCCCGACGAGCTCGACGAGGACTTGCTCGAGGACGACGACGCCGTACTGCCCCCCGGTGGGCTGGCGGTCGAACTGCACGCGACCAGCCCGCCGGCGGCCACGATGGCCAGCGCGCCTACCGCAGCGGCCGCCCGTGAAGCTCGAGAGGAGTTACCAAATGTATTGGCGCGCATAGTTACTCGATACCCTCCATGTTGAGGTCCCCGGTCAGGGACCGACCCGCTGAATTCGGTTGACCATGCCCAGCTCGCGGCCGCGGTCCCAGATGACCGGATCTCCGTTGTGATACAGCACCGTCCCGTCGTAGCCGTACACGGTGATGTCATTGATGACGGTGTCGGCGATGACCGTGTTGGACGTCCCCATCATCGTCACCGCCCAGCAAGTGCCCTTGGCGGTGACGATGTTCGACGTCCCGTTGACGATGAGCGTGGAATCGTTGCAGTCAATCGTGGTCTCCACGCCCTGCCCGGTGATGTGGGTGTCGCCGTTCTTGGCCTGCGCCGCCGGGGCGGTCACGGCCATGGTGGTGACGCAACATGCCAGCGCTGCGCCGGCGGCTGTCCATTTCACTGCGGCCCCCCTTCGTCGGGTGGGAGATGTGGGTCTGAGCCTACGGGCAGCGGCCGCTCGGACGACAGACCCAACTGCTGTGCAGCGGGGGTTGGGCGGCCCGGTCAACTAGAGTCATTAGTTGACCCACACCGGTAGCTCCGATCGAAGGGCGAATTCGCCATGGCAGCTCAGCCCGATCCGCCGTCCGGTGGGCGCGCTCGCGGTGGGAGAACCGGGGCCCGCCAAGCAAAGCTCAGCCGCGACGGCATCGTCGAAGGCGCCCTGACGTTCCTGGACCGGGAGGGCTGGGATTCCCTGACCATCAACGCGCTGGCGACCCAGCTCGGGACCAAGGGTCCATCGTTGTACAACCACGTGGACAGCCTGGAGGATCTGCGCCGCGCGGTGCGCATCCGGGTCGTCGACGACATCATCACCATGCTGAATCGGGTCGGCGAGGGGCGCGCCCGCGATGATGCCGTTCTGGTCATGGCGGGCGCCTATCGCAGCTACGCCCACCACCACCCGGGGCGGTACTCGGCGTTCACCCGGATGCCCTTCGGCGGGGACGACCCCGAATATTCCGCCGCGACGAAGAATGCGGCCGGGCCGGTGATCGCGGTGTTGGCTTCCTACGGTTTGGAGGGCGACGAGGCGTTCTATGCGGCGCTGGAATTCTGGTCGGCGATGCACGGCTTCGTGCTGTTGGAGATGACCGGGGTGATGGACGACATCGACACCGACGCCGTGTTCACTGACATGGTGCTGCGGCTGGCGGCCGGCATGGACTCGCGCACCCCCCATTCCGGGGATCGCCGCCTGACCCGTTAGCCGTCGCCGTCGCTTTGACCTGCCAGACCGCTGGCGGGTAATGTGGTGGCTCGTGCCTGGCGACTTACGGCGCCTGACGTAAGGGAACGAATGCCGGGCTAATTCGCATGTCCGCGCAGCATCGGAGTGCTTCCGGTGCTCGGCCGTATGCGACACGCCCGCACGCGGGGGGAGCGCGAGGTCCCCTTCGAGGGCATAACTGCAGTACAGAGACTTGACGTGAACGAGAACAGAGAAAGCCGGTAGATGCCAACCATTAATCAGCTGGTCCGCAAGGGTCGCCGTGACAAGGTCGCCAAGGTCAAGACCGCGGCCCTGAAGGGCAGCCCGCAGCGCCGCGGCGTGTGCACGCGTGTCTACACCACCACCCCGAAGAAGCCGAACTCGGCGCTTCGCAAGGTGGCGCGTGTGAAGCTGACGAGTCAGGTCGAGGTCACTGCCTACATCCCCGGCGAAGGCCACAACCTGCAGGAGCACTCGATGGTGCTGGTGCGTGGTGGACGTGTGAAGGACCTGCCCGGTGTTCGCTACAAGATCATCCGGGGGTCGCTGGACACTCAGGGCGTGAAGAACCGTAAGCAGGCGCGCAGCCGCTACGGCGCCAAGAAGGAGAAGAGCTGATGCCGCGCAAGGGCCCCGCACCCAAGCGCCCACTGGTCAACGACCCGGTATACGGGTCGCAGCTGGTCACCCAGTTGGTGAACAAGGTGCTGATGCAGGGAAAGAAGTCGCTGGCCGAGCGCATCGTGTATGCGGCGCTCGAGCAGGCGCGCGACAAGACCGGCACCGATCCGGTCATCACCCTCAAGCGGGCACTAGACAACGTCAAGCCGGCCCTGGAGGTTCGTAGCCGCCGCGTCGGTGGTGCCACCTACCAGGTGCCGGTCGAGGTGCGTCCGGACCGGTCCACCACGCTGGCGCTGCGCTGGCTGGTGAGCTTCTCGCGGCAGCGCCGGGAGAAGACCATGATCGAGCGGCTGGCCAACGAGATCCTGGACGCCTCCAACGGCCTCGGGGCCGCCGTCAAGCGGCGTGAGGACACCCACAAGATGGCCGAGGCGAACCGCGCCTTCGCGCACTATCGCTGGTGACAGCCGCCAGCGGACACGCTGGGTGCAACCGATAGCGATTTACTGAGCAACGAAAGAGTGGGAAGACTTCTGTGGCACAGAAGGACGTGCTGACCGACCTGACGAAGGTCCGCAATATCGGCATCATGGCGCACATCGACGCCGGCAAGACGACGACGACCGAGCGCATCCTCTACTACACCGGTATCAGCTACAAGATCGGTGAGGTGCACGACGGCGCCGCAACCATGGACTGGATGGAGCAGGAACAGGAGCGCGGCATCACCATCACGTCCGCAGCGACCACCTGCTTCTGGAACGACAACCAGATCAACATCATCGACACCCCGGGCCACGTCGACTTCACCGTCGAGGTGGAGCGTTCCCTCCGTGTTCTCGACGGTGCCGTGGCCGTTTTCGACGGCAAAGAGGGTGTCGAGCCGCAATCCGAGCAGGTGTGGCGGCAGGCCGACAAGTACGACGTGCCGCGGATCTGCTTCGTCAACAAGATGGACAAGATCGGCGCCGACTTCTACTTCTCGGTCCGGACGATGGAAGAGCGCCTGGGCGCCAACGTCATCCCGATCCAGTTGCCCGTCGGGTCCGAAGGCGACTTCGAAGGCGTCGTCGACCTGGTCGAGATGAAGGCCAAGGTGTGGCGCGGCGAGACCAAGCTCGGTGAGACCTACGAGACTGTCGACATCCCCGGCGACCTTCAGGAGAGGGCCGACGAATACCGCACCAAGCTGATCGAGGCGGTCGCCGAGACCGACGAGACGCTGCTGGAGAAGTACCTCGGCGGCGAGGAGCTGTCGACCGCGGAGATCAAGGGTGCGCTGCGCAAGCTCACCATCAACTCCGAGGCGTACCTGGTGCTGTGCGGTAGCGCGTTCAAGAACAAGGGCGTGCAGCCCATGCTTGATGCCGTTATCGATTACCTGCCCTCCCCGCTCGACGTGCCGCCGGCGATCGGCCACCCGCCGGGCAAAGAGGACGAGGAGATCGTGCGCAAGCCGTCGACGGACGAGCCGTTCTCGGCGCTGGCGTTCAAGGTCGCCTCGCACCCGTTCTTCGGCAAGCTCACCTACGTCCGGGTGTACTCGGGCAAGGTCGACTCCGGCAGCCAGGTCATCAACGCCACCAAGGGCAAGAAGGAGCGGCTGGGCAAGCTGTTCCAGATGCACTCCAATAAGGAGAACCCGGTGGAGACCGCGTCGGCGGGTCACATCTACGCGGTGATCGGCCTGAAGGACACCACCACCGGTGACACCCTGAGCGACCCGAACAACCAGATCGTGCTGGAGTCGATGACCTTCCCCGATCCGGTGATCGAGGTGGCTATCGAGCCCAAGACCAAGAGCGACCAGGAGAAGTTGAGCCTGTCGATCCAGAAGCTCGCCGAAGAGGACCCCACCTTCAAGGTGCACCAGGACGCCGAGACGGGCCAGACCGTGATCGGCGGCATGGGCGAGCTGCACCTGGACATCCTGGTGGACCGGATGCGCCGCGAGTTCAAGGTCGAGGCGAACGTCGGCAAGCCGCAGGTGGCCTACAAGGAGACCATCAAGCGGACCGTGGAGAAGGTCGAGTTCACCCACAAGAAGCAGACCGGCGGCTCGGGCCAGTTCGCCAAGGTGCTCATTTCCCTCGAGCCCTTCACCAGCGAGGACGGCGCGACCTACGAGTTCGAGAGCAAGGTCACCGGTGGGCGCATCCCACGGGAATACATCCCGTCGGTGGACGCCGGCGCCCAGGACGCGATGCAGTACGGCGTGCTGGCCGGCTACCCGCTGGTGAACTTGAAGGTCACCCTGCTCGACGGCGCCTTCCACGAGGTCGACTCGTCGGAGATGGCGTTCAAGATCGCCGGTTCGCAGGTGCTGAAAAAGGCTGCGGCGCAAGCCCAGCCGGTGATCCTGGAACCGATCATGGCCGTCGAGGTCACCACCCCCGAGGACTACATGGGTGATGTGATCGGCGACCTGAACTCCCGCCGTGGTCAGATTCAGGCCATGGAGGAGCGGGCCGGTGCGCGCGTCGTGAGGGCGCACGTGCCGCTGTCGGAGATGTTCGGCTACGTCGGCGACCTGCGGTCCAAGACGCAAGGCCGGGCGAACTACTCCATGGTGTTCGACTCGTACGCCGAAGTGCCGGCGAACGTGTCGAAGGAAATAATCGCGAAGGCGACGGGGGAGTAGGCCCGGAGAAGCCTGCGAGTAGGCTGACGCGGTTAGCACCGCGGCAAGAACAAAACCAGAAAAATCAACACTGCTTTTTTAAGCACCAACAGTCCAGGAGGACACAGAAGTGGCGAAGGCGAAGTTCCAGCGGACCAAGCCGCACGTCAACATCGGGACCATCGGTCACGTTGACCACGGCAAGACCACCCTGACCGCGGCTATCACCAAGGTCCTGCACGACAAGTACCCCGACCTGAACGAGTCGAAGGCGTTCGACCAGATCGACAACGCCCCCGAGGAGCGTCAGCGCGGTATCACGATCAACATTGCGCACGTCGAGTACCAGACCGAGAAGCGTCACTACGCGCACGTCGACGCCCCCGGCCACGCCGACTACATCAAGAACATGATCACCGGTGCCGCCCAGATGGACGGCGCAATCCTGGTGGTCGCGGCGACCGACGGCCCGATGCCGCAGACCCGTGAGCACGTGCTGCTCGCCCGCCAGGTGGGTGTGCCCTACATCCTGGTCGCCCTGAACAAGTCCGACGCGGTGGACGACGAGGAGCTGCTCGAGCTCGTCGAGCTGGAGGTCCGCGAGTTGCTGGCCGCCCAGGAGTTCGACGAGGAGGCTCCGGTCGTGCGGGTTTCGGCGCTCAAGGCGCTCGAGGGCGACGCGAAGTGGGTCGAGTCCGTCGAGCAGCTGATGGACGCGGTCGACGAGTCCATCCCGGACCCGGTCCGCGACACCGACAAGCCGTTCCTGATGCCCGTCGAGGACGTCTTCACCATCACCGGCCGCGGCACCGTGGTCACCGGTCGTGTGGAGCGCGGTGTGGTCAACGTGAACGAGGAAGTCGAGATCGTCGGCATCAAGCCGACCAGCACCAAGACCACGGTCACCGGTGTGGAGATGTTCCGCAAGCTGCTCGACCAGGGCCAGGCCGGTGACAACGTCGGTCTGCTGCTGCGTGGTGTCAAGCGTGAAGACGTCGAGCGCGGCCAGGTCGTCATCAAGCCCGGCACCACCACGCCGCACACCGAGTTCGAGGGCCAGGTCTACATCCTGTCCAAGGACGAGGGCGGCCGGCACACGCCGTTCTTCAACAACTACCGTCCGCAGTTCTACTTCCGCACCACCGACGTGACCGGTGTGGTGACGCTGCCGGAGGGCACCGAAATGGTGATGCCCGGTGACAACACCAACATCTCGGTGAAGCTGATCCAGCCCGTCGCCATGGACGAGGGCCTGCGGTTCGCGATCCGGGAAGGTGGCCGCACCGTCGGCGCCGGCCGGGTCACCAACATCATCAAGTAATTTCTGACAGCGTTGCCCGGGCCACGCCCGGCCGCCAGACGCAAATGCCCCCGAAAGCGAAGGTTTTCGGGGGCGTTTGCGTCTGCTGCCTTTTTGGGGTAGTCGACTACGCAAGCGCATGGCAGCGCCCGTCCGTAGGCTCAGCTCACACCGGGTCCGAGTCAGGAGGGTCGAATGTCGTTCGTTACTGCCACAACCGATTGTGTATCCGCCGCCGCGGCGGATCTGGCCAGGATCGGCGTTACCCTCGGTGCTGCGAACGCCGCCACCGCACTGCCGACCCAGGCGGTGCTGTCCGCTGGAGCCGACGAGGTGTCGGCCGCGGTCGCGTCGTTGTTCAATGCGCATGCGCAGGCCTATCAGGTGGTGAGCGAACAAGCGGCGCTCTTTCATGACCAGTTCGTCGAACTGCTCAACGGTGGCGCTGCGCAGTACGCCGCGGCCGAAGCTGCCAACGTGCAACAGCAACTGCTCGACGCGATCAACACCCCCACCCGACTGCTGCTGGGCCGCCCGCTGATCGGTGACGGGCGAGCAGGGGCACCCGGACTGGCCGGCGAGGACGGCGGGATCCTGTGGGGCAACGGCGGCGCCGGCGGCGCAAGCAATGCCATCGGAATGGCCGGCGGACGAGGCGGCTCGGCGGGCCTGCTCGGTAATGGTGGTGCCGGCGGTGCCGGATACAACGGCGCCTTCCGGCCGGACGGCACCGGGTATAGCGCCGGTACGAACGGAGGAGCGGGTGGGCGTGGTGGTCTGTTGTACGGCGACGGCGGTGCCGGCGGACGGGGTGGCACCGGGGCCAGTGCGCAGTACCAATTCGGTGCCTTCACAGGCATATATGCCTCCGCTGGTGGCGCCGGCGGCGCGGGTGGGTCGGCGTGGATATTCGGCGACGGCGGAACAGGTGGCCCCGGTGGATCAGGCGGATCGAGCTTGGGGTATTTGGAATTCGGTGCCCTGGGTGGCGTCGGCGGAGCGGGCGGTCACCGCGGGTTCCTGCTTGGCGTCGACGGCGGCAACGGTGGGCCAGGGATCACCACCGGTGTCAATTCGCCGGGCGGTAACAGATTCTTCTTGTGATCGGTAGCCGGACCGCGGGCGTTACTGTGGCAGCAACTTTCCGGCGTCTCAAAGGGCGGTCACATGCTGGCGCGGTATATCAAGATGCAACTGCTGGTGCTGTTGTGCGGTGGTCTGGTGGGGCCGATCTTCCTGGTCGTCTACTTTGCCGCCGGGCTGGGCCAGTGGATGTCCTGGATGTTCTACGTCGGCCTGCTCATCACGATCGCCGATGTGCTGATCGCGATAGCGCTGACCTACTACGGGGCAAACGCGCAGGCCAGGTCGGAGTTCCTGGAGCAGCACGGGGTGCTGGCGCTGGCACAGATCATCGGCCTCACCGAAACCGGGACCTCGATCAACGACCAACCGGTGGTCAAGGTGCGCCTGCACATCTCGGGGCCCGGCATCGCGCCGTTCGAGAGCGAGGACCGGGTGCGAGCCAGCGTCGGCCGGCTGGGCATACTGACTTCCCGTAACTGCGTGGTGTTGGTCGATCCCGGCTCGAACGAATACCAAATCGATTGGGAGCGAAGCGCATTGGTCACCGGCCAGCTGCCCGCCCAGTTCACCGTCGAGGAAGACAACCGGACCTACGACCTCAGCGGACAGGCCGGCCCGCTGCTGGAGATCCTGCAGATCCTCAAGGCCAACAACCTCCCGTTCAACCGCATGGTGGATATCCGGTCCCATCCGGCGCTGCGCCAGCAGGTCCTGGCCGTGGTGCGTCGGGCAGCCGGTCAGCAGGCGGCGCCGGCCGCGGAGCTCGTGGTTCCGCAGGCCTCGATCGCCGACCGGCTGCAGGAGCTGGAGTCGCTGCGGGCCGACGGTGTGCTGAACGACCACGAATACGCCACTCGCCGGGCTCAGATCATCGCCGAAATCTGATCTGCGGGACGCACTAGAACACGTTTCAGTTTCGCTGCTAGCCTGACAGCGGCGAAAGGACGACACGTGGCTGGATCACTGCAAGGACAGGTCGCTTTCATTACCGGCGCCGCGCGCGCCCAGGGTCGGTCGCACGCGGTGCGGCTGGCCCGGGAGGGCGCCGACATCATCGCCTCCGACATCTGCGCCCCGGTCTCGGACCATCTGACCTACCCCCCGTCCACGCCGGAGGACCTGGCTGAGACCGTCCGTGCCGTCGAGGCCGAGGGTCGCAAGGTGCTGGCGCGGGAGGTCGACGTCCGCGACGACGCAGCGCTGCGAAAGTTGGTGTCCGACGGCGTGGAACAGTTCGGCCGGCTCGACGTCGTGGTCGCCAACGCCGGCGTGCTGGGCTGGGGCCGGGTGTGGGAGCTCACCGACGAGCAGTGGGACACCGTGATCGGGGTCAATCTGACCGGCACCTGGCGCACCCTGCGGGCCACCATCCCCGCGATGATCGAAGCCGGCAACGGTGGTGCCATCGTGGTGGTCAGCTCCGCAGCAGGTATCAAGGCCACGCCGGGCAACGGGCATTACGCGGCCAGTAAATACGGGCTCACCGCGCTCACCAATACGCTGGCGATCGAACTCGGCGAGTTCGGAATCCGCGTCAACTCCATCCACCCGTATTCGGTCGACACCCCGATGATCGAGCCGGAGGCCATGATGGAGGTGTTTGCCAGGCATCCCCGGTTCGTACACGCCTTCCCGCCAATGCCGATGCAGTACAAGGGGTTTATGAGCCCCGACGAAGTATCCGATGTGGTGGTGTGGTTGGCGGGCGCCGGCTCGGGCACGTTGTCGGGCACGCAGATACCTGTGGATAAGGGTGCCCTAAAGTACTGACCGGCCATCGTGCTATGAACTCCACGTGACCAACAACGGAATCGTGATCGTCGGGGGTGGGCTTGCCGCCGCCCGGACCGCCGAGCAATTGCGCCGGGCAGCGTACGACGGCCCTGTCACCATCGTCAGTGACGAAGTGCACCTGCCCTACGACCGGCCGCCGCTGTCCAAGGAAGTGCTGCGCAGCGAGGTCGACGACGTCGCCCTCAAGCCGCGCGAGTGGTACGACGACAAGAACATCACGCTGCGACTTGGTGCGGCGGCCACCGGTCTGGACACCACCGCTCAGACGGTGAGCCTGGCCGACGGCAGCGAGCTGGGTTACGACGAGTTGGTCATCGCAACCGGCTTGGTGCCGCGCCGCATCCCGAGCTTTCCTGATCTCGAGGGCGTCCGGGTGCTGCGGTCCTTCGACGAGAGCATGGCGCTGCGCACCCATGCGGCAGCATCGAAAAAAGCGGTGGTCATCGGTGCCGGGTTCATCGGCTGCGAGGTCGCGGCCAGCCTCCGCGGCCTCGGCGTGGACGTGGTCCTGGTCGAACCGCAGCCGACACCGCTGGCATCGGTGCTCGGCGAGCAGATCGGTGCGTTGGTCACCCGGTTGCACCGCGCCGAGGGCGTCGACGTGCGCACCGGACTCGGAGTGGCCGAGGTCCGCGGCGCGGGTCACGTCGACACGGTGGTGCTCACCGACGGCGCCGAGATCAGTGCCGACCTGGTGGTCGTCGGCATCGGATCACTGCCGGCCACCGACTGGCTGGCCGACAGCGGCATCGACGTCGCCAACGGCGTCGTCTGCGACGAGGCCGGACGCACCAGCGCGCCGCACGTCTGGGCACTCGGCGACGTTGCTTCCTGGAAGGATGCGACGGGACATCAAGCGCGCGTGGAACATTGGAGCAACGTTGCCGACCAGGCCCGGGTGGTGGTGCCCGCCATGCTGGGGGCCGAGGTGCCGTCCAACGTCGTCGTCCCGTATTTCTGGAGCGACCAGTACGACGTCAAGATCCAGTGCCTGGGGGAGCCCGAGGCCACCGACATCGTGCACCTGATCGAGGACGACGGGCGCAAGTTCCTGGCGTACTACGAGCGCGACGGGGTGTTCGTCGGGGTGGTCGGAGGCGGGCTGCCCGGCAAGGTGATGAAGGTCCGCGCCAAGATCGCCAACGCCACGCCCATCGCCGAGATGCTCGGCTAGAACTGCCCCAGGTAGAACCGCGCGCCCTGGTCGTCGGCGCATTCGGCAGACAGCCCGTAGGGCTGTTGCGACGGTTCGGCCAGCACGGTGCCGCCGGCCGCGCGGACCCGCGCCACCGCAGCCTCGATGTCGGCGACGGTCCACATCGGTACGACACCCGGCTGCGTGCTGCCGCCCGCAGCACCCGACATCGGGTGGGCGTCCAGCACCTGCCACCCGTCGGCAATCCGGCCCGGTGCGAAAGTCCACCCCAGCACCTGACCGTAGAAGTCGCGGAACGCAGCGGAATCGGCCGTCTCGTAGGTGACATACGACAGCTCCCCGGGCCCGGACCCGTTGAGCTCCGGGCGTTTCCGTCCCGGTGTCGCTGCCAGGACGGCAAAGGCCGCGCCCTGCGAATCCGTCGCATCGAGGAGTGTGCCGCGCTCGGTCTGACGTAGTTCGCCGGGTGTGCCACCGGCTGCGGTGATCGCTGCGCGGGCGGTCGTCAGGTCGGCAACCGCGTAGCAGCAGATCAGGGTCGGCCGCCCCGCGGCGGCGTGGATGCCGGTCGGCAGGTCGGTGTTGGTCACCCGATGCGTCCCGGGGTCGTAACTCCAGCCCAGGACGTGACCGTAGAACGCGGCTGCGCGATCTGCGTCGGGCACCCGCATCGAGATGGATCCGAGGTCGCCCGGCTGAATCACAGCGCCGACAGGTCCGGTCAGCATCCAGCGGTGGCCGAACGGGTCGACGATGGTCGCGTTGCGCGACCCATGACTTTCACCGATCTCGCGTACCACTTCGGCGCCGTGTTGACGCGCCCGCCGAAGCGCCGCATCGGTGTCGGCCACCTGGAGCATCAGGCTCACTGAAACCACTTCTGGCTCAGGAGCTCTCAAGCCCAGCTCGGGATATTCGTCGGCCAGGTAGAGCACGCCACCGGCCAGTGCGATCTCCGCGTGCCCAATTCGGCCGTCCGGCATGACAATCGGCTCACCGGCGAGCACAGCACCGAAGGCGTCGGTGTACCAGGACAGCGCACTGCGGGCGTTGGCCACGCACAGGTAGGGCAGCGCCGCGGGCCGCGGAACTACCTCGGTCCCCTGCGGATTGGTGGTACTGGTCATGTCGATCCTTTCTGCGGGTAGTGCCAAGGTGGCCGCCAGCCGCCGGCGCAACTGCGCGGCGAAGGCCGGATCGGGTTGCACCGGAAGGTCAACGGTGTGCAGCACGCGCAACGGGTCGGGCCGACTCATGACGTGCCTCCTTCCGGATACTCTTTTCTGAACGCTCTTTTCGCGCGGACCAGCAGTGCCTCGGTCGCATGCACGGTGCGCCCGATCAGTGCGGCACATTCGCCCACGCTGCAGTCGTCCATGTAGCGCAGCACCAGCACGGTGCGGTGCGAATCGCTCAACCGGGTCAACACACTCTCGGCGACCAGCCGATCGAGTTCGGCGTCCCACTCGTCGACGGCATCCACCGGTGGTTCGGCCACCGGCTCGGGATCGGCTCGGCGCCGGTAGTGGTCGGCCAGCTTGTGTCGCGCGACTCCGAGCAACCACGGCACCGCGATCGGGGGCGGGTCCGGCTTGCGGGCCGCGTCCATCGCGGCCAGAAAGGTCTCCGAGGTGAGGTCCTCGGCGGTGCCCCGATCGCGGCAGCGGCGCACGAGGTAGCCGTACACCACCGGCAGTGCCGTGTCGTAGAGCGCCAACAGCGCACGGGCCGCGTCGCCGTGGCGGTCTGGTTGGGCGCTCACACCCCTATCGTCGCGTTGACGGCCCGAAATCCGACGCCCGGTCCGAAGAAATTTCTACTGCCAGCGCACCGGCGGGCCGTGCGCATGGCACTCGGCCAGTACCGGCTTATCCGCGCCCGGCCACCGGGCCGCGCGCACCAGGAACTTCAGCGGCGCACCGGGTCCGTCGCGGGCCGGCTCCATGGTCAGATGCGCGAACGGGGATCGGGCGGTGGCGCGGCCACTGACCTCGTCGATGCCGGCGCGCACCGCAGCCCGCTGCTCGGCGGACAGGTACTGCCAGGTAATCGAATGCCACAGCACGGTCAGCGTCCCGTCGGCCAGGGTGAGCCCTTGCACCGCATCTGCTGCCGTCCGGCGCTGCACCTGCACCGGCACCTCGCGGGCGACCGCGATGGCCCCCCGCAGGCGCTGCATCCGGGCGTCCTGATCGGGCCACACGTAGCTCAGCAGGGTCAGTTCCCCATCGGTGCCGGTGACGTCCAGGGGGGCGATGTCGTATCCACACCGCTCGACGATGCGCACCTCGCCCCCGGGCGGCAACTGGCCCTGCCACGCCCCGTCGATGAGCACCGGGGAGTCGTTCGGGCCCCACCGCCCGCCGGGGTACCGGTAGTGATACCGGTCCGCCCGCAGATTGAGTCCGGCACTCGCGCCGATCTCGAAAAGCCTTATCGGGTAACCGAAATCGTGGTTGATACAGAGCAGACCCCCGATCAGGGCGGCTGCCCGGCCCACTTCGTTCGTCTGCGGCGGCTGCTGTAGCGATGCGCGCAACGCCTCGACGCTCGAGGCGGCCACCCGGCGGATCTCCGGCCACGCGGCTTCGGCATCCCAGGTGCCGCCGATGCTGGGATACCAGCGCCGCAGTTGCGGTGCCCGTCCGTCGAGCACCAGCCGGTGCAGGCCACCGAGCAGCCGTAGCGGCACCGCGTGCCCGGCGGGCGCGTCGTGGTAGCCGGCGAGGACGGTCGCGAATACGCCGCCGGACTCCACGTCGGCGGCCACCCGCTCGGACAGCTCGCCGTACATGGTCGACCCGGCGGCTGCACAGAAACGGCCCTGGGAGCGCAGCGTGTGCAGCAGGTGTGCGTTGCGGCTCACCCGAGCCCGTCCAGCCCGGTGCCGACGACGTCGAAGGCGTTGCCCAACGCGGCCGGCAACGCCAATGACTCGTCGCTGAGCCAGTACTGGTATGCGCTCAGTGCGACGCCGAGCATCGTCCAGGCGACGGTCTGGGGCAGCAGATCGGTGGTCTTGGTCCCCGTCCTGGCCGCGACGAACCCGGCGATCACCTCGCGCCAGCCGGCATACATCGTCATCGAATATGCCTGTAGCTCAGCGGTTTCCAGGATCACCCGCATCCGTTGGCGGTGTCGCGCCGTTTCGCATTCGTCGAAGGTGTTGAAGGCCAGCAGCGCGGTGCGCAGTGCTTCGCGCAGCGGCACCGCAGGGTCTGCGTCGTCCAGCAGCTCCTGCAGTTGGCTCAGGTAGCTGTCGAATTCTCCCCAGGGGATCGCGTTCTTGGAGGCGTAGTAGCGGAACAGGGTGCGCCGGGAGATTCCAGCCGCCTGCGCGACGTCGTCGACGCTGACGTCGGCGAAACCGCGGGCGGCGAACAGGTCGATGGCGATGTCGGCGATGTGCAGCGGAGTCGTCGAGCGGCGCCGGCCGACCCGTGACCCGTGCAGCATCGCCCCCGCCCTTCCTTTTCGGCACTCGATGCCATATTGTGACCAGAACCACTCAGGATTGTCGAGACCCGCGCGAAAGGGAACGCTGTGAACAACGACGACACGATGGACAACGAGAACCAGAACGAGACCGAGCTGGTCTCCGAGACGCTGGTCGAAGAGGTGTCCATCGACGGTATGTGCGGGGTCTACTGACCGTGGCGGTGCCCGCGCACGCCGGGCAGCTCGACGCAGCCGCGTTCGACCCCGGCCGCGGCTGGCGTCTGCACCCGCAGGTGGCCGTTCGGCCGGAACCCTTTGGCGCGCTGCTGTATCACTTCGGCACCCGCAAGCTCTCGTTCCTGAAAAACCGCACCATTCTGACGGTGGTGCGGTCACTGGCCGAGCATCCCGACGTGCGCTCGGCATTACAGGCCGCGGGCGTCGACGACGCCGACCAGGGCCCGTATCTACACGCGCTGCGCGTGTTGGCCGATTCCACGATGTTGCTGCCGCAGGAGGAAGAATGACCGCACCGGCCAAGGTGCCCCGGCTCATCGAGCAGTTCGAGCACGGACTGGATGCGCCGATCTGTCTGACCTGGGAGCTGACCTACGCCTGCAACCTGGCGTGCGTGCACTGCCTGTCATCGTCGGGCAAACGCGACCCCCGGGAGTTGTCCACCCGCCAGTGCCAGGACATCATCGACGAGCTGGAACGCATGCAGGTGTTCTACGTGAACATCGGTGGCGGCGAACCCACTGTGCGCCCGGACTTTTGGGAACTGGTGGATTATGCGACCGCACACCACGTCGGGGTCAAGTTCTCCACCAACGGTGTGCGCATCACTCCCGAGGTGGCTGCGCGGCTGGCCGCCAGCGATTACGTCGATGTGCAGATCTCGCTGGACGGCGCGACCGCCGAGGTCAATGACGCCGTGCGCGGCGCCGGCTCGTTCGACATGGCGGTGCGTGCCTTGCAGAACCTGGCCGACGCCGGCTTCCGGGATGCGAAGATCTCGGTGGTGGTCACCCGCCACAACGTCGGTCAGCTCGACGAATTCGCCGCGCTGGCAAGCCGTTACGGCGCCACGCTGCGGATCACCCGGTTGCGCCCCTCAGGTCGCGGCGCCGATGTCTGGGAGGAGCTGCACCCCACCGCCGAGCAGCAGGTCCAGCTGTACGACTGGTTGGTCGCCAAGGGTGAGCGGGTGCTCACCGGTGACTCGTTCTTCCACCTGGCCCCGCTGGGCACCGCCGGTGCGCTGGCCGGGCTCAACATGTGTGGCGCCGGACGGGTGGTGTGCCTGATCGACCCGGTCGGGGACGTCTACGCCTGCCCGTTCGCCATCCACGACCGCTTCCTGGCCGGCAACGTGCTGTCCGACGGCGGCTTTGACAATGTCTGGAAGAACGCGCCGCTGTTCCGCGAATTGCGCGAGCCGCAGTCCGCGGGAGCCTGCGGCAGCTGCGGACACTACGACAGCTGCCGGGGCGGCTGTATGGCCGCCAAATTCTTCACCGGCCTACCGCTGGACGGGCCCGACCCCGAATGCGTGCAGGGTTACGGCGCACCGGCGCTGGCGACCGAACGCGAGACGCCCCGGCCGCGCGTCGATCACTCCCGCGGTCGCCGCATCAGCACCCCGGTGCCGCTCACGCTCTCGATGCGGCCACCGAGCCGGATCTGCAACGAAAGTCCCGTATAGCCATGGCAGACCAATGGTTTGAAACTGTCGCCATTGCCCAACAGCGTGCCAAGCGGCGGCTACCGAAATCGGTCTATTCGTCTTTGATTTCGGCCAGCGAAAAAGGCGTCACTGTCGCCGACAATGTCGCGGCGTTCAGCGAACTCGGTTTTGCCCCGCACGTCGTTGGGGCCAGCGAGAAACGCGACCTCGCGACCACTGTTATGGGCCAGGACATTTCCCTGCCGGTCCTCATTTCCCCCACCGGCGTGCAGGCGGTCGACCCCGAGGGGGAGGTGGCCGTGGCCCGGGCGGCGGCCGCTCGCGGCACGGCAATGGGTTTGTCGTCGTTCGCCAGCAAGCCGATCGAGGAGGTCGTGGCGGCGAACCCGAAGATCTTCTTCCAGATCTACTGGCTCGGCGACCGGGACGCGATCGCCGCGCGCGTCGAGCGCGCCCGGCAGGCCGGTGCCGTCGGCCTGATCGTCACCACCGACTGGACGTTCTCCCACGGCCGGGATTGGGGCAGCCCCAAGATCCCCGAGGCGATGAACCTCAAGACCATGCTGCGGATGTCGCCGGAGGCGATCACCAAGCCGCGGTGGTTGTGGAAGTTCGGCAAGACGCTGCGGCCGCCGGACCTGCGGGTGCCCAACCAGGGCCGCCGCGGCGAGCCCGGCCCGCCGTTCTTCAACGCCTACGGCGAGTGGATGGGGACGCCGCCGCCGACCTGGGAAGACATCGCCTGGCTGCGCGATCTGTGGGGCGGACCGTTCATGCTCAAGGGCGTGATGCGCGTCGACGACGCCAAAAGGGCTGTCGACGCCGGTGTTTCGGCGATCTCGGTGTCCAACCACGGGGGCAACAACCTGGATGGCACGCCCGCGTCGATCCGTGCCCTGCCCGCTGTCGCGGCCGCCGTCGGCGACCAGGTCGAAGTGCTGTTCGACGGGGGAATCCGCCGCGGCAGCGATGTCGTGAAAGCGGTGGCGCTGGGCGCCCGCGCGGTGATGATCGGGCGGGCTTACCTGTGGGGGCTGGCCGCAGCAGGCCAACCCGGCGTGGAGAACGTCCTCGACATCCTGCGCGGCGGCATCGACTCGGCGTTGATGGGCCTCGGGCACTCGTCCGTGCACGACCTCAGTGCCGACGACATCCTGGTTCCGGACGGCTTCACCCGGACGTTGGGCGTGGGCTGAGCGGTGCCCCCCCGATTCGGGTGGCGCTCTGCGGGTACCACAAATGTGGTTGCGCCGAAAGGGCTTTAAATGACGAATCCGGCAAACATGGTACGGGCGGGGCAGTCGTGGCGAACGAGCATCGAATTCGCGTACTGGATCAATGTGGACAGAAAAAAATTTGAATAGGTAGTGCAACAATTGGTGCACGACAGGTTAATTCGGCCTACCATCGGCGAGTGCCAATGCTCGGCGAGGTGGGGAGTGCAACGTCGAAGCAACTCTCGATATCCGCCCCGCCGTCAATAATGGTCCCGCTCGGATCCACCGAGCAGCACGGGCCGCACCTGCCATTGGACACCGACACCCGGATCGCGACGGCCGTCGCCCGTGCGATCGCCGAGCGGGTGGACTGGCTGGTGGCGCCCGCGATCGCCTACGGCGCCAGCGGCGAGCACCAGGACTTCGCCGGCACGATCTCGATCGGCACCGAGGCCTTGACCACCCTGCTGGTGGAGTTCGGCCGCTCGGCAACCTGCTGGGCCGGGCGCGTGGTCTTCGTCAACGGGCACGGCGGCAATGTGCCGGCGCTGGGCCGGGCGACCAGCGTGCTGCGATCCGAAGGTCGCGACGTCGGTTGGTGCCCGTGCGTGACAACCGGTGGTGACGCGCATGCCGGGCATACCGAAACGTCGGTGTTACTGCTCATTTCGCCGGACGAGGTGCGTACCGACGCGATGCTCGCCGGCAACGAGGCGCCGTTGCGTGAGTTGCTGCCCGCGATGCGCCGCGGCGGGGTCGCGGCGGTGAGCCAGATCGGCGTGCTGGGTGATCCGACAACTGCCACGGCGGTCGAGGGGAAAAGGATCTTTGCTGAAATGGTCGACGATGGGGTGCGTCGAATTGCCCGGTGGCTGCCTGCGGGCGACGGGATGCTGACATGACGGCGCCGGCGACGGTGCAGAGGTGCAGCGATGCCGAGGAGCGGCGCACATGACGCAGACCCGCCTGCCGGACGGGTTTGCGGTACAGGTCGATCGTCGTGTGCGGGTGCTCGGCGACGGCAAGGCGCTGCTGGGCGGGTCGCCGACCCGGTTGCTGCGGCTGGCGCCGGCCGCCCAGAGCATGCTCTCCGACGGTCGCCTGAAGGTCAGCGACGAGCTCAGCGCCCAGCTGGCCCGCACCCTGCTCGACGCCACGGTGGCCCACCCGCGCCCGGCCACGGGCCCGTCGCACCGCGATGTCACGGTCGTTATCCCGGTGCGCGACAACGTATCCGGTCTCCGCCGACTGGTGGCGTCGTTGCGCGGGCTGCGGGTGATCGTGGTGGACGACGGTTCCTCCCGCCCGGTCGAACTGGAAGATTTCACCGGTGCCCACTGTGACGTCGAAGTGCTGCATCACGTCCGCAGCAGAGGCCCGGCGGCCGCCCGCAACACCGGGCTGGCCGCGTGTTCTACCGATTTCGTCGCGTTCCTGGATTCCGACGTGGCACCGCGCCGCGGCTGGCTGGAAGCTCTGCTCGGTCACTTCTGTGACCCGACTGTCGCACTGGTCGCGCCCCGCATCGTCGGCCTGACGCCGACCGAGAATGTGATAAGCCGCTACGAGGCGGTGCATTCGTCGCTGGACCTGGGTTTGCGTGAGGCGCCGGTACTGCCGCACAGCACGGTGTCCTACGTGCCCAGCGCCGCGATCGTCTGCCGGACCTCGGCGATCCGGGAAGTGGGCGGCTTCGACGAGACCATGCACTCCGGTGAGGACGTCGACTTGTGCTGGCGCCTGGTGGAAGCCGGTGCCCGGCTGCGCTACGAGCCGATCGCGCGGGTTGCGCACGACCATCGGACCGAGCTCCGGGTCTGGATAGCGCGCAAGGCTTTCTACGGCGGGTCGGCGGCTCCGCTGTCGGTGCGCCACCCCGACAAGACCGCGCCGGTGGTCATCTCGGGGTGGGCATTGATCGCCTGGATCCTGATGTCGCTCGGCAGCGGCCTGGCCCAGCTGGCGTCCGTGGCCATCGCCGTATTGACGGGCCGGCGCATCGCGCGGGTCATGCGCAGCGCCGAGACCACGATGTGGGACGTGGTCGTGGTCGCCACCCGGGGCCTGTGGTCGGCGGCGCTGCAACTGGCGTCGGCGCTCTGTCGGCACTACTGGCCGCTGGCGCTGTTCGCGGCGATCCTGTCCCGGCACTTCCGGCGGGTCGTGCTGGTGGCGGCGGTCGTCGACGGTGTGACGGACTGGCTTCGCCGCCGCGACGCCGTCGACGACGACGCCGAGCCGATCGGGCTGCTGACCTACCTGCTGCTCAAGCGGGTCGACGATCTGGCCTACGGCATCGGGCTGTGGTACGGCGTGCTGCGCGAACGCAACATCGGCGCACTCAAGCCGCAGATTCGGACGTAACGCCCGCCTTGTCCGCAGCCGCCCGGCACAGCGACGTCTTGGTCGTGGGCGCCGGAAGCGCCGGTTCGGTTGTCGCCGAACGCCTTTCCGCGGATTCCCACTGCACGGTGCGGGTATTGGAGGCCGGCCCCGGACTTCTCGACCCGGATCTGCTGGCCCGCACCCGCAACGGGCTGCAGTTGCCCATCGGCACGGGCAGTCCGTTGGCCGAGCGCTACCTGGCCAACCTCACCGACCACCCGGTCCGGCAGCTGCCGATCGTGCGGGGGACGACCGTCGGCGGCTCCGGTGCGGTCAACGGCGGCTACTTCTGCCGCGGGCTCCCCGACGACTTCGACAGCCTCGGCCTACCCGGCTGGGGGTGGCCCGACGTACTCGGACACTTCCGGGCCATCGAGACTGACCTGGATTACCAAACTCCCGGGCACGGCGACAATGGGCCCATCCCGGTCCGGCGCACCGCGGAGTTCACCGGGGCCTCCGAAACCTTTGTCGCCGCCACCCGGCGCGCCGGGTTTCCCTGGTTGACCGACCTCAACGACGTCGGACCGCTCCCGGTGGCGGGGGTGGGGGCGGTGCCGCTCAATATCGTCGACGGAGTGCGAACCGGGTCGGGCGCCGCCTTCCTGATACCCGCACTGCATCGCCCGAACCTCACCCTGCTGGCACAGACGCGGGCGCTGCGGTTGCGGTTTGCCGGCGGGTCGGCGACCGGGGTGGACACGATCGGTCCCGACGGCCCTGTCACCTTCAGCGCAGAACGAATCGTGTTGTGCGCTGGGGCAATACGATCGGCACAGCTGCTGATGCTGTCTGGCGTCGGTGCCGAGTCGGTGCTGCGGGCGGCCGGTATAGCGGTGCGGGAGGCGCTGCCGGTCGGACAGCGATGCAGCGACCACCCGGAACAGGTGATGCCGACGAGTTGGGACGTGGCGGTGGACCGTCCGGTGCTGGAGGTGGTGCTGAGCACCGCCGACGGTATCGAGATACGGCCTTACACAGGTGGTTTCGTGGCCATGACCGGTGACGGCAGCGCCGGTCACCGCGACTGGCCGCACGTCGGGGTGGCGCTCATGCGGCCACGGGCGCGCGGCCGCGTGACGGTGGTGTCGGCCGATCCCTCGGTCGCGCCCCGGATCGAGCATCGTTACGACAGCGAGCCGGCCGACCTGGCGCAACTGCGGGACGGCACGACGCTGGCACGCGAATTGCTCTGCACATCAACGCATCTCGGTCAAGCCGTGTGGTCAACGTCGCAGCATCTGTGCGGCAGCCTCCCGATGGGTATCGATGATGATCCGCACGCTGTCGTCGACAACCGTTGTCGGGTAAAGGGTTTGGACAATCTCTGGGTGATCGATGGTTCGGTGCTGCCGGTGGTGCCCAGTCGCGGGCCGCACGCCACCATCGTGATGTTGGCTCACCGCGCGGCCGAATTCGTGGCCTGACAAGCGGTCAGCCGTGGCTCGCCGCCGGCTCCTCGGACGTCACCACACGTGCCACCGGTGCAGGTTGCGCGGCCGCCGCCGCCCGGGCCGCCAACGGTGCGGGCAACGCCGATGCTGCGGGCGCGTCCACTTCCACCACTTCGTCCGGGACGGTCCGTAGCGGCGAGATCGGCTGACGTGTCACCGACCCCACCGATCTCGCCGCTACTGCCGACCCCGACGAACCCACCGGCACAGCCGATGTTGTCGCAGGGCCCCCCGGCCCCAACGGTCCACTGATGGCCACCGCTTGTGCGGCAGCGGGCGCCACCGCAGCGCTGTGGCTCAGCACTGCACGCCCGAGCGTCTGCTGGGGCACTGCCGCCTCGGCCTCGAAGCTGGAGTTATTCGCGGCCTCGCTGAGTCCGTACTGCTGCGCGCCCATACTCATGAGTTGCACGAATTGGTTGTGAAATTGGTTCGCCTGGGCGCTGATCGCCTGGAATGCCTCGGCATGCGCGCCGAACAATGCCGCGATCTGCGCCGACACGGCGTCGGCGCCCGCGGGCGCCAGTACCCCTGTCGTGGGACCCACGGCTGCCGAGCCGGCATCACTGATCGCCGATCCGATGTTCGCCAAATCCGTTGCCGCCGCGGCAACGTACTGCGGCGCTGCGATCACATACGACATTCCGGTTCCCTCAGTTGGCCTAGATAGAGTCCGCTGCCCGCCGACGAACCTTGCCCCCGAACAGATGGTAACCAGCAGCGCCGGTCGCGCGTGCCGTTTTGGCGGAATGCGTTCCGGACTCACCGCAGCCCGGGAGCCCGGGGACCGGCCAGGACCGCCGACTCGCGACGATGACAGCCGAGGGCAGGTTTCAGGGTCTCGGCCATAGCCGGCGAATGTTGTACTCGAACCCGGAGGTGCATCACAATCGAGCAGGTGAGTGACACAGATCCTCGCCCGGCGCGGTCCAGGGCCCGTTTGCTGGAAGCCGCCGCCGCGCTGCTGCGCTCCGGAGGTCCCAGTGCGGTGACCATCGACGCGGTCACCCGAGCCGCCAACGTGGCCCGAGCCACGTTGTACCGCCACTTCCCGAGCGGAAACGATTTACTGGCAGCAACTTTCAGCAGCCTCATCCCCGCCGCGCCGACACCGCCCGAAGACGGCCCGCTGCGGGACCGGCTGGTGGCGCTCTTGCTGGCGCAGGCCGAGTTGATCGCCGAAGCCCCCGCGGTGCTGACCGCGACGGCGTGGCTGGCGCTGGGATCGGATCTGCAGGAGTTGCCCGGGCCCGGCGACGGCAGCGGCACGCCGAACGCGATGGCCACCTTGCGCGCGCGCATCGCCCAGCAATACGCGGCACCGTTCGACGTCATCTTCGGCAGCCCCGAGGCGGTGGCCGAACTGGGCGAGGTCGACCGGTCCCGCGCGATTGCCCTGCTGATCGGTCCGGTGGCGATAGGGCGGTTATCCACCCTGCCGGATTTCGACTACCGCGAAACCGTGCAGGCGGCCGTCGACGGCTTCCTGCACGTGCAGCGCGCCCAGGCACGCGCCGACGCGGCGGATACCCGATCGGCAGGTGCCTGACCCGCCCTATAAGCCCAGCTAGGGCTGTTGCCGGCGAGGAATCTGCGGCCGCGGTCGGCACGACGTCGCAAGATTTGGCCGAGCGCTGATCTTCAGGCATACTGTTCAGGTTGCCCAGCGCCAGGTTTGCGCCTGGCCGGGCATACGACCAGCGCCCACCAGGGCGCGTCCGGTCCCAACCTTGGAGCGCGACAATTTCGGTCGCCTACAAGGCTGCGTGCGGGTGACACATCCGGGCGCGGGGGAGCGGCTGGACCACGACAGGTAAACAGCGGCGCAGTATCCGGCGCAACGCTAGAGCGGCCCCCGAGGGGCGTCGTTCTCGCGCGTCGGGTGGCACTGGGTGGAAGAAGAGGTAGGAGAAGCGTGGCGGGACAGAAGATCCGCATCAGGCTCAAGGCCTACGACCATGAGGCTATCGACGCGTCGGCGCGCAAGATCGTCGAAACCGTCGTACGTACCGGAGCCAGCGTCGTCGGACCGGTGCCGCTGCCGACCGAGAAGAATGTGTACTGCGTCATCCGCTCACCGCACAAGTACAAGGACTCGCGGGAGCACTTCGAGATGCGCACACACAAACGGTTGATCGACATCCTCGACCCGACGCCGAAGACCGTTGACGCACTCATGCGCATCGATCTGCCGGCCAGTGTCGACGTCAACATCCAGTAGGAGATCGGCGACCAATGGCGAGAAAAGGCATTCTGGGTACCAAGCTGGGCATGACGCAGGTATTCGATGAGAACAACAGAGTCGTGCCCGTGACGGTCGTCAAGGCCGGTCCGAACGTGGTGACCCGCATCCGTACCCCCGAGCAGGACGGGTACAGCGCCGTGCAGTTGGCCTACGGGGAGATCAGTCCGCGCAAGGTCAACAAGCCGGTCACCGGCCAGTACGCCGCGGCGGGTGTCAACCCGCGCCGGCACCTGGCCGAGTTGCGGCTCGACGATCCGGAGGCGGCGGCCGAGTATCAGGTCGGTCAGGAGCTGACGGCGGAGATCTTCGCTGACGGCGCCTATGTCGACGTGACCGGCACCTCCAAGGGCAAGGGCTTCGCCGGCACCATGAAGCGGCACGGTTTCCGTGGTCAGAGCGCTAGCCACGGCGCCCAGGCGGTGCACCGGCGCCCGGGATCGATCGGCGGATGTGCCACTCCGGCAAGGGTGTTCAAAGGCACCCGGATGGCCGGGCGGATGGGTAGCGACCGCGTCACCGTGCAGAACCTGGTGGTGCACAAGGTCGATGCCGAGAACGGCGTGCTGTTGATCAAGGGCGCGGTTCCCGGCCGCACCGGTGGACTCGTCGTGGTCCGCACTGCGATCAAACGAGGTGAGAAGTAATGGCGCTCAAACTCGACGTGAAGACGCCGGCGGGTGACACCGACGGCACCATCGAGCTGCCGGCCGAGCTGTTCGACGCACCGGCCAACATCGCGTTGATGCACCAGGTGGTGACCGCCCAACGGGCGGCGGCACGGCAGGGTACGCACGCGACGAAGACCCGGGGCGACGTCAGCGGTGGTGGCCGCAAGCCCTACCGGCAGAAGGGCACCGGTCGCGCGCGGCAGGGTTCGACCCGTGCCCCGCAGTTCACCGGCGGTGGCGTGGTGCACGGTCCCCAGCCGCGCGACTACAGCCAGCGCACGCCCAAGAAGATGATCGCCGCCGCTTTGCGCGGGGCGCTGTCGGACCGGGCGCGCAACGGGCGCATCCACGCGGTGACCGAGTTGGTGTCGGGGCAGACCCCATCCACCAAGAGCGCCAAGGCTTTTCTGGGCACGCTGACCGACCGCAAGCAGGTGCTGGTGGTCATCGGCCGCAGCGACGAGGCCGGCGCGAAGAGCGTGCGCAACCTGCCCGGTGTGCACATCTTGCCGTCGGACCAACTCAATACCTACGACGTGCTGCGAGCCGACGACGTGGTGTTCAGCGTCGAGGCGTTGAACGCCTACATCGCGGCCAACACCGGTCATAAGGCAACTTCCGAGGAGGTAACGGCGTAGATGGCGACCATCGCTGACCCCCGCGACATCATTTTGGCGCCGGTCATCTCGGAGAAGTCCTACGGACTGCTCGACGACAATGTGTACACCTTCGTGGTGCACCCCGACTCGAACAAGACGCAGATCAAGATCGCTGTCGAGAAGATCTTTGCCGTCAAGGTCGTATCGGTGAACACCGCGAATCGGCAGGGCAAGCGCAAGCGCACCCGGACCGGTTACGGCAAGCGCAAGAGCACCAAGCGCGCCATCGTGACCCTGGCACCGGGCAGCAAGCCGATCGACCTGTTCGGAGCACCGGCCTAGCGCCGCGCGCGAGAGAGAGCTGATCAGACATGGCAATTCGCAAGTACAAGCCGACGACACCGGGTCGCCGCGGTGCCAGCGTGTCCGACTTCGCCGAGATCACTCGGACGACGCCGGAGAAGTCGCTGGTTCGCCCGTTGCACGGTCGCGGTGGTCGTAACGCGCACGGCCGGATCACCACCCGCCACAAGGGCGGTGGCCACAAGCGTGCCTACCGGGTGATCGACTTCCGCCGCAACGACAAGGACGGGGTGAACGCCAAGGTCGCGCATATCGAGTACGACCCGAACCGCACCGCCCGCATCGCCCTGCTCCATTTCCTGGACGGCGAAAAGCGTTACATCATTGCGCCGAACGGTCTTTCGCAGGGTGACATCGTCGAGTCGGGTGCCAACGCCGACATCAAGCCCGGCAACAACCTGCCGCTGCGCAACATCCCCGCCGGCACCCTGGTGCACGCGGTGGAGCTGCGCCCCGGCGGTGGCGCCAAACTCGCGCGCTCGGCCGGGTCGAGCATCCAGCTGCTCGGTAAGGAAGCCACCTACGCCTCGCTGCGGATGCCCAGTGGTGAGATCCGCCGCGTCGACGTGCGCTGCCGCGCAACCGTTGGTGAGGTCGGCAACGCCGAACAGGCAAACATCAACTGGGGCAAGGCCGGTCGGATGCGGTGGAAGGGCAAGCGCCCGTCCGTCCGTGGTGTGGTGATGAACCCGGTCGACCACCCGCACGGCGGTGGTGAGGGTAAGACCTCGGGTGGTCGGCACCCGGTGAGCCCGTGGGGCAAGCCCGAGGGCCGTACCCGCAACCCGAACAAAGCAAGCAACAAGCTCATTGTCCGACGCCGGCGCACCGGCAAGAAGCACGGCCGGTAGGAGTAACCAACCATGCCACGCAGCCTCAAGAAGGGCCCGTTCGTCGACGACCATCTGCTCAAGAAGGTCGACGTGCAGAACGAGAAGAACAGCAAGCAGGTCATCAAGACCTGGTCGCGCCGCTCGACCATCATTCCCGACTTCATCGGGCACACCTTCGCGGTGCACGACGGCCGCAAGCACGTCCCGGTGTTCGTCACCGAATCGATGGTGGGCCACAAGCTCGGTGAATTCGCTCCCACCCGCACCTTCAAGGGGCACATCAAGGACGACCGGAAGAGCAAGAGGCGATGAGTACCACCACTACCGAATATCCGTCGGCGACCGCCAAGGCGCGGTTCGTGCGGGTGTCGCCGCGAAAGGCGCGCCGGGTCATCGACCTGGTGCGCGGGCGGTCGGTGACCGACGCGCTCGACATCCTGCGCTGGGCGCCGCAGGCCGCCAGCGAGCCGGTGGCCAAGGTGATCGCCAGTGCCGCGGCCAACGCGCAGAACAACAACGGACTGGACCCGGCCACCCTGGTGGTGGCCACGGTGTATGCCGACGAGGGCCCGACCGCCAAGCGCATCCGCCCCCGGGCGCAGGGACGCGCGTTCCGGATCCGCCGGCGTACCAGCCACATCACGGTGATCGTGGAAAGCCGGCCCAGCCGCGACGAGCGGTCGTCGAAGTCGTCGCGGACCCGTCGCGCCGAAGGCAGCAAGGCCGCCGCGAAGGCTGGGCCCGCCTCGGCCGCGAAGAAGGCGCCCGCCAAGAAGGCACCTGCCAAGAAGGCACCCGCGAAAACCGCTGAGGCTGCTGACGCGAAGGGAGGCTCAGACTAGTGGGCCAGAAGATCAATCCGCACGGCTTCCGCCTGGGCATCACCACCGACTGGAAGTCGCGCTGGTACGCCGACAAGCAGTACGCCGAGTACGTCAAGGAGGACGTCGCGATCCGGCGCCTGCTGTCGACCGGCCTGGAGCGCGCCGGCATCGCCGACGTGGAGATCGAGCGCACCCGCGACCGGGTACGGGTGGACATCCACACCGCCCGGCCGGGCATCGTGATCGGCCGGCGTGGTACTGAGGCCGACCGGATCCGCGCCGACCTGGAAAAGCTGACCAAAAAGCAGGTGCAGCTCAACATCCTCGAGGTGAAAAACCCTGAGTCGCAGGCACAATTGGTGGCCCAGGGCGTCGCCGAGCAGTTGAGCAACCGGGTGGCGTTCCGTCGCGCGATGCGTAAGGCCATCCAGTCGGCGATGCGGCAGCCCAATGTGAAGGGCATCCGGGTGCAGTGCTCGGGCCGCCTTGGCGGTGCGGAGATGAGCCGCTCGGAGTTCTACCGCGAAGGCCGGGTGCCGCTGCACACGTTGCGGGCCGACATCGACTACGGCCTCTACGAGGCCAAGACCACGTTCGGCCGGATCGGCGTGAAGGTGTGGATCTATAAGGGCGACATCGTCGGCGGCAAAAGGGAATTGGCCGCCGCCGCCCCCGCGGGCGGGGAGCGTCCGCGCCGGGAGCGGACGTCGGGCACCCGTCCGCGCCGCAGCGGTGCCTCGGGTACGACGGCGACCGGCACCGACGCCGGCCGTGCGGCCGGTGGCGAAGAGACTGCTGTTGCCCCCGAAGCGGCGGCCCCAGCAGAAGCGCAGAGCACGGAGAGCTGAATCATGTTGATTCCCCGCAAGGTCAAGCACCGCAAGCAGCATCACCCCCGCCAGCGCGGTATCGCCAGCGGCGGCACCGCGGTGAATTTCGGTGACTACGGCATCCAGGCCCTCGAGCACGCCTACGTCACCAACCGGCAGATCGAGTCCGCGCGTATCGCCATCAACCGGCACATCAAGCGTGGCGGCAAGGTGTGGATCAACATCTTCCCCGACCGCCCGCTGACCAAGAAGCCGGCCGAGACCCGGATGGGTTCGGGTAAGGGTTCGCCCGAGTGGTGGGTGGTCAACGTCAAGCCGGGCCGGGTGCTGTTCGAGCTCAGCTACCCGAACGAGCAGATCGCGCGTGCGGCGCTCACCCGGGCGATTCACAAGCTGCCGATCAAGGCACGCATTGTTACCCGAGAGGATCAGTTCTGATGGCAGTGGGAATTTCGCCGGGTGAACTGCGTGAGCTCACCGACGAAGAGCTACAAGAGCGCATCCGGGAGTCCAAGGAAGAGCTGTTCAACCTGCGCTTCCAGTTGGCGACCGGGCAGCTGAGCAACAACCGCCGGCTCCGCGTGGTGCGCCACGAAATCGCGCGCGTCTACACGGTGCTGCGCGAACGAGAACTGGGTCTGGCTTCCGGGCCCGACGGCGATAAGGAATCGTGATGGCAGACGCTAACACTCCCGCGAAAGCGGCACCCAAGAAGGCTGCTTCC
Source organism: Mycobacterium sp. NGS29 (assembly GCF_059812965.1). Classification (NCBI taxonomy): domain Bacteria; kingdom Bacillati; phylum Actinomycetota; class Actinomycetes; order Mycobacteriales; family Mycobacteriaceae; genus Mycobacterium; species Mycobacterium sp. NGS29. The sequence continues at coordinate 373,270 of NZ_JCALDR010000002.1, forward strand.
AGTTCGAAAGCAGCCACGGACGCGGCGCCAAAGGAGAAGGGCCCCAAGCACACTCCGGCTACGCCGAAGCCGCGCGGACGTCGCAAGACGCGCATCGGCTACGTGGTGAGCGACAAGATGCAGAAGACCATCGTCGTCGAACTCGAAGACCGGGTGAAGCACCCGTTGTACGGCAAGATCATTCGGACCACCAAGAAGGTCAAGGCGCACGACGAGAACAGCATTGCCGGCATCGGCGACCGCGTCTCGTTGATGGAGACGCGTCCGCTCTCGGCGACCAAGCGCTGGCGACTGGTGGAGATTCTCGAGAAGGCCAAGTAGCCGGCCACTAACGCAGGTTCCGCAGCAACGCGCGCAGCCGTTCGCGGGTGGCGTTCCCGGGATCGCTGAGGCGCAGTTGCAGCAGTTCCCGGCCGGCGGCGTAGAGGATCCGGGCGGTGTATTCGGGATCGTGCACGTCCGGATTGATGCGCAACAACTCCGCCGTCAGGAATCCCCGGACCAACTCCTGAGATTGGGCCAGCCGGGTGTGTAACTGCGGCGGAGCGCCCTGCGGGGGAAACAGGAATAACCGCCACGTCGCCGGGTTCGCGTCCACCGCGGCCAGCACCCCGTCGAGCGCGCGCACCAGCGTCTGATTCCGTTCGCTGGGCTCGCCCAACTCGCTGATCGCGCCGAAGAACTGCTGGCCGGCCCGGGCCGCTTCCCGGTCGATCAACGCGACAAAGAGGCCCGCCGGGTCACCGAACTGCTGATAGATCAGCGATCGATTGATGCCGGCCGCCTGCGCGATCCGGTTCGGCGTCGCCGCGTGAAATCCCTCGGCGTCGACGATCGCGTGGGTGATGTCGAGGATCTGCTCGCGCCGACCTTCGGCTGTCATGCGCCGCTTGGGCGCGTCCCTGGTCGCGTGGGTCACACTTGACAGCATAACTAACACTTTGTGACTATTGCTCACAAAGTGTTAGTTATTGAGAGGTCTTGATGGTCACCTATTTTCCGGAGCTCGCCCGACGGGTCGCAAGCCAGCGCGAGTTACAGCCAGACCTCTACGGCGACATCGACTTTGACGCACACCCCTACCGCTTGACCGGGCAGCCCGGTGACAAGTCGTCGCTGCCGGACTGGGTCGGCGACCGCGAGTCGATCCTGCACGACGACCGGGTGCGGGAACTGATGGAAACGGCCACCATGCTCGGGGACGTGGTGGCCGACCCGTATGCGGCGCTCATGAGTCGCTACAGCGTGGCCGCGCTGATCGACATGCTCAAGACGGCGTGCCGCCACGGCATCGAGGCGGTACCCGATGCGCCGGAAGAACTCACGGCGTTCATCGCCGCCATGGAAGCCACCCCGGACTGGATCAACCTCGACCTGGTGGAAGAAGGTGCTCAGACCGCACGCATCTCGGCGGCGCTGATCGCCCACTTCATCACCCGGGGCGCCTTCATCGCGACGTTCACCAACACCTACGCCGCGCTGCCGATGGGTCTGACCGGTGCGCTCTCCGGCCGCCGTGCTGCGCGTCGGGTCAACGAGACGGCCAGCTTCTTCGCCGTCACCACGCTGCCCGGTGCGTTGAAGCGTTACGGGCCAGGGTTTGAGGCGGCCGCGATGGTGCGGCTGATGCACTCGATGGTCCGCTACAACGCACTGAAGAAGTCCGGCAAATGGGACGTCGACATCTACGGCATACCGGTGCCGCAGGTCGATCAGATGCCGGCCGGAATGATCGGCCAGTACCTGACCTCCCAGCAGGTGCTGCGACAGGGCCGCACGGAGTTCAACGACGAGGAACGCGCCCTCGTCGAATTCGGCCGGTACCGCTGCTTCCTGCTCGGGCTGCCGGAGGAGTTGCTGCCCACCACGCCCGGTGACACCGTGCACGTCATGCACGCCCGCGCGGCGCTGCTGCGCGACGGGTTCGACGCGGTCTGCCGCGAACTCGTCGACTCCACGATGGATGCCTATCTGCGGCCGGGCACCACGCTGTTCGACCGCGCCGCTGAGGCGGTGGAAAAGAGTTACAGCAAGGAGTCCTTCGTGCGGGCGTTCTGCAACGGCAACCGCGCCGCCGCTGCCGCCATGGGCGTCTCGATCGGACTGGCGGACCGCGCACGCATCGCGCTGACCGGTCCGTTCATTGCCGGACGGTATCTCGTCGTGAGTCGCCTGGCCCGCGTCCCGGCGTTGCGTGAGCTCGTCGACCAGTACATCATCGGGTTGCTCAAACTGCGGCTGGCTACCTACGGCAAACCCGAATTCACCAGTGACTCAGCGCATTACACACCGATCTCAGCCGCACCACGTGGTGGGACCACAACGCTTGTCCACTGATTGGGGGACGCCGGAAACCCCCCGAAGGTAGCGACGATCGGTGGAATCCCTGCACCGGGGCACGGCGCTAATTTATGAAGCAACGAAGCGCACTGCACCCAAAGGAGATTCCCATGGCCCACGACGTTCTGTTCTGCGAGACCGAGGTCGTCTACTCGATGCCGATCTACAAGGCTGACGACGCCTGCGAATGATCTTCCCCAGCAAACGGCGCCGCGGACATGAGTCACCGGCGCCGTTTTGCATGCAGCCAGCGCGTGTCGTCGGGATCGGCCGTCGTCAACTCCAGGCCGGCGCGGTCCAGCTCGGTCCGGATCGCGGCGGCAGAGATCTCCTCGGCCGTCAGCGATTGGCGCCAAACCCGGCCGTCGGCGGCCAGCGTGAACTCGCCCGCACTGATCCCGCCGCTGTTGGAGTGGATCGTCAGGGTGGTCGTCACCCCGTCCAGGGTCAGCGACTTCGACCAGCCAGCCGGCCGGGCGGCAAGCAGTGACGCCGGCGCCCACTGAATGATGGCCTGCCCGTCGGCTTTCAGATGGCGGGCCACGGTGGCCAACACAGACCTGCGCTGCTGCGTACCCGGGTAGTTGACCATGTTGCCGATCACCAGGACGACGTCGAATTGCTCATCGAGCCGCAGGTCCTCGATGCGGGCTTGTTTTGTGCGCGCATGCCGGATGTGGGCCAACATGTCCGGTGAGTCGTCGACGGCGGTGACCCGGTGACCGAGCTCGGCCAGCGGATCGGCAATGCGTCCGGTACCCGCACCCAGGTCGAGCACCGAACTGTGCGGCGCCAGTTGCGATTGGATGTACTCGATCTCGCCCAGCGACGGCAGGCGGCGGTAGATTTCCACTGCAGTGCCGTCGGTCGCCACCGCACCGGACTGCTGCACGCCCGGATCTTGCGCCACTTGTATCGTCCTCCCGCCTGAAACGGAACACATGCGAACCTACTCTGCGGGTGCAGCCGGCAATCCGCTCGGCGTCGATCTGACGGATCCGGCGACCTTCGCCGACGGGTTCCCGCACCAGGTGTTCGGACGCCACCGCCAGCAGGCGCCGGTGTTCTGGCACGAACCCACCGAACACACCCCCGACGGCGAAGGCTTCTGGTCGGTCGCCAGATACACCGACACCATTGCGGTGCTTCGTGATTCGACCACCTTCTCGTCGGTCACCGGTGGGAAGCGGCCGTTCGGGGGCACGCTGCTGCAGGACATGCCGGTCGCCGGCCAGGTGATCAACATGATGGACGATCCACGGCACGCGGACATCCGGCGATTGGTCAGCTCCGGCCTGGGGCCGCGCATGATCGGCCGGGTGGAGGACGACCTGCGCGGGCGGGCGCGCCGGTTGCTCGACCGGATCGAACCGGGCGCGCCGTTCGACTTCGCGGTCGACATCGCCCCGGAACTGCCCCTGCAGGCGATCTGCATCCTGCTCGGCGTGCCCGAGGTGGACCGGCACTGGTTGCTGGCCGAGCTGGAAACGGTGCTGGAATTTCGCGGTTCCCGAAAAGACTACGTATCAACGGTTTTCGGGAAGAACCCGGAATCCCGCCGGGATGACTACGGCCGCGAACTGATCGCCCGCAAACGCACGCAGCCCACCGACGACATGCTGTCCATCGTCGCCAATGCCACCGTGGACGGCGCCCCGTTCCTGTCCGACGATGAGGTGTACCTGTTCTTCCACCAACTGTTCAGCGCGGGCGCCGACACCACCCGCAACGTCACCAGTGTCGGCCTGCTCGCCCTGGCCGACCGACCCGACCAGTGGCGCCGGTTGCGTGCCGACCCGGGCCTGCTGCCGACAGCCATCGAGGAAATGGTGCGGTGGACCACGCCGTCGCCGTCGAAGCGGCGGACCGCCACCTGCGACGTCACGGTGGGGGGCCAGCCGGTCCAGGCGGGGGATAAAGTGTTGGTGTGGGAAGGCTCGGCCAACCGTGACCCCGCCGTGTTCGACCGTCCGGACGAGTTCGACATCACCCGAAAGCCCAACCCGCACTTGGGTTTCGGTCAAGGTGTGCACTACTGTTTGGGCGCCAACCTGGCCCGGCTGGAGCTGCGGGTGTTTTTCGGGGAACTGTTGCCGCGCTTCGAACGGCTGGACATCGTGGCCCCGGCCGAGTGGGCGCGCAGCAACCGCCGCAACGGTCTGCAGAGCCTGGTCGTGGAATTCCGCTGAAAAGTACTTTCTCTCAGGCTTTTCTTCGGTCCACTGGTTACTGTCACCGCGGTGTAATCTCGCACGCGATGTCCGGCGAATGAGTTCACTACGGGAGTGAGGCCGACGGTTATGACTGGGTCGACAGAGTTTCGGGGCAAGATCGAGCTGGACATCCGCGATTCGGAGCCGGACTGGGGCCCGTACGCTGCGCCGACCGCCCCGGAGAACTCGCCGAACATCCTGTACATGGTGTGGGATGACATCGGCATCGCCACCTGGGATTGCTTCGGTGGGCTGGTCGAGATGCCGGCGATGACGCGCATCGCCGAGCGCGGTGTGCGCCTCTCGAATTTCCACACCACCGCGCTGTGCTCACCGACCCGGGCGTCCCTACTGACCGGACGCAACGCCACCACCGTCGGCATGGCCACCATCGAAGAATTCACCGACGGCTTCCCGAACTGCAACGGCCGCATCCCGGCTGACACCGCCCTGCTCTCCGAGGTTCTCAACGAGCGCGGCTACAACACCTACTGCGTGGGCAAATGGCACCTGACCCCGCTCGAGGAGTCCAGCATGGCCGCGACCAGGCGGCACTGGCCGACTTCGCGCGGCTTCGAACGCTTCTATGGCTTCATGGGTGGCGAAACGGACCAGTGGTACCCCGACCTGATGTACGACAACCACCCGGTTGATCCCCCCGGTACCCCCGAGGAGGGCTATCACCTGTCCAAGGACATCGCCGACAGGACAATCCAATTCATCCGCGACGCCAAGGTGATCGCACCCGACAAGCCGTGGTTCAGCTACGTCTGCCCCGGCGCCGGCCATGCGCCGCACCACGTGTTCACCGAGTGGGCCGACAAGTACAAAGGCGTGTTCGATATGGGCTACGAGGCCTACCGGGACATCACGCTGGAGAAAATGAAGGCGATGGGCATCGTGCCCCCGGACACCGAACTGTCGCCGATGAACCCCTACATCGACGTCAAAGGACCCAACGGCGAGCCGTGGCCGTTGCAGGACACCGTACGGGCCTGGGACTCGCTCAGCGACGACGAGAAGAAGCTGTTCGCCCGGATGGCCGAGGTGTTCGCCGGCTTCCTGAGCTACACCGACGCCCAGATCGGCCGGATCCTCGACTATCTCGACGAGTCCGGCCAGTTGGACAACACCATCATCGTGGTGATCTCGGACAACGGCGCCAGCGGTGAGGGCGGTCCCAACGGATCGGTCAACGAAGGCAAATTCTTCAACGGCTACATCGACACCGTCGAAGAAAGCATGAAGCAGTTCGACCACCTCGGCGGGCCGGAGACCTACAACCACTATCCGATCGGCTGGGCGATGGGTTTCAACACGCCGTACAAGCTGTTCAAGCGCTACTCGTCGCACGAGGGCGGTATCGCCGACACCGCGATCATCTCCTGGCCCAACGGCATTGCCGCGCACGGTGCGGTCCGCGACAACTACATCAACGTCTGCGACATCACCCCGACCGTGTACGAACTTTTGGGAATGACGCCCCCGGACACCGTCAAGGGCATCCCGCAGAAACCCCTCGACGGGGTGAGTTTCAAAGCCGCCCTTGATGATCCAGCGGCAGACACCGGCAAGAAGACGCAGTTCTACACCATGCTCGGCACCCGGGGGATCTGGCACGAAGGGTGGTTCGCCAACACCATCCACGCCGCCTCGCCCGCGGGTTGGTCGCACTTCGACAGAGACCAGTGGGAGCTGTTCCACCTCGACGCCGATCGCAGCCAGTGCCACGATCTGGCCGCCGAGCACCCGCAGAAGCTCGAAGAACTCAAGGCGTTGTGGTTCGCCGAGGCGGAGAAGTACAACGGGCTGCCGCTGGCCGACCTGAACATGCTCGAGACGCTGACCAGGTTCCGGCCCTATCTGAGCGGCGACCGCAACAGTTACGTCTACTACCCCAACTGCGCCGACGTGGGCATCGGCTCGGTCGCCGAGATTCGCGGCCGTTCGTTCGCGGTGCTGGCCGACGTCACCGTGGACACCACCGGAGCCGAAGGCGTGCTGTTCAAACAGGGCAGCGCGCACGGCGGGCACGTGCTGTTCCTGCAGGACGGGCGCCTGCATTACGTCTACAACTTTCTCGGGGAGCGCCAGCAGGAGGTCTCGTCCAATGGCCCTATCCCGCTGGGCCGGCACCTGTTCGGTGTTCGTTACGAACGCAGCGGCACCGTCCCGAACAGTCACACTCCGATCGGCGACGTGACGCTCTATTTCGACGAGCACGTGGTCGGGACGTTGCCGGAAGTGGTGTCCCATCCGGGCACATTCGGGTTGGCCGGCGCCGGCCTCACGGTGGGCCGCAATGGTGGCTCGAGCGTGTCCAGTCGCTACAAGGCGCCGTTCATCCTGACCGGTGCCACCGTCGCCCAGGTCACCGTCGACCTGTCGGGCCGGCCTTACGAAGACGTGGAAAAAGATATCGCGCTTGCCTTTTCGCGGGATTGAGTCCGCGGTGCGTCGGCTGGTCGGGTTGGTTTTTCTGCTGGGCATCTCGATGGTGGTCGTCAGTTGCCAGAACACCGGGGGGACTGCCGCACCGCCCCAGCATTCGGACCCTGCGATGCCGGTGCCGGGCATCGCGGCCACCCAGTCCGAGAACCTGGCACCCGAGACGCTGGTCTGCCCTGCGGCCCCGGACGGGGACGGCCCCGCCGCGGTCGCCACGGTCGCCGACCCGGCCGCGCCGCGCATCACGATCAGCGTCCCCGACGGGTGGAGCACGGCACCCGGCGACGGGGATACGGCGCTGACGTTGACCGGTCCGCACGCCATGTCCGCCACGGTGACCATCACCGCGACGGAACTGGAACCGGAGAGCGCTTTCCTGCGCCATACCGCCGGCGTCGGCGGCACGGCGCCGCGTCTGAAATTATCGGTGACGGGCGCGCCGTTCTGCGGTTTCAGCAGCGAACAGCTCACCGGCACCCTGCAGGGGCCCTCCGGCGGGATCGACTTCGCCGACCGCGTCACCCACATCTGGACGAACACCAAGCAATACCTGGTGACCATTCATCTCGAGGGCAGATCCGGTTCCCCCGGATTCAGCGCGGCCAAATCCACGTTGACGCAGGATTTCGCCGTCGTCATACCCTGAAGACGTGCTGACCGAGCTTGTCGCAGTGACCGGTGGACCTTTCCGCATGGGGTCGACGAGTTTCTATCCCGAGGAAGCGCCGATCCACACCGTGTCGGTGGCTGATTTCGCGCTGGAGAAACACCCGGTCACCAATGCCCAGTTCGCCGAATTCGTCGCTGCCACAGGCTATGTGACGGTAGCCGAGCAACCCCTGGACCCCGCACTGTATCCCGGTGTGGCTCCGGACGAGTTGCGTCCGGGCGCGATGGTGTTCCGGACGACACCGGGCCCGGTCGACTTGCGCGACTGGCGGCAGTGGTGGGACTGGGCGCCGGGCGCGTGCTGGCGGCACCCGTTCGGCCCGGGCAGTGACGTGACCGACAAAGCCGACCACCCCGTCGTGCAGGTGGCCTATCCCGATGCCGCGGCCTATGCGCGGTGGGCCGGGCGGCGTTTGCCGACCGAGGCCGAATGGGAGTACGCCGCACGAGCCGGGACGGTGAGCGCCTACCCGTGGGGCGCGGACGAGCGGCCCGGCGGCCGGTTGATGGCCAACACCTGGCAGGGCAGATTTCCGTACCGCAACGACGGCGCGCTGGGTTGGATCGGGTCCTCACCGGTGGGTACCTTCCCGCCGAACGGCTTCGGGTTGCTCGACATGATCGGCAACGTGTGGGAGTGGACCACAACAGAATTCAGCGCCCACCACCGACCCGACCCGCCCCCGAAAGCCTGCTGCGCCCCCGCCGGGCCGGCCGATCCCGCGGTGAGCCAGACGCTCAAAGGCGGTTCGCATCTGTGCGCAGCGGAATACTGTCACCGGTACCGTCCCGCAGCCCGCTCGCCGCAGTCGCAGGACACCGCGACAACCCACATCGGATTTCGCTGTGCGGCGGATTCGACCCGCGTCGAATAATTTCGCGTGGCGCATTGCGGCGGGAAAATCTATGCGTTTCAATAGCCTTTCTTCACCGTGCCAACGAAAGGCTGCGTCCGATGAGCCATCAGGCCCCACCGCCCGCATCGCCCGCGCAGCCACCGACAGCACCGCCGCCGACAACTCCGCTGACGCCGAAGCAACCCTCCCGCGGTAGGCGCATCCTGATCGATTTCGGGGTGATCCTCGCCGTCGTGGTGGTTTACGTTCTTTCGCTGGTCGGGGTCCACCTGTTGGCCACCTCGTCCGAAGAACTACCCGCACCGGACTTCGGCACCACCGAGGACACCGTGGTGCAGGTGAAGGTCGAAGAACTGGACACGGTGAACAACCGGTTGAAGGTGAGTGTGCTTGTCATTCCCGAAGATTCGAAGTTCAACAAGAATTTCCACACGCTGACCGAAGACCTCACCGTGCGCCTGTACCCGGAAAACGACCTGGGAGACCTGGAGTACAAGGTCGGCAAGTCACCGGCTCAGCAGAGCACCTACATCGACGCGGAGGGCGATCCGAACAACTGGCCCTTCGACACCTACACCACCGGCACCATCCAGGCCGAGGTCTACGCCGGGACCGGCGACAACCGGACTAAAGAAGACGCCCGCGTCGAGGTGATCGGAAATGTCGGTGCCTGGGACGTCAGCGTCAGGCGGGTGGGGGAATCCACCCAGTCCTCGCCCCGGCCCGACGACGTGATCATCACATTGAAGCGGTCCAAGAGCACGCTGATCTTCGACCTGGGCATCATCCTGGTGTTGATCTCCCTGCCGGCGCTGGCATTGTGGGTGTCCATCCCGATGGTGTTGGGCAAGAAGAAGTTCCTGCCCCCGTTCGTGTCGTGGTTCGCCGCCATGCTGTTCGCGGTGGTCCCGCTGAGAAACATCTTCCCGGGCAAGCCCCCGGAGGGGTCGTGGGTGGACCAGGCGATCACGCTGTGGGTGCTGCTCGCGCTGATCGTCGCGATGACCCTGTTCATCATGGCCTATCGAAAACAGTCGGACTGACCGGGTCAGATCATTCTTCGGCCTGGGCGGCGCCGGGAGCGCTGATCGCGTCCACGGCCTCGGAGACCCTCGCCTGGAACTGCGGGGACAACGGGATGTAACCGACCCGGTTCAGGTCGACCTGGCCGGGGCCGATCGCCGCCTGCAGGAACGCCTTGACCGCCATCGCGACATCGGACGAGGGGTACCGGGAGCAGACGATCTCGTAGGTGGCCATGACGATCGGGTAGACGTCGGGTTGGGCGGGGTTGTAGAACGACGAGATATCCAGCACGATGTCGTTTCCCCGGCCGACGATCTTGGCGCCCCGAATGGTCTTGCCGAGCGCGTCGGTGCCGATCCGGACCGGCCGCAGCGACCGGCGACTCGCCGGGGTCTTGATCTCCGCGGCGTAGAGCCCCTGCTTGAGGGCGAAGGACAGTTCGTTGTAACTGATCGCGCCGTCGGTGGACTTCACCAGCGCCGCCGTGCCGTCGTTGCCGACCGCCCCGGTGCCGACGCCCCCGCTGAACGTTTTGCTGGCGCCTTGACTCCACGCCCCGCCGGATGCGGCCTGCAGATAGGACTGGAAGTTGTGGGTGGTGCCGGAGGCGTCGCTGCGGTAGATGACCCGGATCTCCGCTGCCGGCATGGATGCGTTGAGCGCGGTGAGGGCCGGGTCGTCCCAGCGGGTGATGGTGCCGTTGAAGATCTTGGCCAGCGTGGGACCGTCGAGCACCAGCGAGTCCACGTTCGGGAGGTTGTAGGTGATGGCCATCGGGCCGAACACCACGGGCAGGTTCCACGCGTCGGCACCGCCGCAGCGTTGCTTGGCGGCGGCGTACTGATCACCGGACAGCGGCGTATCCGAACCAGCGAAATCGGTTTTGCCGGAGAGGAATTCACTGATACCCGCGCCCGACCCGATCGCTTCGTATCTGAGTGTCTGTTGCTGGCAGGCGGTCTGGTAGGCGTCGACGAAGCGCTGCATCGCGAACGTTTGCGCTGTCGACCCGCTGGCCGTCAACGTCTGCTTGCCGCCACAGTCCACTTTGGCTCCGTTGGTGTACGGCAGGGTCGCATGGGCCGCGCTGCTGCACCCCGCGAGGGCCAGCACCCCCGTGGCCAGCACGGCCATCGTCCCACTACGTCGGTGGCGCTTCATGCTATGGCTCCCTTGAGAACAACAGAGGTTTCAGCCGCGCGCAGCGATGCGCAGCGGCGCAATCGATCCCGTCGTCCTGGTTGCGACGCACCTTGACATTTACAACCGCCGAAATCGGTGCGCAAGCGAACAGTGCATGAACCGTCCGTCGGCACCGGATGAATCCCTGGTGTCCGGCGGCTGTTCGACCAGTCCTGGGCGTCGCCAAACCGTCTGTAGCCCAATGATTCCCACACCGATCTCACAGGGAGTGTGCCGTCTCGGCCGCAGGCAAAGCGGCCTGTGCATTACCGCGAGATGGACTGCGGGTGAAGCTACTTCACCCGGGACGCGCAGGCGGCACGAGTTCGCTAGCATCGGACCCCGTGTCCCGACGAGTTGGCTCGGATACGCAGGTCTGGGTTGGTAGCGGTCGATGACCACCGCAGCGCCGCCGGGTCCGGCGGCGGAGAGCTCCCCAGACGCGGCCGGCGAGCCGCCCGCAAAGACGAAACCGGTGCGCAAGAAGCCGGACAAACCCCGCATCCTGATCGGCGTCGGGGTGGTCACGCTCGTCGTGATCACCTACGCCCTGTCCCTGATCGGCGTTCACTTCCTGCAGAAGTCAGCGGGGCCGCTACCGCCGCTGGACCTGAGCCAGGGCGGGGGCGATGCCACGATCGTGCAGCTGCGGTTAGAGGAGCTGAAGCCTGTCACCAACCGGCTTACCGTGAATGTTCTTGTGTATCCGGCAATTTCGGCGTACGACAACCGCTTCGACGTATTGGGCACCGATGTCGCCGTGCGCCTGTATCCGCCGAGCGACCTGGGCGACCTGCATTATCCGAAAGGGCAGGCTCCAGCCCAACTCACCAGCACCGTCGAGGCGCACGGCGATCCCGGAAACTGGCCCTTCGACACGTATCGCACTGAACCGATCTCAGCAGATGCGTTCGTCAGCCTTGCCGAAGGCCTGCGGAAGGTGCCGGCCCGCGTCGAGGTGACCGGATCGTTGGACGGGTGGGACATCAGCGTCAGCCGGGTCCACGACCCCGCCGCGTTGCCGACGTCACGCACTATGGAGAACGGAAATGTCGTCATCACCTTCAAGCGGGCAAAGGGTCCGCTGATCTTCGACCTGGGCATCTGCCTGGTGCTGATCGCGCTGCCCACCCTGGCGCTGCTGGTGGCGATTCCGATGCTGCTCAACAAACGGAAGTTCCTGCCGCCCATCGCCAGTTGGTATGCCGCGATGCTGTTCGCCGTGGTGCCGTTGCGCAATTTCCTGCCCGGCTCGCCACCACCCGGATCCTGGATCGACCAGGCTATCGTGCAGTGGGTGCTGATCGGACTGGTGGTGGCGATGACGTTGTATATCTGCGCGTGGATACGGCAGGGAGACTGAGCCCCGAGCCGGTCGTCGTCATCGGCGCCGGCCCGTGCGGCATGGCCGTGGCTCGCCAGCTGGGCCACGACCGGGGAATCGACGCACTCGTGCTCGACCGCGCCGACACCCCGGCATCGTCGTGGCGGCAGCTCTACGACGGGTTCAGGTTGAACACGTGCGGCTTCTGGTCCCATCTGCCGGGTCAGCGCATTCCCCGCCGGTACGGGCGTTGGCCGGGCCGCGAGGACATGGTCAGCTATTTCGACGAGTACGCACGGCGTCAGGGCCTGCGACTGCGCCTGGGTGTGACGGTGCACCAGCTGGACCGCGACGCGGGTAGGTGGCGGCTGGTGACCGATCACGAAACCTTCACTGCCACAGCGGTGATCGTGGCTGCGGGCAACTATCACACGCCGATGCTGCCGCCCTGGCCCGGTCTCGAACAGTTCACCGGTGCCGTCCTGCACGCCGCCGACTACCAGAACGCGCTGCCCTATGCCGGGCGTGACGTCCTGGTGGTCGGCTCGGGAAATTCCGGCACCGACATTGCCCTGCAACTGTGTGACGGCGCCGCCGGTCGGGTCCGGATGGCTATCAGAACACCACCGCATCTGGTGCCGCGCGCAGTCGCCGGACTGCCTGTCGATGCGTTCACCGGTGCTTTCAGTCATCTGCCGGTGCCGGTCCTGGACCGCGCCGCCGCGGTAGCGCAACGACTGTGGTTCGGCGACTTGAGTGGTCGCGGGCTGCCGGCCCCGGCGCAGGGGATCTACAGTGCGCTACTCCAGGACGGTCGCATCCCCACCGTGGCGGACGAACTGGTAACCAAGGTCAGAGGCGGCAGGATCGAGATCGTGACAGCCGTCGAACGATTCGACGGCGACAGCGTGTTGCTGACGGACGGCACCACGGTGCGACCCGACGTCATCATCGCCGCCACCGGATACCGACGCGGACTCGAGTCGATGGTCGGTCACCTCGGCGTGCTCGACGCAGACGGTGCGCCGCTGGTGAATGGAACACCAAGCGCCGCAGCGGGATTGTGGTTCGCCGGCTACGAGGAGCCGCTGATCGGCCCGTTGCGGTCGTTCCGCAGACGAGCCCCTGGCCTCGCCGCCGACGTCGCCGCCCACCTCAGCTCGGTCAGGGCAGCTGACGGGTGCTCAACGGACCCTTGGTGAGGTCGCGGTACAGCTGCTCGAACATCGACCGGCGGCGGAGCGGCGCGCTGTCGGTGTGCGCTGCGCCGGCCACCCCGTCGATCACCTCGGCAAGCGCCTGCACCGATGAGAATCGCGGATTCCAGTCCAGCTCGGCGCGGGCGCGCGAGCAGTCCAGCAGCGGGACGCCGAACGCCATATCCAGCCAGCCCCGGTCGATGGGCTGCAATCGGGCGCGCCAGCTGAGGTCCACCAGGGTGCCCAGCAGGCCGGCGGGCACATGCACGGACCGCGCCCCGAGCACCTGCGCGACGTCCTGCCGCGTGATCGGGGGTTCGGCCGCCAGGTTGAAGGCTCCGGTGGCACGTCGCTCCAGCGCCGCGATGAAAGCGTCGGCGACATCCTCGGCGTGGACCAACGGGATGGTCAACCCGCGATCCAGGGGCAACAGCGGCAGCAGGGGTACAACGCGCATGGGCACGTATCCGGGCAGCGCGTAGCGCATCAACCCGCTGGCGGCGGCACGCTGCACGATGAAGCCCGGCCGCATCCGGGTGATCGGCACAGCATCTTTGCCGTGCGTGCTCTGGTATTCGTCAAGTCGGGCCTCGGCGGCGGACTTGTCGCGGCTGTAGGGCGATGACGGAATGCCCCTGGTCGACCACGATTCGTCCACCCGCTCGCCGTAGCGTCCGGCCGCGTAGGTTCCGACCGACGACATGTGCAGCAACTGGCCCACCCCGGCCGAGTGCGCCGCCTGGAGCACCCTGGTGGTTCCACCGACGCCGAGACGCGTCAGATACTCGGTGTTGCGCGTGGGCTGGAACCCCCAGGCGAGGTGGACGACGGCGTCGGCGCTCGCGACGATGGCGGGCAACTCGGCGGCCGAGTCTGCCTCGGCGAGGTCGATCGCGTGCCACTGGACCCGCTGATAGACCCCAGTGGGCGGTGGTGGGCGTCGCACGACGCCGATCAGTTCGTGGTCTGCTCCACCGGCTGTCAGCCTGCGCAGCAACGCGGTCCCGACGTTGCCGGATGCTCCGGTGATGACTATTCGCACGCGGGGCGTATTGCCTGATCCGGGCGGCTCAAACGCCGGCGTCACTGATCCGCCGGGTAGCGTTCACTTCGCAATTTGGCGCTGAGCTGGCCTTCCCCTAGACTCAGGGGGTTGCCTTGGGCAGACCTCGGCCGGCATGCGAGAGCACCTGCTGGCCCTGCGTGCTCTTCGGTGACGAACAGACCGCGCACGTTGGGTGAGTTTCTCCTGCCGTGCACACGTCAAAACCAGGTCAGGAGATCGAGTGATTCAGCAGGAATCGCGGCTGAAGGTCGCCGATAACACCGGCGCCAAGGAGATCTTGTGCATCCGGGTGCTCGGTGGATCGTCGCGACGCTACGCCGGCATCGGGGACGTCATCGTCGCCACGGTCAAGGACGCCATCCCCGGCGGCAACGTCAAGCGGGGTGACGTGGTGAAGGCCGTCGTGGTGCGCACCGTCAAGGAACGCCGTCGTCCCGACGGCAGCTACATCAAGTTCGACGAGAACGCCGCGGTGATCATCAAGCCCGACAACGACCCGCGCGGCACCCGCATCTTCGGCCCGGTCGGCCGAGAACTGCGCGAGAAGAAGTTCATGAAGATCATCTCGCTCGCACCGGAGGTGTTGTAGATGAAGGTCCACAAGGGCGACACCGTGCTGGTCATCGCCGGCAAGGACAAGGGCGCCAAAGGCAAGGTCATCCAGGCCTACCCGGAGCGCAACCGGGTACTGGTCGAAGGCGTCAACCGGATCAAGAAGCACACCGCTGTCTCGACCAACCAGCGCGGCGCCCGCTCCGGTGGCATCGTCACCCAGGAGGCTCCGATCCACGTCTCCAACGTGATGGTGGTGGACTCCGACGGCAAGCCGACCCGGATCACCTACCGGGTCGACGAGGAAACCGGCAAGCGGGTCCGCATCTCCAAGCGCAATGGCAAGGACATCTAGCATGACCACTGCAGAGAAAACTCAGCCGCGCCTGAAAGAGCGCTACCGCAACGAGATTCGCGACGCGCTGCACAAGCAGTTCGGCTACGCCAACGTGATGCAGATTCCGACGGTGACCAAGGTCGTGGTCAACATGGGAGTGGGCGAGGCCGCCCGCGACGCAAAGCTGATCAACGGCGCGGTCAACGACCTGGGCCTGATCACCGGGCAGCGTCCGGAAATTCGCAAAGCGCGTAAATCCATCGCGCAGTTCAAATTACGTGAGGGCATGCCCATCGGCGCCCGGGTCACGCTGCGCGGCGACCGGATGTGGGAGTTCCTGGACCGGCTCACCTCGATCGCGCTGCCGCGTATCCGTGACTTCCGCGGCTTGTCGCCCAAACAGTTCGACGGTGTCGGCAACTACACCTTCGGCCTCGCCGAGCAGTCGGTGTTCCACGAGATCGACGTGGACAAGATCGACCGGGTGCGGGGCATGGACATCAGCGTCGTCACTTCGGCGACGAACGACGACGAAGGACGAGCGCTGTTGCGGGCCCTCGGCTTTCCGTTCAAGGAGAACTGAGTAATGGCGAAGAAGGCATTGGTCAACAAGGCCGCACGCAAGCCGAAGTTCGCGGTACGCGGCTACACGCGCTGCAGCAAGTGCGGCCGTCCGCGCGCGGTGTTCCGCAAGTTCGGGCTGTGCCGGATCTGCCTGCGCGAAATGGCGCATGCGGGTGAGCTGCCCGGCGTGCAGAAGAGCAGTTGGTGACGGGACGTAGGGACTTGATCATGACCGCGATGACGACGATGCGGAGCGCAGCGACGAAGAGGAGTAGCGCCCGATGACTATGACGGATCCGATCGCAGACTTCTTGACGCGGCTGCGCAACGCCAACTCGGCGTACCACGACGAAGTGAGCCTGCCGCACTCGAAGATCAAGGCGAACATCGCCCAGATCCTCAAGAGCGAGGGTTACATCACCGACTTCCACACCGAGGATGCTCGGGTCGGCAAGTCGCTGGTGGTGCAGCTCAAGTACGGACCCAGCCGCGAGCGCAGCATCGCGGGCTTGAAGCGCGTCTCCAAGCCCGGTCTGCGGGTGTACGCCAAGTCCACAAATCTGCCGCGGGTGCTCGGTGGCCTCGGTGTGGCGATCATCTCGACGTCCTCGGGTCTGCTCACCGATCGCCAGGCAGCCAGGCAGGGCGTGGGCGGCGAAGTCCTCGCGTACGTCTGGTAAGGGGGTAAGCAGACATGTCACGTATCGGTAAGCAACCGGTTCCGGTCCCGTCCGGAGTCGACGTCACCATCGACGGCCAGAACGTCTCGGTCAAGGGCCCCAAGGGCGCCCTGGAGTTGACCGTCGCCGACCCGATCACGGTGTCGCGCAACGACGATGGCGCCATCGTGGTGGCCCGGCCGAACGACGAGCGGCAGAACCGCTCGCTGCACGGGCTGTCCCGCACCCTGGTGGCCAACCTGGTCACGGGTGTGACGGAGGGCTACACCACCAAGATGGAGATCCACGGCGTCGGTTACCGCGTGCAGCTCAAGGGAACCAACCTGGAGTTCGCGCTCGGCTACAGCCATCCCGTGGTGATCGAGGCGCCCGAAGGCATCACGTTCGCGGTGCAGGCGCCCACCAAGTTCACGATCTCTGGGATCGACAAGCAGAAGGTCGGCCAAATCTCGGCGAACATCCGCCGCCTGCGCCGCCCCGACCCCTACAAGGGCAAGGGCGTGCGCTACGAGGGTGAGCAGATCCGCCGCAAGGTCGGAAAGACAGGTAAGTAGTCATGGCGCAATCACAGACTGCATCCGACGCGCGAAAGACAGTGGGGCAGAACGTATCCGCTACCAGGCGGGTGTCCCGGCTGCGCCGGCACGCACGGCTGCGCAAGAAGGTTTCCGGCACCGCGGAGCGTCCCCGCCTCGTGGTGAACCGGTCGTCGCGGCACATTCACGTGCAACTGGTGAACGACCTCAACGGCACCACCGTGGCCGCGGCTTCGTCCATCGAAGCCGACGTTCGCGGCCTGGACGGGGACAAGAAGGCCCGCAGCGTGCGGGTCGGCCAGTTGATCGCCGAGCGGGCCAAGGCTGCCGGCGTCGACTCCGTGGTATTCGACCGCGGCGGCTACACCTACGGCGGACGAATCGCGGCTCTGGCCGATGCCGCCCGCGAGAACGGATTGCGATTCTGATGAACAACGCAAGCCTGATAAACGGAAGGACCGCATAATGGCGGAGCAGTCCGCTGGAGGCTCGGCAGACAACCGGGGCCCGGACAACCGTGACAGCCGCGATGGGCGAGGTCGACGCGACGGTGGTGGCCGGGGTGGCCGCGACCGCGACCGTGACGGCGACAAGAGCAACTACCTGGAGCGGGTCGTCGCGATCAACCGCGTCTCCAAGGTGGTCAAGGGTGGTCGGCGGTTCAGCTTCACCGCCCTGGTCATCGTCGGTGACGGCAACGGCATGGTCGGCGTCGGCTACGGCAAGGCCAAGGAAGTCCCGGCGGCCATCGCCAAGGGTGTCGAGGAGGCCCGCAAGGGCTTCTTCCGGGTCCCGCTGATCCGCGGAACCATCACGCATCCGGTGCAGGGGGAGGCCGCGGCCGGCGTCGTGCTGCTGCGTCCGGCCAGCCCGGGTACCGGTGTGATCGCCGGTGGCGCCGCCCGCGCGGTGCTGGAATGCGCTGGCGTGCACGACATTCTGGCGAAGTCGCTGGGCAGTGACAACGCGATCAACGTGGTGCACGCCACCGTCACCGCGCTCAAGATGCTGCAGCGCCCCGAGGAGGTGGCCGCCCGGCGCGGTCTGCCGATCGAGGATGTCGCCCCGGCCGGGATGCTCAAGGCGCGCCGCGAAAGCGATGCGCTGGCCAGTGCCTCCCAGAACCGAGAAGCGGGAGCACAACCATGAGTCAACTGAAGATCACCCAGGTGCGCAGCACCATCGGGGCGCGCTGGAAGCAGCGCGAGAGCCTGCGCACCCTGGGCCTGCGCAAGATCAGCCACTCGGTGATCCGTGAGGACAACGCACAGACGCGCGGTCTGATCGCCGTGGTGAGTCACCTCGTTGAGGTGGAGGAGGCCAAGTGACCATCAAACTGCACGACCTCAAGCCTGCGCGCGGGTCGAAGACGGCGCGCACGCGCGTCGGTCGCGGTGAGGGTTCCAAGGGCAAAACCGCGGGCCGCGGCACCAAGGGCACCAAAGCCCGCAAGAACGTGCCGGCCACCTTCGAAGGTGGGCAGATGCCCATCCACATGCGACTGCCCAAGCTGAAGGGCTTCCGCAACCGGTTCCGCACCGAGTACCAGGTGGTCAACGTCGGTGACATCAACCGGCTCTTCCCGCAGGGCGGCACGGTCGGCGTCGACGAGCTGGTGGCCAAGGGTGCCGTTCGCAAGAACAGCTTGGTCAAGGTGCTGGGCGACGGCAAGCTGACCGTCGGCGTCGAGGTGACCGCGCACAAGTTCAGCGGCAGCGCCCGCGAGAAGATCACCGCTGCGGGCGGTTCGGCCACCGAGCTCTAACCCAGCCGCGAAATCACTTCCAGGGCAAGCCGTTCCATCTGCTCGCGGTCCTGCGCAACGTCAGCGCCGACGGGGTTGAGCAGCAACATCTGCGCGCCCGCATACATGACCTCGGACAGCCCGTGGGCCACCTGCGCCGGGGTGCCGGTCACCGCGACCGCCTCCAGGCCGGACCTCTCGCCGTAGATGCGGTACAGCCCGGCCAGCGCTGTGTCGCGGGCACGCTCGGCGTCGTCGTCGACCATCACGTAGACGCGTTTGGCGATGGTGAACCGCCGGGGATCTCTGCCTTGGCCGGCCAGTTCAGTGCGCACTATGCGCACCGCTTCGGCGAACGCGGCGGTGGTCGACGACCCCGCGCCGATGAACGCATCGCCCAGGCGGGCCGCGCGGGCCAGGGCGGCGGGGGCGCGTCCGCCGAACCAGATCGGTGGATGCGGCCGTTGCACGGGTTTGGGTTGGATCGGCAGATTGTCGACGTCGCGAAACCGGCCGTGGAAGTTCACCGTCGGCTCGTCGGACCAGGCGGCGCGCATCAATTCCAGCCCCTCGGTGAAATACCGGACATGCGTGGACTTCTCGATGCCGAAAGCGCCGAACCGGCGCGAACCTCCGCCGGCGACCACGCCGAGGTCGAGCCTGCCGCCGCTGAGCCGGTCGACGGCGGTCACGGCTGAGGCCAGCTGCAGCGGATCGTGCAGCGACGTCACCAGCACGGCCACCCCCAGGCGCAGCCGCCGGGTGCACGCCGCGGCATAGGCCAGCACCTCGAGGGGCGCCAGCAGGGCTGACCCGCCGATGGCCTGTTCCAGGGTCCACCCGCCCTCGAAACCCAGTTCTTCGGCGCGGGCGAGGTAGTCCTGCAACTGCGCGGTGTCGAAGTCCGGCGAGCCGAGTTGGGGGATCGAGATGGCGAACCTCACCGCTAGCACGCTACCGGTGCCGGCCAGGCGGGTCGGTACCGATCGGTACGCTGCAGAACATGTTCGCCTTTCTGCCTAACCTGCCCGGAGTCGACGACGTGCGGGCGCTGGTCGACCGGGTCGACACCGCCCGTCACCACGGCATACCCAACGGGTGCGTCCTCGAGTTCGACCTGCGCAGCATGCCGCCGGAGACCACCGGGTTCGACCCGCTCACGATCATCAGCGGCGGCGGCCGGCAGCTGCCGCTGCGCGAGGCGGTCGCCGCGATTCACCGTGCCGCCGAAGACCCGCGCGTCGCCGGGCTGATCGCCCGCGTGCAGCTGTCCCCGTCACCGATCGGCGCGGTCCAGGAATTGCGGGACGCCATCGCTGCGTTCAGTGCCGTCAAGCCGTCGCTGGCCTGGGCGGAGACTTTCCCGGGCACGCTGTCCTATTACCTGGCGTCGGCATTCCGTGAGGTCTGGATGCAGCCTTCGGGTGAGGTCGGGCTGATCGGCTTCGCGAGCAACGCGATGTTTCTGCGCGATGCCCTGGCCAAAGCGGGCATCGAGGCCCAGTTCATCGCGCGCGGCGAATACAAGTCGGCGGCAAACCTTTTCACCGAGGACGGCTTCACCGACGCCCATCGCGAAGCGGTGACCCGCATGCTGGAGAGTCTGCAGGATCAGGTGTGGCAGGCCGTCGCCGAGTCGCGCCGGATCGATGCCGGCGCCCTGGACGAGCTGGCCGATCGCGCTCCGCTGCTGCGTGACGACGCGCTGGCCTCCGGGCTGGTGGACCGGATCGGATTCCGCGACGAGGCATATGCGCGCATCGCGGAACTGACTGATGCGCACCATGATTCGTCTGATCGCGCGGATGCCGACCCGGATGAGACGCCGCCGCGGATGTATCTGGCCCGCTATGCCGGCTCGGCGCGGTCGCGGCTGTCGCCGCCGGTGCCGTCGATCCCGGGACGCCGGCCCAAGCCGACGGTTGCCGTGGTCACCGTCGAGGGTGCCATCGTCAACGGCCGGGGCGGGCCGCAGGGCCTGCCGTTGGGGCCGTCGAATGCCGGCGGCGACACGATCGCTGCGGCGCTGCGGGAGGCGGCGGCCGATGACGCCATCTCGGCGATCGTGCTGCGGGTGGACAGCCCCGGCGGGTCCGTGACGGCGTCGGAGAGCATCTGGCGCGAGGTCAAACGCGCACGCGAGCGCGGCAAGCCGGTAGTGGCCTCGATGGGATCGGTCGCCGCGTCCGGCGGGTACTACGTGTCGATGGGCGCCGATGCCATCGTGGCGAATCCCGGCACCATCACCGGATCCATCGGCGTCATCACCGGCAAGTTGGTGGTGCGGGACCTCAAGGACCGACTCGGGGTCGCGTCGGAAACCGTGCGCACCAATGCCAATGCCGACGCCTGGTCGATCGACGCGCCGTTCACCCCCGAGCAGCAGGCGCATCGGGAGGCCGAAGCCGACCTGTTCTACACCGACTTCGTCGAACGCGCCGCGCAGGGCCGCAATCTGACCACTCAGGACGTGGATGTCGTTGCCCGCGGCCGGGTTTGGACCGGCGCCGATGCCTTCGAGCGGGGTCTGGTCGACGAGTTGGGCGGCTTTCGGACCGCGGTGCGCCGGGCCAAGGTGCTCGCCGGCCTCGACCCGGACGTGCCGGCGCGGATCGTGAGCTATCCGGGCTCGTCGTTGCTGGACCTGCTGCGGCCACGGGCGTCCTCGCAGCCGGGCGCGGCGTCGTTGCCCGACGCTGTCGGGGCGTTGCTCACGCGTTCGGTCCTCGGCATTGTCGATCAACTGGAGCAGACGGTCAGCGGTGCCAGCGTGCTGTGGCTGGGGCAGGCGCGGTTCTAGGCCGTCAGTCGCGCGCTGATGAAGATGATCTCGCCGAGCGGGTCGTTGTTCTCGGGCGCGGGGACCGTCAGATTGTGTCGTTCGAATAGTTCGGTGCGGGTCACCGCATCGGTGTCCCAGCCCCTGGCGCGCAGGTAGTCGACGACATGATTGCGCTCGCCGGAGTAGACCAGCGAGGCCATGTCGATGTCCACGCCGTGATCGCGGAAGCTTCCCGACATCTCACGAACCTTGTCGGCATCGAAATCCACTATGCCAGGGACGAATTCGGTTGCGATGGTGCTTCCGGGGACGCTCAGCGCGATGATGTTGTCGAACAACCGGTCTTGGGCGTCCGGCGGCAGGTAGATCAGTAGGCCTTCGGCAAGCCATGCCGTCGGTTGGGTCGGATCAAGCCCCGCCGCCCGCAGCGCCGTCGGCCAGTCGCCGCGCAGGTCGATCGCGACCGTCCGCCGATCTGCGGTGGGCGTAGCACCGAGGTCGTCCAGGGTGGTGGTCTTGAACTCGATCACCTGTGGCTGGTCGATCTCGTAGACCACTGTCCCGGCGCGCCACGGCAGCCGGTAGGCGCGTGCGTCCAGTCCGGACGCCAGGATCACGACCTGTCGCACCCCCGCGTCGGTGGCTTGCGCGAAGTACTCGTCAAAGTACTTGGTGCGCACGCCCATTCCGTCGATCATCGCCTGCACCCGTGCCGGGTTGATGTTCTCGAACGTCTCGGGGTCGAGTTTGCCGTCCATCATCTTGGTGAAGAAATCCACCCCGACGGCACGCACCAGCGGTTCGGCGAACGGGTCGTCGATCAACCCGCCGGGCGTGTTCGTGACCATCGCGCGCCCGGCCGCGACCATGGTCGCGGTGGCGCCGACGCTGGACGCCAGATCCCAGTTGTCGTCGTGAGCGCGTGGCATCAATGTCTCCTAGTGGTCCTCGGGCAGGGTACCGCTGACGTAGAGCATCTCGACGGCGGGCGCATCCTCCTCCACCACGGCAGGCGGGAGACCGTTGGCCGCACGCAGCTCCGGCAGGGCGATGGTGGTGATCTGCCAGCCGTGAGCTGTGAGGTACGCCGCGACTTCGTTGCGCTCACCGAGGTAGATCAGATTACCCATGTCGATGTCGAATCCGTGCGCGCGCCAGCGTTCGGAGACCTTTTCCATGTGCTGCCGTAGGTCATTCTCGTCGACGGGCTCGGTTCGGTTCATGCCCTCGGTGGCCAGCCGGCTGCCCGGCGCGCTGAGCTCGGTGATGGTGTCCAGCAGGCGGTCCTGGGCTTCCGGCGGCAGGTACCCCAGCAGTCCCTCCGCGCTCCACGCGGTGGGCAGGGCGGGGTTGAATCCCGCCTGACGCAACGCGGTCGGCCAGTCGTCGCGCAGGTCGACGGACACGGCGCGCCGGTCGGCACTGGGGGTCGCGCCCAACTCGGCCAGGGTGCGCGACTTGAACTCGATGACCTGCGGCTGGTCGATCTCGAAGACCACGGTCTGGTCCGGCCAGGTCAACCGGTAAGCCCGGGCGTCCAGGCCGGAGGCGAGGATCACGGCCTGCTTGATGCCCGCCCGCGTCGCCTCCAGAAAGAACTCGTCGAAGAATTTGGTGCGCACGGCCATGTTCTCCGCGACGTTGGCGACCCCGCTGAACGGGCGCTGCGGATCGCTGTCGAGTTCGGCGACGGTGGTCGCACCGGTCGCCAGCCGGGTGAGCAGATCCACGCCGACCGCCCGTACCAGCGGTTCGGCGAACGGGTCGTTGATCAGCGGATTCTCGGCACGCGTGGCCATTGCGCGGCCGGCGGCGACCATGGTCGCGGTCACCCCGACGCTGGTCGCCAAATCCCAGGTGTCTCCGTCGTACCGTGCGGTGCTGGCAGTCATGCGGGTTCCTCGATCCGGGGGTCTCACTGATACTTAGCCAATATAACAAAAGCTCGAACGGGGCGTCGCCGGCGGTCAGACCGGGCGGCTGGCCCGGTAATACACCAGCTGCCCGAGCAGGCGGTGCGACTGGGTGGCGACCTGCGCGCAGTCGAACCCGGCCGTATCCAGCAGGCGTGGAATCGCGTCGCCGAGATTGCCGGCGGCGTGGTGGTTGCTCCTCATCCGCCTGGTTATCGGGCTTGGCGGGGCGGTCATCTCGCCGCCGATATCGACCAGGTGCAGGCTGCCGCCAGGCCGCAACACACGGAAGATCTCGGCAGCGGCAGCAGGTTTCGCGTCGTCGGGGAGGTGGTGCAGCATCATCGAGGACAACACCCGGTCGAATTCGCCGTCGGCGCAGGGTAGCTGCTGGGCATACCCTTCTTCGAACCGAATGCCGCTCAGCCCGTGTGCCTTTCGTCGCGCGCGGTCCAGTATCTGCGGGTCGGGGTCGGTCCCCACCGCGTCGATCCCGGGGTGCGAGCGTTTGGCCGCGATGAGGACATTGCCGGTGCCGCAACCGATTTCCAATACCCGCTGGCCGTCGCGGAGTTCGGCGTGCGTGATCAGCCTGGCATAGACGCGGCGAAATCCCAGTACCCGTGCGATCAGGTCGTACGCGGGCAGCAGGCCGGGTAGGCCAGTGGCAGGCAAGTAGTCAGGTGGATGATGTTTGGTCATGTCACTACTGTTCCGTATTTAGCGCAAGCATCATTGGTCGATTCTCGTCGAAATTAGGACTATCTTCGGTTAGATGACCGCCCCAACTCGACTCAGTCGGCATCGTGGAGGCGTTCCGGTCTACCGGTATCGCAGTGATCCGGACACGCCCCCGGTCTCAATAGCCCGGCGCGATCAGCTCGTCGAGCCGCACCCGCACATCCACGACTTTCCGGCGCTCTGGTACGCGCCGGCGGCCGGATTGGTGCGCGTCGTCGCTCCCGGCAAGGTGCTCGACCCCGCGCAGGTAGCGCCGGCTGAGGAGGGATTCGCGGTGTTCTTCGATCCGTCCGCCCTCGGAGAGGACGCGCGGTCCCCGTGGCCGGCGTGGCAGGCCCATCCGCTGCTGTTCCCGTTCCTGCACGGCCGGACGGGTGGGGTGCTGTGTCTGAAGGTGCCCCCGGACCGGCGACCGGCGTGGGATGAGGCGATCCAGTCGATGCAGACCGAGCTGACCCTGCGCCAGGACGGCTATCGGCAGGCGGTCCTGGCGCACCTGACCCTGCTGCTGATCGAACTGGCGCGCCTGGCCAAAGACGTGGTGGCCGATCTGCGGCGTAGCGGCGAACCGCTGCTGGCAGAGGTGTTCGCGGTGATCGACCGTCGACACGGTGAACCATTGTCACTGCGGGACGTGGCGGGCGAGGTCGGGATGACGCCCGGGCACCTGACCACGATCGTGCGCCGGCGCACCGGACGCACCGTGCAGGAATGGATCATCGAGCGCCGCATGGCCGAGGCTCGCGAGTTGCTGGCCGATACTGATCTGCCGGTGGGCGAGGTCGCCAGACGGGTCGGCATACCCGATCCCGGATATTTCAGCAGGCTGTTCGGCCGCACCCACGGCGGTCCGCCTCGGCAGTTCCGGGCGTCAGCGCACCGCCGGTGACCGGCGGATCGGTTCATTGACCCGCGGACTCGAACACTGTTCGACATGGGGGCCGCGGTGTTGCATACCAACGATATCGAGATGGGCGAACCCCCGATGCAGCTGCCCAACCTGGCCAACAACATGACGGTGTACGAGTCGCTGCCGGTGCGTCTCGGTTAAGCCGCGTACGGCGATTCAGGAGTTCGCGCGCAGGTAGGTGTACACGCCGGCAAAGTTGCGGTTGACCTCTTCGGGCACCGGTACCGGACCCCCCAGAGCTCGCGCACCCCAGGCGATTTGCGCGGTCCGCTCGACGAGTGCGGTGATGTGCAACGCCGTGGCCGGCCGGGGGCCGACGGCCACCAGGCCGTGATTGGCGATCAGGGCCGCGCCGCGTCCCCCCAGGGCTTTGACCGCGTTGGTGCCGACATCGGGGGTACCCGACGCGGCGTACTCGGCGCAGCGCACGTCCCCGCCGCAGTAGACCGCGAACTCGTCGATGCAGGCCGGAATCGGTTGGTGTGCCACGGCGAACATGGTGGCCCAGACGGGATGGCTGTGGATGACGCTGCCGATGTCGTCGAATGCCGCTAAGCACGCCAGATGCAGTTGCAGCTCGGTGGACGGCATCCGGCCGTCCTTGGCGTGCAGTACGGCGCCGTCCGGGTCGATCAGCACCAGGTCGTCGAGTGCCATGTCGGCATAGTCCACCGACGACGGTGTGATCACCAGGTTTCCGTCGGAGCGGCGGGCCGAGATGTTGCCGGCGGTGCCTTCGACCAGTCCGCGGCGCAGCATGTCCTTGGCCGCCGCGAGCACCGCCACTTCGGCGTCCTCGACGAACTTCATGAGCCCAGCACCTCCGGGTTGACGATATGGGCGGGCGTGGCGCCGGACAGCAGTGCCTCCAGGTCGTCGGCAACCATCTGCGCCTGCCGGGCCTCAGTGTTCCAGGTGGCCCCGCCGATGTGCGGGGTGAGTACGACGTTGGGCATGCCGGTCAGGGGGTGATCGGCCGGCAGCCACTCGCCCGCGAAATGATCCAGCCCGGCGGCGGCGACCTTGCCGCTGCGCAGCGCATCGACCAGTGCATCGGTGTCGTGCAGTTGGGCGCGTGCGGTGTTGAGGAACACCACGCCGTCCCGCATGGCACCGAACTGCTCGGCGCCGATCATCCCGGTGGTGTCCTCGGTGACCGGTGCGTGCAGCGAGACGATGTCGGACTCGGCCAGCAACTCGTCCAAAGAGTGCCCGGCCTCGTCGCTGTACGGATCGCACGCGATGACCCGCAGGCCCAGGCCGGCCAGCCGCCACCGGGTGGCCCGGCCGACGGCGCCCAGGCCCACCAACCCGGCGGTGAGCCCCGCGATCTCAGCCCCGCGGAAGCGCTGATAGGGGATGGTGCCATCGCGAAACATGTTGCCGCTGCGCACATCCGCATCCGCGGTCAACAATGCGCGGGTGACGGCCAGCAGCAGGGCCACCGTCAGCTCGGCGACCGCATCGGCGTTGCGGCCCGGGGCGTACAACACCGGGACGCCGGCCGCCGTCGCACCGGCGACGTCCACATTGTTCGGGTCGCCACGGGTGGACGCGACCGCGCGCAGGCCCAATTCCAGCACCGGACCCTGTACCGAATCGCTTTCCACCACAAGGACTTCGGCGGCTTCGGCGGTGATCCGCTCAGCCAGCTGCTCGGCGCTGTAGATGCGCAGCGGCACCTGCTCGATCCAGGGGTCGTACACCACGTCGAGCAGCTCCCGCAGTTTGGCGAAGCCCGGTCCGCGCAGCGGAGCGGTCACCAGGGCACGCGGTCGAGGGGTCACGTCTGCCAATGCTGGCGTACCGTGGCGCCCGTGTCACGCGAAGACGTCACAATCGGCATCGACGTCGGCACCACGGCGGTCAAGGCGGTTGCGGCCGACGAGAACGGCCGCGTAGTGGCGCGGGCCCGCATTCCGCACCAGCTCCGCGTGCCCGAACCGGACCAACTGGAACACGACGCGGACGAGGCGTGGCGACAGGGTCCGGTGGTCGCCCTGCACCGGGTGACCGAAGCTGGGGCCGGGCGAGTCCGAGCGGTGGCCGTCGCGTCGATGGTGCCGTCGATGACCGCTGTCGACGCGGCCGGCCGGCCCCTCACCCCGGGCCTGCTGTACGGCGACAGCCGCGGCCGGGTGGTCGACGCTCCCGAACAACCCGTTCCCGCGGTGGGGGAGGCCGCCGAATTCCTGCGCTGGACGGCCGCGCAGGCGCCGGACGCCGCCGGTTACTGGCCGGCGCCCGCCGTTGCCAATCATGCGCTGGCGGGACAGCCGGTGATCGACTTCGCAACGGCCATCACCTCATTGCCGTTGTTCGACGGGGCGGGGTGGAATGCGGCGGAGTGCGCCCAGCGCGGCGCCGGCACCGAGCAGATGCCCCGGGTGGAGACCTTCGGTGCACCGATCAGTCACCTGCACGGCGACGCGCAGAACACCGCTCTACTGGCGACCGGTGCCATCGACGCGCTGTGTGAACAGATCGTCGCCGGCGCCGATCAGGACGGCGACGTGCTGGTGCTCTGTGGCACGACATTGATCGTATGGACGACGATTTCAGCTGCCCGGCAGGTGCCGGGCTTGTGGACCATCCCGCACACCGCGCCCGGCAAGAGCATGATCGGCGGTGCCAGCAACGCCGGTGGCATGTTCCTGGGATGGGTGGATCGTGTTGTTGCACAAGCTGATCCGATGTCATGTGACCCGCGTCGGGTTCCAGTGTGGTTGCCTTACATCCGTGGCGAGCGCACCCCGTTCCACGATCCGGACCGGCGTGCCCTGCTCGACGGCGTGGACCTGACGCACGACGCCGCGGCCCTTCGGCGCGCCGCCTACGAGGCGTCCGGCTTCGTCGTCCGGCAGATGCTGGAACTGAGCGGCGCGCCGGTGCGGCGGATCATCGCCTCCGGCGGCGGCACTCGGCTGCAGCCCTGGATGCAGGCCATTGCCGACGCCACGGGTCGGCCCGTCCAGCTGTCCGCGGTCGCTGAGGGGGCGGCCCTGGGGGCAGCTTTCCTGGCCCGGATGGCTGTCGGACTGGAGTCGGTGATCACCGACGCAGGCCGCTGGGCGCGGGTCGAGCACGTCGTCGAGCCGCGGCCGGACTGGGTGG
The DNA here is from genome assembly GCF_059812965.1 of Mycobacterium sp. NGS29. Classification (NCBI taxonomy): domain Bacteria; kingdom Bacillati; phylum Actinomycetota; class Actinomycetes; order Mycobacteriales; family Mycobacteriaceae; genus Mycobacterium; species Mycobacterium sp. NGS29. The sequence goes on from NZ_JCALDR010000002.1 coordinate 401,467, forward strand.
GGCCGACCAAGGACCGGTATCGCCGGTTCCTGGAGCTCAGTCGATCGCGATTGGTATGACGGGCGGATTGGTGGCGCGCATCGGTGGGCGGCGTTCTACGCTTATGCGATGACTGACCACGACCAGACCGCCATCCGTCGAGAGATCGCCGATACCCTACTGGCCGCTTTGGAACGCCGGCACGAGGTTGCTGATGCGATAGTGGCGGCGAAGAACAAACCGGCCGCGGTCGAGGCCATCGTCGAGCTGCTGGGTACCTCGCATCTGGCGGCCGAGGCCGTGATGAGCATGTCGTTCGAGCAGCTCACCCAGGATGCGCGCGCAAAGACCCTGGCCGAGCTCGACGACCTGAACAAACAGCTCAGCTTTGCTGCCAAGGAGCGGCCGGCGAGTTCGGGGGAGACCCTGGAGCTGCGGGCATTCTCCGCAGTGGAGGACCGCGACATCTTCACCGCGCGAACGGAGGAGATCAAGTTCGCCGGGGACGGCTCGGGCGCCCCGGCCGGCGCCATCGACGACGAGATCCGGGCGGCTCTGGGCCGGCTGCGCGACGAGGAGGCGGCCTGGTTCGTCGCCGTGGACTCCGGCGAGAAGGTGGGCATGGTCTTCGGGGAGCTGCTGCACGGTGAGGTGAACGTGCGGATCTGGATCCACCCCGAGCACCGCAAGAAGGGTTACGGCACCGCGGCGCTGCGCAAATCACGCTCGGAGATGGCGTGGGCCTTCCCGGCAGTACCGATGGTGGTCCGGGCGCCGGCGGCCAATCCCGAATAGCCGCAACGCTATTCGCGCGTCGCAGTCACTGTGACGATGTCGCGCAACTGGCCCACCTCGGGTTCGTCTGGGAAGACCAGCCCGTAGTCGGCATACAGATCCCGGCGGGGCCGGGCGCGCACCTGCCAGCCGTGCCCGGTGAGGTAGTCGACGACGTTGTTGCGCTCGCCGACGTAGAATAGCCCGGACAGGTCGATGTCGCAGCCCAGATTGGCCCAGCGCCGGTTGAACTCCTGGGCGCGGTCAGCCATCGGCACCGTGGACTCGGGATGGTATTCGGTAGCCACCCGGCTGCCCGGCCCGCTGAGCTCGGTGATGTTGTCGAAGAGCCGGTCCTGGGCGTCGGGTGGCAGATACATCAACAAGCCCTCGGCGCTCCAGGCGGTGGCCCGCGACGGTTCGAACCCGCTGCGTCGCAGCGCTGCCGGCCAGTCGTCGCGCAGATCGACGCTCACCGCCTTGCGATGCGCCGAGGGGGTGGCGCGCAGCTCCGACATGGTGGCGTTCTTGAACTCGATCACCTTGGGCTGGTCGATCTCATAGACCACGGTGCCCCGCGGCCAGTGCAGCCGGTAGCCACGCGCGTCCAGGCCGGCCGCCAGGATCACCGCCTGGTGGACGCCGGAGCGGGCGGCATCGAGGAAGAACTCGTCGAAGAAGCGGGTGCGGACGGCCATCGACTCGGCCATCAACGTCAGCTCGCGTCGGCGGGAGTCGTCGGCGGCGATTTCGGCGACCTCGCCGTCGATCAGGCGGGTGAAGAAATCCAGCCCGACGGCTCGCACCAGCGGTGCGGCGAACGGGTCGGTGATGACGGGGTTGTCCTGCTCGCTGGCCACCGCCCGGGCGGCGGCAACCATCGTCGCGGTTGCGCCCACACTGGACGCCAGATCCCAGCTGTCGCCGGTGGATCGCTGTGACTCCGGTTGGGACATCGTTACCGCAGCTCCGCGCTGAGGAAGACCACCTCGCCGAACGGGGCGTCGTCACCCTGCGCCTGCGGCAGCCCGTGCGTGGTGAACAGCTCGGCGTTGCTCGCGGTGGTCGTCTGCCACCCGCGTTCGGACAGGTAGGTCCCCGCATCGGTGCGGTCGTCGAAGTAGACCAGCGCGGCCATGTCGAAGTCGAGGCCGTGCCGGCTCCAGCGCTCATTGTGGCGACGCATCCGGCGCCGGAGTTCGTCTTCGTTGAGTTCGTTGATGTCCAGCAGACCCTCGGTGGCGAACCGGCTGCCCGGCACGCTCTGCGCGGTGATCTGGTCAAGCAGGCGGTCCTGCGCCTCAGCCGGCAGATACCCCAGCAACCCCTCGGCGATCCAGGCGGTGCGCTGGGTGGGATCGAAGCCCGCCGCGCGGAGCGCGGCCGGCCAATCTTCGCGCAGATCGACCGCCACCGTCCGTCGGTCCGCAGTCGGTTCGGCGCCCAAGCCGGACAGCGTGGCGGTCTTGAACTCGATCACCGCGGGCTGGTCGACCTCGAACACCGTGGTGCCCGCCGGCCAGGGCAACCGGTAGGCGCGGGAGTCCAGACCGGCGGCCAAGATGACGGCCTGCCGGATGCCGGTCGCCGTCGCTGCGGCGAAGAAGTCGTCGAAGAACCTGGTGCGAACAGCCATGGCGTTGGCGAAATGCGCTGTTGCGGTGGCGGTTTCCTCGTCGAAATCGGACAGGTCCAGCTCGCCCCCGGCCAACCGGGAGAAGAAGTCGACACCTACGGCCCGGACCAGCGGCTCGGCGAAGTGGTCGGCGGCTACTGCGCCGGCACCGTCGGCGTCCCGCGCGGCGACGGCCCGCGCCGCCGCGACCATGGTGGCCGTCAACCCGACACTGGACGCCAGATCCCACGTGTCGCCCTCGAATCGGGCACTGCCCAGCTGGGTCATCGACATCTCCCCGCAAACAGGTTTCTATTACTTAGCCAATGTAACGAGCTCCCCAGACTCTACGCCGCACAGGTGGCACCGGGCGACGACGTGTGGTGCCGTGGACGGAGCTGCGCCGGTTAGCTGTTAGTCTCGTACACGGTTTGACGCGCTTGCATCGTGGCCGGTCCTACGTCCTGGCCTGCTGGTATTAGGCACGTGCATGCGGAATAACCCAGGAATGATCAGGAAAAGGACCCAGCCGGCCAATCCCGGTTGGCATGCCGCGACCAGAGTTCGGCTGCGCAGGAGGAAGAGTGCTTTCGGCTTTCATCTCATCGCTGCGGACAGCCGACCTGAGACGAAAGATCCTGTTCACGCTGAGCATCGTGGTGCTGTACCGGCTGGGCGCCGCGCTACCGTCTCCGGGTGTCAACTTCCCCAATGTCCAGCAGTGCATCAAGGAAGCCAGCGGCGGCCAGGCCGGACAGATCTATTCGCTGATCAACCTGTTCTCCGGCGGTGCGCTGCTCAAGCTGACAGTCTTCGCGGTGGGCGTGATGCCGTACATCACCGCGAGCATCATCGTCCAGCTGCTCACCGTGGTCATTCCCCGCTTCGAGGAACTCCGCAAAGAAGGTCAGTCCGGGCAGGCGAAGATGACGCAGTACACGCGTTATCTGGCGATCGCGCTGGCCATCCTGCAGGCCACCAGCATCGTGGCGCTGGCGGCGAACGGTGGCCTGCTCCAGGGCTGCTCGCTGGACATCCTTGCCGACCAGAGCATCTTCGCCGAGATCGTGATCGTGCTGGTGATGACCGCCGGCGCCGCGCTGGTCATGTGGATGGGCGAGCTGATCACCGAACGCGGGATCGGCAACGGCATGTCATTGCTGATTTTCGTCGGCATCGCCGCCCGCATTCCCGCTGAGGGCAACCAGATCCTGCAGAGTCGCGGCGGCATGATTTTCGCCGCCGTGCTGGGAGCCGCGCTGCTCATCATCGTCGGCGTGGTGTTCGTGGAACAGGGCCAACGACGCATCCCGGTGCAGTACGCCAAGCGCATGGTGGGTCGGCGAATGTACGGCGGAACGTCGACGTACCTGCCGCTGAAGGTCAACCAGGCCGGCGTCATCCCGGTCATCTTCGCGTCCTCGCTGATCTACATTCCGAACCTGATCACCCAGCTGGTGCGCAGCGGCGGCGCCGGGAGCGGGCACAGCTGGTGGGACAAGTTCGTCGGCAGCTATCTGTCAGACCCGAGCAACCCCGTCTACGTCGGCATCTATTTCAGTCTGATCATCTTCTTCACGTACTTCTATGTGTCGATCACCTTCAACCCGGACGAACGTGCCGACGAAATGAAGAAGTTCGGCGGCTTCATTCCCGGTATCCGTCCCGGCCGACCGACCGCCGACTATTTGCGTTATGTGCTGAGCCGCATCACCCTGCCGGGCTCGATCTACCTCGGCGTGATCTCCGTGCTGCCCAACGTGTTCCTACAGATGGGCAACAGCGGGGGGATCCAGAATCTACCCTTCGGGGGTACCGCGGTGCTGATCATGATCGGCGTCGGGTTGGATACGGTCAAACAAATCGAGAGTCAGCTCATGCAGCGCAATTACGAAGGATTCCTCAAGTGAGAGTTGTTTTGCTCGGGCCGCCGGGGGCGGGCAAGGGGACGCAGGCCGAGAAGCTGGCGCAAAAACTGGGCGTTCCACATATCTCCACCGGGGACCTGTTTCGCAGCAACATCAAAGATGGCACCAAGCTGGGCCTGGAGGCCAAACGGTATCTGGACGCGGGCGACCTGGTGCCCTCCGAGCTGACCAACCAGCTCGTCGATGACCGGCTGGACGACTCGGACGCGGCCGACGGCTTCATCCTGGACGGATACCCGCGCTCGGTGGCGCAGGCCGAGGCGCTGCACGACATGCTGCAGCGGCGCAACACCGACGTCGATGCGGTGATCGAGTTCCGGGTGTCCGAGGAGGAGCTGCTGAAGCGGCTCACCGACCGGGGCCGCGACGACGACACCGAAGAAGTCATCCGCAACCGGTTCAAGGTCTACCGCGAGGAGACCGCGCCGCTGCTCGATTACTACAGCGACGAGCTCAAGACCGTCGACGCCGTGGGCTCCCTGGACGAGGTGTTCGCGCGCGCACTGCAAGCCCTGGGCAAATAGCCCATGGGTGCCCTGGCACGGCTGCGGGGCCGCCGAGTGGTGCCGCAGCGCACCGCCGATGAACTCGACGCGATGGCCGCGGCCGGAGCCGTCGTCGCAGCCGCGTTGCGCGCCGTGCAATCCGCCGCTGTGGCCGGCGTCTCCACCCTGGCACTGGACGAGATCGCCGAATCGGTGATCCGCGATGCCGGGGCGGTCCCGTCCTTCCTGGGCTACCACGGCTATCCCGCCTCGATCTGCGCATCGGTCAACGACCGTGTCGTGCACGGGATCCCGTCGGCCGCCGAGGTACTCGTGCCGGGCGACCTGGTGTCCATCGACTGCGGTGCGATCCTGGACGGCTGGCACGGCGACGCGGCCGTCAGCTTCGGGGTGGGCGCCCTGATCCCCGCCGACGAAGCACTGTCGGAGGCGACCCGGGAGTCGCTGGAGGCCGGTATCGCGGCGATGGTCATCGGGAATCGGTTGACCGACGTCTCACACGCCATCGAAACGGGCACGCGCGCCGCCGAGGTCCGCTACGACCGCGCGTTCGGAATCGTCGAGGGATACGGCGGGCACGGCATCGGCCGGCAGATGCACCTGGACCCGTTCCTGCCCAACGAAGGCGCGCCGGGCCGGGGCCCGTTACTCGCCGACGGTTCGGTGCTGGCGATCGAACCGATGCTGACGCTGGGAACCGGTAAGACATCCGTTCTCGACGACAAATGGACGGTCATCACCGTCGACGGCTCGCGTGCGGCGCACTGGGAACACACGGTCGCGGTCACCGAGGCGGGGCCGCGGATCCTGACCTTGTGAAGCCGTCCGCCCCCGCTGGTGGGGCTGGCTAGGCCGGTTGTTGCCCTTGGGGTAAGAAAGGGGCGTGGCCGACTCCCAGAAGCGCGATCCGATCGCTGCGGCACGGACCAATTGGGAACGGGCCGGCTGGGGTGAAGTCTCGGGGGGCATGGTCGCAGTGACGTCGGTGATGCGGGCCCACCAGATCCTGCTGGCGCGCGTCGAAGCGGCGCTGCGTCCCTACGACCTGAGCTTCTCCCGCTACGAACTGCTGCGCCTACTGGCGTTCAGCCGCACCGGGGCATTGCCGATCACCAAAGCTTCCGACCGGTTGCAGGTGCACGTCACCAGCGTCACCCATGCGATCCGGCGCCTGGAGGCCGACGGTCTGGTGCGACGGGTGCCGCATCCCACCGATGGACGCACCACGCTGGTGGAAATCACCGATCTCGGCCGATCCACCGTGGAGGACGCCACGGTCACGCTCAACGAGCAGGTGTTCGCCGACATCGGGATGGCCGCCGACGAATCGCAGGCGCTGGTGTCGTCGATCGAGACGTTGCGGCGCAACGCCGGTGACTTCTAGGTCCGCAGTTGTTCGATGATCGCGCTGAAGTCCTTGCCGGGGTGTGTGGCGGCGAATTCGGCGTAGATCTGTGCCGCGTGCGTGCCCAACGGCGCCGCCGCACCGGTCGAAGCGACCGCGTCCATCGCCAGTCCCAGGTCTTTGTTCATCAGCGCGGCAGCGAAGCCGGGCTTGAAGTCGTTGTTGGCGGGTGACGTTGGAACCGGCCCTGGCACCGGGCAATTGGTGTGCACCGCCCAGCAGTTGCCGGTCGCGCCGGTGATCACGTCGAACAGTGATTTCGCTTCCAGCCCGAGTTTCTCGGCGAGCACGAACGCCTCGCCGATGGCGATCTGCTGCACGGCCAGCACCATGTTGTTGCACAACTTGGCGGCCTGGCCTGCTCCGGCCGCGCCACAGTGGATGATCTTGCCCGCCATCGGTTCCAGCACCGGACGAGCCCGATCCAGGGCGTCAGTTTCGCCGCCGACCATGAAAGCCAGCGTCCCGGCCGCGGCGCCCTTGACGCCGCCGGACACGGGTGCGTCGAGTTGCTGCATACCGTGTGACCCGGCCAGCCCGTGGGCCTCGCGGGCGTCGTTCACCGAGATCGTGGAGCTGTCGATGAACAACGCCCCGGCTCGCGCGGCCGGCAGCACTTCGCTGTAGCAGCGCTTCACCACGTCACCGTTGGGCAGCATGGTGATCACGACATCGGCGTCGGCTACCGCTTCGGCCGCGGTGCCGAACAGGGTCACGCCCTTGTCGGCGGCGGCGCCGGCAACTGCGGACACCGGGTCGAAGCCGCGCACAAGGTGGCCTGCGCCAAGCAGATTGGCCGCCATGGGGCCGCCCATGTTGCCGAGCCCCAGGAACGCGATCGCGAGACGTGTTGTCATAGTGCCCTTCTAGGCGCTGGCCCGGAAACGTGCGGCTTCGGCCCGGCCGACGACCACACGCATGATCTCGTTGGTGCCCTCCAGGATTCGATGCACCCGCAGATCGCGCACGATCTTCTCCAGACCATACTCGCGCAGATAACCGTAGCCACCGTGCAGCTGCAATGCCTTATCGGCGACCGTGAAGCAGGTGTCGGTGACGTACAGCTTCGCCATCGCGCACAGCTCCACCTTGTCCTCGGCGTCGGCGTCCAGCGCACTTGCGGCCCGCCACAACATCATTCGTGATGTCTCGAGCCCGGTCGCCATGTCCGCGAGGGTGAACCGAATGGTGGGTTCGTCGAGCAGTGCCGAGCCGAACGCCTGCCGGTCGCGCACATAGGCGCCCGCTTTGTCGAATGCGGACTGCGCGCCGCCCAGCGAGCACGCCGCGATGTTCAACCTGCCACCGTTGAGGCCGTTCATCGCGATGCCGAAGCCGGCGCCTTCGCCGTCGGCGCCGCCCAGCATGGCATCGGCCGGCACCCGCACTCCGTCGAGCACAACTTGGGCGGTGGGTTGAGAATTCCAGCCCATCTTCTGTTCCATCGCACCGAAACTGAGCCCCGCAGCGTCCTTTTCGACGATGAACGCCGAAATGCCGCGGGGGCCTTCGCTCCCGGTGCGCGCCATGACGACGTACACGTCGGAGGTGCCGGCGCCGGAGATGAATTGCTTGACGCCGTCGAGCACGTAGTCCGAGCCTTGTTTCACTGCGCGGGTGCTCAGTGCGCTGGCATCGGAACCGGCGCCGGGCTCGGTCAGGCAGTAGCTGGCGATGGCGTCCATCGACGCCAGGCGCGGCACCCATGCCTTGCGTTGTTCCGCGGTGCCGTAACGGTCGATCATCCACGCGCACATGTTGTGGATCGACAAGAACGCAGCGGTCACCGGGTCGGCGATCGCCACTTGTTCGAAGATGCGCACTCCGTCGAGGCGCCGCAACCCGCTGCCGCCGACGTCGTCGCGACAGTAGATCGCCGCCATGCCGAGTTCGGCTGCATCGCGCAGTACGTCAGTCGGGAAATGCTTGGTGGCATCCCATTCCAGGGCGAAGGGGGCCAGCCGTTTGTCGGCGAACGCGGCTGCCGTCTCGGTGATAACCCGCTCTTCGTCATCAAGGGTAAACATGAGCTACCGCTAATCCATTGTGGGAATTGAGAATTCGGCGCCGTCCTTAATGCCCGACGGCCAGCGCGACGTCACGGTCTTCACCTTGGTGTAGAACTGGATCGACGCGGTCCCGTGCTGGTTGAGGTCACCAAAACCGGACCGCTTCCAGCCGCCGAAGGTGTGGTAGGCCACCGGAACCGGGATCGGCACATTGACCCCGACCATGCCCACCTCCACCCGCGACGTGAAGTCGCGCGCGGAATCGCCGTCACGGGTGAAGATGGCCACCCCGTTGCCGTACTCGTGCTCGGTGGGCAACCGCAGGGCCTCTTCGTAGTCGTGGGCGCGCACGATGCACAGCACCGGGCCGAAGATCTCGTCGGTGTAGATCGACATGTCGGTGGTGACGTGGTCGAACAGGGTGGGGCCGATGAAAAAACCGCCCTCGAGGTTCGCGTCGCCGAAAGTCAGGTCGTCACTGGCCCGCTCGCGGCCGTCGATGACAAGCTCGGCGCCGGCCTCCACGCCCTGGTTGATGTAGTCGCGCACCCGGTGCAGCGCGGCTTCGGTGACCAACGGGCCGTAGTCGGCCTTGGGGTCCAGACTGTGTCCGACGCGCAGGTTGTTGATCCGCTCAATCAGCCTGGCGCGCAGGCGGTCTGCGGTCTGCTCACCGACCGGGACCGCTACGCTGATCGCCATGCACCGCTCGCCGGCGCTGCCGTAACCGGCGCCGATCAGTGCATCGACGACCTGGTCGAGGTCGGCGTCCGGCATGACGATCATGTGGTTCTTCGCGCCACCGAAGCATTGTGAACGCTTGCCGTTGGCTGCGGCCGTCGAATAGATGTAGTGCGCGATGTCGGAACTGCCGACGAAACCCACCGCCTTGATGTCCGGGTGATGCAAGATGGCGTCGACAGCTTCTTTGTCGCCGTGCACCACCTGGAAGACCCCGGGCGGCAGACCGGCCTGGGTGAACAGCTCGGCCAGTCGCAACGGAACCGACGGGTCGCGCTCACTCGGCTTGAGCACGAACGCATTTCCGCATGCGAGTGCCGGGCCGGCCTTCCACAGCGGGATCATCGCCGGGAAGTTGAACGGGGTGATGCCCGCGACGACACCCAGCGGCTGGCGTAGCGAGTACACGTCGATGCCGGGGCCGGCGCCTTCGGTGTAGTCGCCCTTGAGCAGATGCGGGATGCCGATGCAGAACTCGATCACCTCGATACCGCGCTGGACGTCACCCTTGGCGTCGGCGACCGTCTTGCCGTGCTCGAGCGACAGCAATTCGGCGAGCTCGTCGATGTTCTGATTCACCAGGTCGATGAACCGCATCAGCACGCGGGCACGCCGCTGGGGATTCCAGGCGGCCCAACCCTTTTGGGCCTCCTTGGCCGATGCGACGGCGGCATCGACATCGGCCTGGGAGGCCAGCGGCAGTGTCGCCTGGACCTCGCCGGTGCTCGGGTTGAGCACGTCGGCGGTGCGGGTGGACTGCCCGGCGGTGCGCCGGCCGTCGATGAAGTGCGGAATCTGTGTGGTCATGTGGTCCCTGTCAGGAGAGGGATGGTGGATACTTGCATATCCTAGTAAATCGGATTCAGCGTTGGCAAACCCCGGGAGATGGGCGGCTGGCGGGGAGTCCGTAGCGGGCGTATGCTCGAACATATGTTCGATTCAATGTCTGCGTCCGCGCTGGGCGGCGGTGCCGGCGAGGCCGATCTGATCGCGCGCATCACCGCCCTGGAACAGCTCAAAAGCCGGGCCGCCGCCGAACAGGCACGCCTAACAGCTGAATTGATAACTGCCCGGCGCGCGGCTGAAGCTGCGGCCGGGGTGCCCACCCGCAAGCAGTGCCGCGGGCTGGCCGGTGAGGTCGCGTTGGCCCGGCACGACTCGCCGGCCCGTGGGGGCCAGCACCTCGGTTTCGCCAACGCACTGGTCCACGAGATGCCGCACACTCTGGCCGCGCTATACGCCGGGGTGTTGTCGGAATGGCGCGCCACCTTGATTGTGCGCGAATCGGCGTGCCTGGATGTCGAGGATCGCCGCACGCTCGACCGCGAATTGTGCGCCGACGCCACGGAATTGCAGGGGATGGGCGACAGGCGGGTGAGTGCGGCGGCCCGGGCCATCGCCTACCGCCTCGATCCGCATGCGGTCGTCGATCGCGCCGCCAAGGCCGAGAAAGAGCGCACTGTGACCATCCGGCCCGCGCCGGACACCATGACGTGGGTCAGCGCCCTGCTGCCCGTTGCGAAGGGGGTCGGGGTCTACGCCGCACTGCGCCGCGCCGCCGACACTACGTTCGACGGGCGCTCCCGCGGCCAAGTCATGGCCGACACCTTGTTCGAGCGGGTCACCGGGACGCCCGCCGACGTGCCGGCGCCGGTCGCGGTCAACATGACGATCTCCGATGAGGCGTTGCTCGGGGACGAACCCAGCGCCGCCGTGATCGACGGCTACGGGCCGATCCCGGCCGCGGTGGCGCGCAACCTCATCAACAGCGCGCTGGCCGATACCAGGTCCCGGGCCACCCTGCGCCGCCTCTACGTCCGACCTCAGACCGGCGCCCTGGTCGCGATGGAGGCGCGCTCGCGCGCCTTCCCTCGCGGGCTGGCCCACTTCATCGGGCTACGCGACCAAACCTGCCGCACCCCCTACTGCAACGCCCCCATCCGCCACCGTGACCATGTCCGGCCGTGGCAGCGGGGTGGCCCCACCTCCGCCGACAACGGCCAGGGCCTGTGCGAATACTGTAACTACGTCAAAGAGTCGGCCGGTTGGACCGTGGCCACGGCGACCGGCGAAAACCAGAGGCACACAGCCGAATACACCACACCCACCGGAGCCCACTACCACTCCACGGCGCCGCGGCCACCTGGTTATCCCCGACTCGACTCGTTGCTGGATCTGCACGCCGCCTAGGCAAGAGCCCGGATGAATTGCTGCGTCTCATCCCAGGTGGGCAGCAAGCCGGACTCGCGCACCTCGTCGAAGCTGGGGGCTACCGCGTCGCGGTCGGACAAGCTGGGAGCGGCGCCGTCCACCAGCGGCCAGTCGATGGCCAGCACGGGGTCGGTGGCGCGGATGGTGTGCTCTCGCTGCGGGTTGTACTCCGCCGAACACAGATACATCACCGTCGAATTGTCTTCCAGGGCAAGGAAACCGTGGCCGAGACCCTCGGAGATGTAGACCGTGTTGTGCACACGGGAGTCCAGGCGGACGGCGTCCCACTGCCCGAAGGTCGGTGAACCGATCCGGATATCGACCACCACGTCGAAGATGGCACCGGTCAAGCAGGTCACATACTTGGCCTGGCTGGGTGGCAGCTGGGCGAAGTGCAGACCCCGCAAAGCTCCCGCCGACGACACCGAGCAGTTGGCCTGCTTGATGTCCAGACTGTGGCCGGTGAATTCCCGGAAGCCGCGGTCGGTCAGCCATTCGAAGAACAGCCCGCGGGAATCAGGATGGATTTTCGGGGTGATCTCCCAGGCGCCAGGGATCTTCAGTTCGCGCGCTTCCATGTCACTGACCACGCTCTGCGTATCGGGCCTCGGCGGCATCTTTGACCGGGCGCCACCACGATTCGTTGGCCCGATACCAGTCGATGGTGGCTTGCAGTCCTTCTTCGAAATCGGTGTGCTTTGGCGCCCAACACAATTCGGTGTTGAGCAGCGTCGGATCGATGGCGTACCGAAGATCGTGGCCAACGCGGTCGGTCACGTGGTCGAATTCGTCGGGGTCGCGACCCATCATGCGCAACACCGTGCGCAGGACCGTCAGGTTGTCGCGTTCACCCTCTGAGCTGATCAGGTAGGTGCGGCCGATCTGACCTTTCTCCAGGATGCTGCGCACCGCGCTGTTGTGGTCCTCGACGTGTATCCAGTCCCGTACGTTGGCCCCCGCGCCGTAGAGCTTGCACCGACGGCCGGTAAGCACGTTGGTGATCTGGCGGGGGATGAACTTCTCGATGTGCTGATACGGACCGTAATTGTTCGAGCAGTTGGACAGGGTTGCGCGCACGCCGTAGGACCGCACCCAGGCCCGGACCAGCATGTCGCTGCCGGCCTTGGTCGCCGAGTACGGGCTCGACGGGTTGTACGGCGTGGATTCGGTGAACCGCTGGGGATCGCCCAGTTCCAGGTCGCCGTACACCTCGTCGGTGGAGATGTGGTGCAACCGGACTCCGTGGCGCCGTACCGCCTCCAGGATGGTGAACGTGCCGATCACGTTCGTGTGCAGGAACGGCTCCGGATCATCGAGTGCGTTGTCCACATGGGATTCGGCGGCGAAGTGGACGACGGCGTCGGATTCGGCCACCAGCGACGAGACCAGCTCAGCATCGCAGATATCGCCTTCGACGAATCTGATGGCGTCGGCCACGTCGGCCAGCGACTCCCGCCGGCCGGCGTAGGTCAGCGAGTCGATGACGGTCACCGAATCCTCGGGGTGTTCGCGCACGGTGCTGTGCACGAAGTTCGCGCCGATGAAGCCCGCCCCTCCGGTGACCAGCAGTCGCATGGGGCCAACCCTAATGGGTGAGGCTCAGCGCTCCAGCCAGTTCGCCGAGGACCGGTATCAGCTGCTCGGGACGCGAGGCACCCAGGACCTGGACCGCGACGTGGTCGGCACCGGCGTCGATGTGCTCGTTGAGGCGCCGCGCGATCGCGTCGGGGGTGCCGTAGGCGACCAGCGCGTCGATCAGCCGGTCGCTACCAGGCTTGCGCACGTCGTCCTCGGTGAAGCCCAGCCGCAACCAGTTGTTCACGTAGTTGCTCAGGCCGAGGTAGAAGTCGACGAACTTGCGGCCCACCGCGCGGGCCTCGGCCGCGTCGGTGGTGAGGACGACCTTGTGCTCCGGCGCCAGAAATACGGTGTTGCCCACCAGATGCCGTGCCTTGCCGGTGTGTTCAGGCGTTGTCAGGTACGGATGCGCACCCGCGCTGCGTGCGGCGGCCAGTTCCAGCACCCGCGGGCCGAGCGCCGCAAGCACCCTGCGACTCGTCGGCACCAGCGCATTGTCCAGCGCGTCGAGGTAGGACACCAGCGCGTCATACGGCTTCTGGTACTGCTCGGTGTGTTCGGGATGACCCACTCCGACCCCGAGCAGGAACCGACCTGGATAGGCGGATTCGATGCGCTGATAGGACGCCGCGACCTCGGCGGCCGGCGCCGTCCACACATTCACGATCCCGGTGGCCAGCTGCAGCGAACTGGTCTCGGCCAGCGCGGGTTCGACCCAGGCCAGGTCGGCGTCCGGGGAAGCGCCGATCCACGCCCCGCCGTAGCCGAGGGATTCGATCTGGGCCGCCAACTCAGGGTCCAGGGACCGGGAGCCCAGCCATACGCCGAACCGCCCCAAATCAGGTTTGAGTGAAACTGAGCCAGTCATCTAGCCCCCTATACCCGTTCGAGCCCGAGCGCCCCGGCCAATTCGGCCAGGGCCGGCACAAGGTTCTCATTCCGGGTCAGAACCTGGACGGGGACGTGGTCGGCACCGGCGTCGAGGTGCTCGCGCAGCCGGGCAGCGATCGCATCGGTGGTCCCGTACGCGACCACCGCGTCCACCAGCCGGTCGCTGCCCGGCTTGGCGACATCGTCGTCGGTGAAACCGAGTCGCTTCCAGCTGTTCAGGTAGTTGGCGAGATTGAGATAGATCTCGAGGGCCTTGCGTCCCACCGCTCGCGCTTTCTCGGCGTCGGTGGTGAGGATGACTTTGTGTTCGGGCGCCAAGAACGCCGACGGCCCGATCAGCTCGCGCGCCCGCGCGGTGTGTTCGGGCGTGGTCAGGTACGGGTGTGCCCCGGCGCTGCGCTGCGCGGAAAGCTTGAGCACCCGCGGACCCAGTGCGGCCACCACGCGGCGGTGCGCAGGCACGCCGTGCTCGTCGAGCTGATCCAGATACTCGGTCAGCGCGTCGTACGGCTTGCGGTATTGCGCGTGTGCCTCGGGATGGCCGACACCGATGCCCAGCAGGAACCGGCCCGGGTAGGCCTTGTCGATCCGGTGAAACGATTCGGCAACCGGTCCGGCCGGCGCAGTCCAGATGTTGACGATGCCGGTGGCCACCTGCAGGGTGCTGGTCGCCGCCAGGATCGGTTCCACCCAGTCCAGTTCGGCGGGCGGAGAGCCGCCCACCCAGACCGCGCCGTAGCCCAACGCTTCGATCTCCCTGGCTTGCTGCGGCGTGACGCCGCGTCCGAACGATCCGAATCGGGACAGGTCGGGTTTGCTCTGAGCTGAATCCGTCATGACGGGTCCAACCTGTGCGCTGACCGGCCCTATTCCGGGTTCAGGCGCTGATCTGCAGCGTTTTGCGTCGGGGGCGGCGAAGCGGGTATCGTGGACCAACGGTGCGGCGTCCGTGCCGACTCTTGGCGTGCCCTATCTGAAATTTCTTCCGGGAATTTCCATCATCGGTTCACGTTTTGCAGTTCGGACGAATGCTGCGCCCAACCAGGTGCACGGAACCAAAAGTAGAGGATCGTCAAAGCGTAATGGCCAAGAAGGACGGTGCCATAGAGGTCGAGGGTCGCGTGGTCGAACCCCTGCCGAATGCGATGTTTCGCATCGAGCTGGAGAACGGCCACAAGGTGCTCGCCCACATCAGCGGCAAGATGCGGCAGCACTACATTCGTATCCTGCCCGAGGACCGGGTGGTGGTGGAGTTGTCTCCCTACGACCTGTCCCGTGGCCGCATTGTGTACCGGTACAAGTAGCGCACTGACATTAAATAGCAAGCCCAGAGGAAGAACAGGACCGAGACTGCCGTGAAGGTGAACCCGAGCGTCAAGCCGATCTGTGACAAGTGCAGGGTGATCCGTCGGCACGGACGGGTCATGGTGATCTGCCAGGACCCGCGCCACAAGCAGAGACAAGGTTAGTCAGGGCTTCGGCCCAACAACTGAATGCAGACCTCCCAGTTCCACTGAGCGGATAGGCCGTTCAACACGTCCGGACGGAGGCCGGACCCCGTCGCCCAGAACCTTCTGGGCAGGGAACGGACTGGGAAAAGACCTCCGCTGAGAAAGAGGAAACGCCACCTATGGCTCGACTAGTAGGCGTCGATCTGCCGCGCGACAAGCGCATGGAGATCGCGCTGACCTACATCTTCGGTGTGGGTCGCACCCGCTCGAACGAGATCCTTGCTGCCACCGGCATTGACAAGGACCTGCGCACCCGAGACCTCACCGACGACCAGCTGACCCAGTTGCGCGACTACATCGAAGCCAACCTGAAGGTGGAGGGTGACCTGCGCCGCGAGGTGCAGGCCGACATTCGCCGCAAGATCGAGATCGGTTGCTACCAGGGCCTGCGGCACCGTCGCGGCCTACCGGTGCGCGGCCAGCGGACCAAGACCAACGCGCGGACCCGCAAAGGCCCCAAGCGCACCATCGCCGGCAAGAAGAAGGCCAGGTAACCCCGAATGCCACCAGCAAAGAAGGCAGCCGCAGGCCCGAAGAAGGGGCAGAAGACCCGTCGTCGGGAAAAGAAGAACATCCCGCACGGTGCCGCCCACATCAAGAGCACGTTCAACAACACGATCGTGACCATCACCGACCCGCAGGGCAATGTGATCGCGTGGGCCTCGTCGGGTCACGTCGGCTTCAAGGGGTCGCGTAAGTCGACTCCGTTCGCCGCTCAGCTGGCCGCGGAGAACGCCGCGCGCAAGGCCCAGGAGCACGGCGTCAAGAAGGTCGACGTCTTCGTGAAGGGCCCGGGATCGGGCCGCGAGACCGCCATCCGGTCGTTGCAGGCCGCCGGCCTCGAGGTAGGCGCGATCTCCGACGTCACCCCCCAGCCGCACAACGGCTGCCGCCCGCCCAAGCGCAGAAGGGTCTAGAAAACCATGGCACGTTACACCGGACCCATCACGCGCAAGTCGCGCCGGTTGGGCACCGACCTCGTCGGCGGCGACCAGTCCTACGAGAAGCGTCCCTACCCGCCCGGCCAGCACGGCCGCGCGCGGGTCAAGGAGAGCGAATACCGTCAGCAGCTGCAGGAGAAGCAGAAGGCCCGCTTCACCTACGGCGTGATGGAGAAGCAGTTCCGCCGCTACTACGAAGAGGCGACCCGGCATTCCGGCAAGACCGGTGAGGAACTGCTGAAGATCCTGGAGAGTCGGCTCGACAACGTCGTGTACCGCGCCGGGCTGGCCCGGACCCGGCGGATGGCCCGTCAGCTGGTCACCCACGGCCACTTCACGGTCAACGGTGTACGCGTCGACGTGCCCAGCTATCGGGTGTCGCAGTACGACATCATCGATGTGCGGGACCAGTCGGTGAACACGGTGCCGTTCCAGATCGCGCGGGAGACCGCGGGCGACCGGCCCATCCCGAGCTGGCTGCAGGTGGTGGGGGAGCGGCAGCGCATCCTGATCCACCAGCTGCCCGACCGTGCGCAGATCGACGTCCCGCTCGCCGAGCAGCTGATCGTCGAGTACTACTCGAAGTAGCGAGAGACTTCTGGTTCGGCGGCCGCCGGAACGGAACCCAAACGGCATCAAATAGCGGGTGCCGAGAAGGAGATAGAGAAACACCATGCTGATTTCTCAGCGCCCCACCCTGTCCGAGGACATCCTCACCGACAGCCGGTCCCAGTTCGTCATCGAACCGCTGGAGCCGGGTTTCGGTTACACCCTTGGCAATTCGCTGCGTCGTACGCTGTTGTCGTCGATTCCCGGCGCGGCCGTCACCAGCATTCGCGTCGACGGTGTGCTGCACGAGTTCACCACCGTGCCCGGAGTCAAGGAAGACGTCACCGACATCATCCTGAACCTCAAGAGCCTGGTCGTCTCGTCCGAAGAGGACGAGCCGGTCACCATGTACCTGCGCAAGCAGGGCCCGGGTGAGGTCACTGCCGGCGACATCGTGCCGCCGGCCGGCGTCACCGTGCACAACCCGTCGATGCACATCGCCACCCTGAACGACAAGGGCAAGCTGGAGGTCGAGCTCGTCGTCGAGCGCGGCCGCGGCTACGTGCCGGCCGTGCAGAACCGCGCCTCGGGTGCCGAAATCGGCCGTATCCCCGTCGATTCCATCTACTCACCGGTGCTCAAGGTGACCTACAAGGTGGACGCCACCCGTGTCGAGCAGCGCACCGACTTCGACAAGCTGATCCTCGACGTGGAGACCAAGAGCTCGATCACCCCGCGTGACGCGCTGGCCTCGGCCGGTAAGACGCTGGTCGAACTGTTCGGTCTGGCACGCGAACTCAACGTCGAGGCCGAGGGCATCGAGATCGGGCCGTCGCCGGCCGAGGCCGACCACATCGCGTCGTTCGCGCTGCCCATCGACGATCTGGATCTGACCGTGCGGTCCTACAACTGCCTCAAGCGCGAAGGCGTGCACACCGTCGGCGAACTGGTCTCGCGCACCGAGTCCGACCTGCTCGACATCCGCAACTTCGGTCAGAAGTCCATCGACGAGGTGAAGGTCAAGCTCCACCAGCTGGGCCTCTCGCTCAAGGACAGCCCGCCGAGCTTCGATCCGTCCGAGGTCGCCGGGTACGACGTCGCCACCGGCACCTGGTCCACCGAGGGTGCCTACGACGACCAGGACTACGCGGAAACCGAACAGCTCTAACTCAATCTCGTCCCGGTCCTACCTGATACGGGGGCCGGCCCCACCTAGGAGAAGTCGCAATGCCCAAGCCCACCAAGGGTCCTCGCCTCGGCGGGTCGTCCTCGCACCAGAAGGCGATTCTGGCCAACCTGGCCACGTCGTTGTTCGAGCACGGCCGGATCAAGACCACCGAGGCCAAGGCGCGGGCGCTGCGACCCTACGCGGAGAAGCTGGTCACCCACGCCAAGAAAGGCACGCTGCACAATCGGCGTGAGGTGATGAAGAAGATCCGCGACAAGGATGTGGTGCACACGCTGTTCGCCGAGATCGGCCCGTTCTTCTCCGACCGCGACGGCGGTTACACCCGCATCATCAAGGTCGAGCCGCGCAAGGGCGACAACGCACCGATGGCTGTGATCGAGCTGGTGCGGGAGAAGACGGTGACCTCGGAGGCCGACCGGGCGCGCCGGGTCAAGGCGTCCAAGAAATCCGAGGCACCCGAGGCGGCGGCCGCGGCACCGCAGGCTGCGGTGGAGCCGGAGGCAGTGGACTCCTCGGCCGATGAGGCTGCCGCGGAGACCGAGGACGCACCCGAAACCGCGGCCGTGGCGCCGCAGGGCGGGCTCGAGGAATCCGAAGAGGCTCCCGAGAATTAGTGGGCTCGTCCGTCTGAGGCTCGATATCGCCTATGACGGAACCGATTTCGCGGGCTGGGCGGCACAGGCGGGTCAGCGCACGGTCGCCGGCGTCCTTGACGACGCGCTGACGACCGTGTTCCGCACGCCGGTGCGGTTGCGTGCTGCCGGGCGCACCGACGCCGGGGTGCACGCGGTCGGGCAGGTCGCCCATGTGGACGTGCCTGCGGACGCGGTGCCCAACGCCTACTCGCGAACCGCTCCGTCCGGGGACCCGGAGTTCCGGGCATTGGTGCGGCGGCTGGGCCGGTTCCTGTCCGCCGACGTACGCGTGCTCGAAATAGCCCGTGCGCCGGCAGGTTTCGATGCCCGGTTCTCGGCGCTGCGGCGGCACTACGTCTACCGGTTGTCGACGGCGGTCTACGGTGTGGTGCCACAGCAGGCGCGTTTCATCACCGCCTGGCCACGCGATCTGGACATCGACGCGATGGCCGTCGCCTCGCGAGGCCTGTTGGGGTTGCACGACTTTGCCGCATTCTGCCGGCGCCGCGAAGGCGCGACGACGATCCGGGAACTGCAGCGGCTGGACTGGACGCGGGCTGGGGATCTGGTCACCGCGCGGGTCAGCGCGGACGCCTTCTGCTGGTCGATGGTGCGCTCATTGGTGGGGGCGCTACTGGCGGTGGGCGAGCACCGACGAAATCCCGACTGGTGCGTCGAAATGCTCACTGCGACAAGTAGATCCAGCGATTTCGCGGCGGCACCGCCACAGGGCCTGACCCTGGTGCAGGTGGACTATCCACCCGCCGACCAACTCGCGGCGCGGACGCTGATCACCCGCGATCTGCGGTCCAGCTAGAGTTTCCCGGCCACAAACGCGGCAGCCTGATCGATGAGTCCGGAGCTGAGGTAGGAGGGCTGCAGGTGCGCCGGCCAGCTGGTGCCTCTGCCGCAGATGGGGTCGCCCGGCGCGCACTGGTCGATCGTCTTGGCGGCGTAGGCGGGGGCGATTCCCCGGGTGCCGTTGCCGAACAACGCGACCGCCGCCACGTGCTGGTCCATGCCCGGCGCCATCCGGCAGCACGTCGCGACATCGGCCACCTCCGCGCCCAGCGAATAACCGCCGAGCACCTCACGGGTGTTGGGGCAACTCTTGGCCATCGACTGCACGTGACCGCTCATGTCGTTGGCGCCGCTGTCGACGCTGATGTTGGCGGGATAGTTCACCCCGTAGACACCGATCGACTTACTCGTCTTGGAACGTAGCGAACTGACGAGAGCATCGCCGATCTGACCGACCCCCGGCGGCTCTTCGCGTCCCCGGGCGAAGACGACCTCGGCATCCGGACAACCTGCCGCCACGGCAGGAGTCGCGGCGAGCACGGACGCGAACGGGAGCAGTGCAACAGCTACAACGACGGCCAACCGGCCGATCGACACACGCCTCATGATCCGATGCTACGGATACTTCGGCAGAGGGTCAGTGGACCTGTACGCCGGTCCCGGGCGAACTCACGATAGAACCGGGCGCAGGTGCTACCGGTACGGGCGACGGGACTGTGCTCGGTGATCCCGGCACCAGCGGTGCGGGGGAGGCGGGAAACAACGGGCTGTTGCCCGGGAGCTGGCTGGGCAGGTGCGGCGTGGTCCCCGCCATCAGCTTGTTCGCCACGAAGGAGGCAGCCAGGGTCGTGTAGGTCGGGACATAGCCCTCGGTGTGCCCGGTCCACTCGTTTCCGGCCCCGGCGTGGCAGATCGGGTCGATCGGGTTGCAGTAGTCGACGGCCTTGGCGCCCAGCAGCGGGCTCAGCGTCGGCAACGATCCACCGGACCGGTCGGCGACGTCGCCGAAGGTGACCACGGCCGCGACGTTGGCGGCGTACTCAGGCGGCAGCGCACTGCCCCAACTGATGCCACCGATCGGCACGCCGGCGACGATGTCCATCACCGATGCGCCCTGCGAATAGCCACCCAGCACGATCTTGGTGCTCGGGCAGGACGACGCCGTCGACTTAACGTGCGAAATCACGTCGTTAGCGCCGTCGCCGCCGTGTAGCTGCAACTTGCTGGCGGCGTAGTTGACGCCGTAGGTGCGGATGTTCAGGCCGCTGGTCTGCTGACGCAACGATTGCACGAACGCATCACCCACCCGGCCCATGCCGACCGGCTCGTTGGTTCCCCTGGCGAAAACCACCTCGGCGTCCGGGCAGTCGGCCGCCGCGGCCACCGGAACCGTCGCAGCAGGAGAGACGAGTGTCGCGGCGATCAATGCGCCGACGCCCACTCCGGCCTGACCGGCTGAGCGGAGGAATTGCTGAAGCACGCCGAAATTTTACCCGCAGCCGGGTCGGGCAAAACCCTCGTGGCTGTGGATGAACGGCGTAGGCCTACCGGTCCGCGACCTAACGTAGACGGCGATTCGGCAACATTCCGGGAGATCAAGTGCCGCCCCAAGCGTCGACCTGGCTGCACGCCAGCGGCCACCGATTCCTGCTGCGACGCATCGAATGCGCGTTGCTGGGCAGGGATCCGCGGTTGGTCGGCGGGCCGCCGCGCGCCCAGGCCGCTGCGTTGGCGGGTGGCTGCGCGCTGGCCGTTGTCGCGGTTGTGGTTTGCGCAAGTCTGGCTTTGCTACGGCCGCAGGTAGACGTCGGGGACGCTCGAATCGTGATGGGCAGGACGTCCGGTGCGTTGTATGTGCGGGTCGGCGACACCTGGCATCCGGTGCTGAACCTGGCCTCGGCGCGGTTGATCGCGGCAGTCGACGCCAATCCGACGCCGGTGCCGGAGTCTGCCCTGATCGCTGTCAAACATGGTGCGCTGCTGGGTATTCCAGGTGCGCCGCAGATGTTGACGCCGCCGCTGTCGCCGGACGAGTCGGTCTGGACCGTCTGTGACAGTGACGATGCTGCGACTACGACGGTGTTGGTCGGCCCGGTACCGGCATCGGCACCGCGCCGCCTGGAACCTGACCGGGCCGTGCTGGCGACGGCTGGGTCGGATTCGCCGGTATATCTGCTCTACCGTGGACGTCGCGCGGTGGTGGACCTGGCTGACCCCGCGGTGCTGCGTGCTGCGGGACTGTCCGGCCAAGCTCCGCGCCGGGTTTCACCGCTTTTGCTCAATGCCATCCTGGAGGTGCCGCCCATCGCCGTCCCGCGGATCCGCCGTGCGGGCGGGCCCGCCGGGTCCTGGCTGCCGGGATTCGCGGTGGGAAGTGTGTTGCGGATCACGCGCGCCTCGGGTGACGAGCATTACGTCGTGCTCGACGCGGGAGTCCAGCGAATCGGTCGTTTCACCGCGGACCTGCTGCGATTCAGCGATTCGCAGGGCACCGCGGGGGTGATCGCGGTGGCCCCCGATGTGATCCGGGCGGCTCCGCTGGTGCACACGCTGCCCGTGGCCGGCTTTCCTGACGAGACACCGCACCTCTCCGGCGACACCACGGTGTGCGCAACATGGCAGCCTGCGCGTTCGGGTCCAGCCGACAGCACCGTGCTGACCGGCAGCGGGCTGCCGCCGGGTCGTGCGGTCAGCCTGGCGCAGGCCGACGGCCGCGGGCCCGCAGTCGACGCCGTCCGGATTCCGCCCGGCCGCACCGCGTACGCGGTCGGGCAGGTCCTCGGCGGGAGCGGGCCGGCCTACGGCACCCGCTACCTGGTGACCGATACCGGAGTGCGGTTTGCGATCCACGATGACGATGCCGCTCGTGCCCTCGGGCTGCCGGCGACCGCCTCACCCGCGCCGTGGCCGGTGCTGGCGGCCCTGCCGGGCGGACCGGAACTGAGCAGAGAGCAGGCGTCAGTGGCGCGTGACACCATCGGCACGGGCGCGCCGTAGCCGGCCGGTCACCACCGTCACCAACACCGCCAGGAGACAGGCCGCCGCGCCGCCGAACGCGGTGGTGCGGGGACGGCTGTCCGACGGTTGCCGGGTTTGGATAGCTGGTAGGTCGATGTGTGTCAGTGCCGTGCCGGCGGTCGGTGGGATGGCGGCGGTGCTCATCGCGGCCAGGGCGTCGACAGTGCCGTGACCGACCAGCGGATCCCAGCCGGCGGGTGGATGATGTGCCGTCGACTCGATGCGTTGCATGACCTGGCGTGCGGTCATCGTCGGGAACCGGGCCCGGATCAGCGCGGCCACCCCGCTGACCACTGGCGCGGCATAGCTGGTACCCGACAGCGGCGCGTTGTTGGTGCTGTTCACCAGCCCGTCGGTGACCGGACTCAACGAGGTGACGCCCTCGCCCGTCGCCGCGACATCGACCCAGGGCCCGGCCAGGGTGAACGACGACGGCGCGCCCTGGGAGTCCACCGAGCCGACCGTCAATACGTACTCGTCGTACCAAGCCGGACTGACCACCACCGCCACGGTGTCCCGGGTGGCACCGGGGGGTTGCGGTGGGCACTGGGCCGGTCCGCCGCTGTTACCTGCCGCCGCGACAACGACCGCGTTCTTGACGTCCACCGCATAGGCCAGGGCCGCCCCCAGTGCGCGGTCGTCGATCTTGTCCGCGGCGGCCACGCATGCGACCGACGAGATGTTGATGACCGAGGCGCCCAGGTCGGCGGCGGTCCGCACGGCCTTCGCCAGGGTCTGGACGTCGCCGACGCCCTGCCGCGACCGGTCGCCGACCGCAGCGAACTTGGAACTGGACTGTCGGATGCTGATCAGCGTGACATCGGGCGCGATGCCGCTGAACGTATCTGCCTTATCTGTTGTGGCAGCGATGATTCCGGCCACCAGCGTGCCGTGTGCGTCACAATCCTGGGTGCCGTCACCGAGGGACACGTAGTCACCGCCGGCCGCCAGATCCTTCAGGCGCGGGTGCCGCCGGACGCCGGTATCGATGACCGCGACGCGCTGCCCAGCGCCGCGGGTCAGTTGCCAGAGCTGGGGCAGGTCGAATCCGGTGAACTGGGTTGGCTGCTCAACCTCGCCCAGCGCGGCTACTTCGCACACCTCCCGCTGCACCGTACGCTGTGACGGCGCCGGCAATGCCGCAGTGGGCAGCCATTTTTCGTCGATCGGTGGCGGCGAGACCGCATATGCCGGAGCTATCTGATACGGCAGCGTCACTGCTGCCGCCAGCAGCAGACCCGGTAGGCGTTTCACGGGTGCAAGTTCAGGCCGCGCACAGCGCTGAACGCTCCGCACGTCCAGCAGACCACCGGCACCACAGTGATCAACGCCAAGCAGCCCAGCGAGTCGACGATCCGCTGCGTCGCCGGAGACAGGCGGGTCCTGGGCGCGACGAGATCGAGGTAAATCGCCCCGGCGGTGAGGGTTGCGGTCAGCGCGGCGATCCACGGGCCGTGTGCCGGGGCGGCGATAGCCCAGATCGCGAAGGTGATTGTGAGAGTGGCGATTCCGGTGCCGGCGAACATCATCGCTCTGCTCCGGTCGGTCCGGGAGTGCCACAGCAGTACCGCACCGGTGACGACGGCCAGCATGACGGCGCGGTGGTCGGACAATGCTGCAAGCACGGCCGCGACGGCTGCGGCCGTCGCACACGCGCCGCGAATGCTGGTCAACCACTTGTCGGCGCGCAGCCCTTTATGGGCCAGCTCGGTCTCGCTGCACATTGGTGACAGACCCGCCAGCGCCATCGAGATCCGCGGTGCCATCTCGATCAGTCCCAGGCAGACCGGCACCATAATCGATCCGACAATGTGCGGTGGTGCGCCGCTGATCACCTCCGCCAATGCGGCGACCGCGCCGACGACGGCACAGCACGCCAGGGCGGTCAATGTGACTGTCCCGCAGTGTGTTATCCGCATAGCCAGCACGGTGGCGGCAGCCGTCGTCATCGCGGCCAGCAACACGTTGGGGGCACCGGGTGGGCCCGGCACCGCAAGCAGACCGGCAACACCGGCGAAGATGGCGGCTACGAGCGAAAGCGCGAGTCCCGCGACCGGGTCGCCGAGACCCCGGTGCCCGACGCCGGCCGCCGCGAGGGCGCCGACTGCGGCGCCCCCGGCGACCACCGCGGCCGTACCCGCACCGGCCGGCGCCACGAATGCGTTTCGGACCAGCACCGCTGCGCCGACCGCGGTGAGACCGCCCGCCGCGACCGCGCCGGTGAGCCGGCCGGGTTCGCGGGACTGGGTCGCGGTGCCCAGCGCGGCTGCCACCGCAGCGGCGTCGTCGTCGCAACGACGCACGGGTGGCAGCGGGTCCACACGGCTCAGGATGAGCACGGCGCCATCTCGGATGCCGTTCTGCGCCAACGTAGTCGAGCTCGGCAGCGACGCCCCGCCGATACAGGACAGGCGATGGCGGCCGCGCGGTGCGCCACCCAGGAGGTCGACGATCGGCGGTACGAGTTCGGCGACGGGCAGGGCGGTAGGCAGGGTCAGGTCGGTGCTGACACCTTCGCAATGGACGGTGACGCGACACAACGATTCCGGCATCTGTGCGACGTTAACCGGCTGCTGGGGCGGTGATCTCCGGTTGTCCACAGCTGACTTGTCGCACATTGCACCGGCCCCTAGCGTTGCCCGACTGTGACCGCGGTAATCGAAGTCACGGCACCGCCGGAGGTGCCGCGCTCGGGGTCGTCGAGCCCGCTCGCCCTGGTGGTGCCGATTGTCATGGCGATAGCGATGCTGGGTGTCACCGGCGCGGGATTCCTCACCGGGACGCCGACGGTACGCAATCCCACCTTCATCGCGTTCCCGGCGATGATGTCGGTCTCGCTTCTGGCGACCGCACTCACCGGCCGCAGCCGCCGGCGCGGCGCTGCGCTCAATGCCGAGCGTGATTGGTACTTCAGCTATCTGGGCGAACTACGTGACACGGTCACCCACACCGCTGCAGCACAACACCGCGCACTGATTTCCGCGCACCCCGACCCGGACACACTGTGGACACTGGTCGGCGGCCCGCGCATGTGGGTACCAGTGCAGCCGGAACTCTGCCACGTGCGAATTGGCATCGGTCAGGTGCCGCTGGCGACCCGGCTGGTGGCCGTGCCCGCCCCCGCCGCCTGCGATCCGGTCAGCGACGCTGCGCGACAACGGTTTCTGGGTGCTCACTCAACACTGGAAGCGCCCGTCGTGATAGCGCTGAACGGGAAAGTGACGATCGACGGTGACCCCGGCGAGGTGCGGGACCTGATCCGGGCAATCGTCTGCCGGCTGGCGGTGGCGCAGCCGCCCGGCCAGTTGCTGATCGCAGTGGCTTGTGACCGGAATCCGATCAACTGGGACTGGTTGAAATGGTTGCCGCACAATCGACGTCCAGCCGGCGCTGAGCAGTTGACGTTTGCGACAGTGGGTGAGGCCGGACCTGTCCTGGCTGCGGTCGGCATCCGGGCCGTTCTGGTTGTCGATAGCGCCGAGCCAGCCTCTTCGATCCCCGGGGTCATCCTTCTCGTGGTGGGGGCTGAGGCGACATCGCTGACGGTGCGGCATGGCGATCAGGCCGAGGCGCCACCTGCGCCGGACCGACTCGACGCCGGCGATGCCCTGGCATGTGCTCGCCGGCTGGCCGCCTACGGGAACTCGGTACCGCGCGGTGACGATGACTGGGCGAGCCTGCTCGGCATCGACAACCTACGTTGTGCCGAACCGAAACTGAGGTGGCGCAATGGCGTTCAGCGTCGGCACCTGCGCGTCCCGATCGGCGCCACGGCTGGCGGACAGCCCGTGCAGCTGGACATCAACGAGGCCGCCGAAGGCGGAATCGGCCCACACGGTCTCTGTGTCGGGGCCACCGGATCGGGCAAGTCCGAACTGTTGCGCACTGTCGCGTTGGGCATGATGGCCTGCAACCCACCTGACGTGCTCAACCTGCTCCTCATCGACTTCAAAGGTGGGGCAGCATTTCTCGACTTCGCCGGCTCGCCCCAGGTGGCTGCGGTGGTCACCAATCTGGCCGACGAAGCGCCGCTGGTGGCCCGGATGCGTGATGCGCTGGCGGGGGAGATGAACCGCCGCCAACAGCTGTTGCGCATGGCGGGAGCCGCGAGCATCACGGCCTACAACCAGGCGCCCAGCTCGGTGCCGTTGCCTGCCCTGTTCATCATCGTCGACGAGTTCTCCGAACTGCTCAGCCAACACCCGGATTTCGCCGACACCTTCGTCGCGATCGGCCGACTCGGCCGCTCCCTGGGAATGCACCTGCTGCTGGCCAGTCAGCGGCTCGACGAGGGTCGGCTGCGCGGCCTCGACGCACATCTCTCCTACCGGATCTGCCTCAAGACGCTGTCGGCCAGTGAATCACGGGCCGTGCTGGGGACCCTCGACGCCTACGAGCTGCCCGCCACCCCCGGCGTGGGGTTCCTGCGGGCGGGCAGTGCGGAGCCGGTCCGCTTCCGGGCGGCATATGTGTCCGGGCTGCTGAGGGCCGAACCGGTTGAGGCGCAGGCTGAAGTGCGCCGGTTCACTGCCGAACCGGTCGGCGCCGGGGCACCGTCCGTCGCGGCGCCGCAGCCCTCGGTGCTGCACTCCGTCTTGGACCGGTTGGCCGGGCACGGCCCGCCCGCGCATCAGGTGTGGTTGCCGCCGCTGAGCGTGGCGCCACCCCTGAGCGCGTTACTCGACGCGCACGCCGGTACGCGGCTCACCGTGCCCCTCGGTGTCGTCGACCGCCCGTACCAGCAGTGCCGCACCCCGCTCTTGGTCGATCTGTCCGGCGCCGCGGGCAACGTCGCTGTTGTCGGTGCGCCTCGCGCGGGCAAGTCCACGGCGCTGCGCACTTTGATCACCGCGCTGGCCGCCACCCACGAACCTGAGCAGGTGCAGTTCTACTGCATGGACTTTGGCGGCGGCACGCTGTCCGCGGTGGGCGACCTGCCACATGTGGGCGATCTGGCCGATCGCGCCGCACCGCAGCTGGTTTGGCGCATGGTTGCTGAAATGGAGTCGGCGGTGCGGGCCCGGGAGGCACCCTGCGGTGCGCGCGGCAATGTGCGGCCGACCAACGCGGAGATCTTTCTGGTCATCGACGGCTGGGCCACGCTGTGCAGGCAGTTCGAGGGGATCGACGAGAAGGTCACCGCCATTGCAGGCCAAGGGCTCTCGTTCGGTGTGCACGTGGTGTTGTCGACGTCGCGGTGGGCGGACCTACGGCCGGCGTTGAAGGATCAGATCGGCACCCGCATCGAACTTCGGCTCGGCGATCCCGCAGACTCCGAAATCGACCGCGGACAGGCACGCCACGTGCCGCCCGACCGCCCCGGCCGCGGGCTGTCCCGGGACGGCAAGCACATGCTGATCGCGCTGCCGGACGGCGTCGGGTTGCGCCGTGGCGCCGCGGTTGCACCCCCGATACCGTTGCTGCCCGACCTGGTGGACTATCCCACCGTCATCGCCGCCTCGGACGAGAATGCGGTGCTGGGGATCGAAGAGCACCGATTACAGCCGCTGACAATCAATTTCGACACCAATCGGCACCTGCTGATACTGGGGGACAACGGCTGCGGCAAGACCGCGGCACTACGGGTGCTGTGCCGCGAAATCGTCCGAACCAACACCGCCGCCCAGGCGCGACTGTTCATCGTCGACTTCCGGCGAACCCTGCTCGGCCTGATCGATTCCGAACACCGTGGCGGGTACGCCATGTCACCGGCTGCACTGGGTTCGATGTTGCCGGAACTGGTCGCCACCCTGCGCGACCGGCTTCCCGGCGCCGATGTCACCGAGGCGCAACTGCGGGCCAGGGCGTGGTGGACGGGGCCCGACATCTATCTCGTCGTCGACGACTACGACCTAGCCGCGGGTTCGTTGTCGGCGCTGCTCGAATATCTGCCCTATGCAACGGATCTCGGATTGCATGTCATCGTGGCCAGACGCAGCGGGGGCGCGGCGCGCGCCCTATTCGATCCGCTGCTCGCCGGCCTGCGCGACCTCGGGTGCCTCGGGATGCTGATGAGCGGCCAACCGGAGGAGGGACCACTACTCGGGTCAGGCCCGCCGGTGCCGCTGCCCCCGGGACGTGGCAGGCTGATCACCCGTCCCGGTGTCGAGCAGATGGTGCAGGTTGCCTGGAGTCCGCCCCCGTGACCGCACATCGCGCCGTCATCGAAGCCGGACCGACCGTCATCCGCCGATTATGCTGTGGCGCAGCCCAACCCAGCGAGTCGTGGGTGGCCGCGGTCGAGGCGGTAGACGACGCGGTGACGCTGGTAGACGAGCAGCCGGTGGCCGTCGAGGTGCTGTGGAGCGAGGCGCTGCGCACGTTGGCCGCAGGGCATGACGACGGTGTGATCGTGGTGCATCCGTCGTGGTGGTCGGCGGCGCGCATTGGTGTGATCACCAGTGCCACAAAGGAGTTGAACGGTGCGGTCACGCTGCGGCCGCGGTCGTGGTTGCTCGCGACGGCAACCGGTGACCAGCCGACTCATCCGGTATCGGTGGAGATCACCGGCCGGTTGGTGGCCGTGCTGGGTACCCAGGCTGTTGCGGTGGCACGCCGGGCGACACCGCAGCAGACAGTCGGGAAGGTCGTCGAGGCCGTGGTGGCAACGGGCACGGCGCCCGTTGTCATCGATGCCGCCGGCGGGGCCGACGGAACGGCGCAACTCGCAACGCTGCTCGCCGAGGCGGTGCCCGGCGGCGAGCGGACGGTCCTGGTGATCGACGATGCGCGGCTCGCCAAGCTCGCCCGGGCCGCTGCGTCCGTGCCGGCGGAGCCGCCCCCGACGGCGGTGGTGGCCCGGCGGGGGTCGTCGGCGACTCGGCTCGCGGCGGCGGCGGTCGCTGTGACCGGGCTGGCCGTCCCGGCGCTGGCCGTCCCGAGGCCGGGCGGGGTACCCCTGGCGCGGCCGGCGCCGACGACGGTACTGCTCGAAGGCCGGGTCGCGCTGACGGTGCCCGCCGACTGGGCTACGCAGCGGGTGGTCTCCGGTCCCGGCTCGGCGCGGGTACAGATCACCTCGCCGACGGATCCGGAGGTGGCGTTGCACGTCACCCAGTCACCGACGCCCGGCGAGACACTCAGCGGTGCCGCCGAGACACTGCGCCGCGCGATCGACGCCGAACCGGCCGGCGTGTTCGTCGACTTCAACCCGGCCGGTAGCACCGCCGGTCGCCCGGCGGTGACCTACCGCGAGGTGCGGGCCGCTCATGACGTGCGGTGGACGGTGCTGCTCGACGGATCGGTCCGCATCAGCGTCGGGTGTCAGAGCCGGGCGCGGGACCCCGACGCGGTGCGCGATGCGTGCGAGCAGGCCGTGCGGTCGGCGCACGCGGTCGAATAAATACCGGGAACCGAAAGGGCTCGGCCGCAGTCGAACTAGATAGCGAAAGGAGAGACGATGAGCACACCGACGGGTGCCGACACCCTGCACACCGATTTCGACCTGATGCACTCGGTCGCCGCCACCACGGACGCGCGCAACGAAGAGATCCGGTCGATGCTGCACGCCTTCATCGGCCGGGTGAGCAGCGTGCCACCGACGCTGTGGGGCGGGCTCGCCGCCGCACGGTTCAAAGACGTCGTGGACCGCTGGAACGCCGAGTCGATGCGGCTGTATCACGTGTTGCACGAGATCGCCGAGACCATCCGGAACAGCGAAGCTACCCTGCGCGAAGCCGGCCTCGACCATGCCCGCCATATCGGCGCGGCCGGCGGAAATCTGTGATCGGGGGAGGCCGACCATGGACTCGGTGCTGTCGTACAACTTCGCCGCCATCGAACACTCGGTCCGGCAGGAGATCCACACCACCTCGGTGCGGCTCAATGCCGCACTCGACGAGTTGAGGTCGCAGATCGCGCCCCTGCAACAGTTGTGGACGCGGGAGGCGGCCGCCGCCTACCAGGCCGAGCAACTCCGGTGGCACCAAGCGGTCACCGCGTTGAACCAGATACTGGTCGAGTTGGGAAATGCGGTCCGGGCGGGGGCCGACGACGTGGCCCACGCGGACCGTCGGGCAGCCGGCCGCTGGGGCCGCTTTTGACCTGCGGGGATGCGCATCGGTAAGCTGCACCGTTGGCGTGCGGGTGCCTCCGGGTACTGGGCCTCCAGGGATTTCTCGGGTCTACGTCGGTCGCCGAGACCATATCCCCGCACACGCCGGACCGGCCCCCGGTCACACCGGGATCCAACCCGAGCTCAGGCTCGCAGAGAAACAGGAGTAAGCGCTGTGCCTACCTATGCGCCCAAGGCAGGTGACACCACCAGGTCGTGGTACGTCATCGACGCCACGGACGTAGTGCTTGGCCGCCTTGCTGTCGCAGCAGCCAATCTGCTGCGTGGCAAGCACAAGCCGACGTTCGCGCCCAACGTCGATGGTGGTGACTTCGTCATCGTCATCAACGCAGACAAGGTCGCCATCAGTGGCGACAAACTGCAGAGCAAGATGGCCTACAGCCACTCGGGTTACCCCGGTGGTCTGCGCAAGCGGAGCATCGGCGAGCTGTTGCAGAAGCACCCCGACCGCGTGGTGGAGAAAGCGATCGTCGGCATGCTGCCGAAGAACAAGCTCAGCCGCCAGGTGCAGAAGAAGCTGCGCGTCTACGCGGGCCCGGAGCACCCGCACACCGCTCAGCAGCCCGTTCCGTACGAGATCAAGCAGGTGGCGCAGTGACCGAAACCAGTTTCGAGACCACCGAGGTGGTCGACGCCGCGGTCGAGGGTTCGGCCACCGGCGAATCGTTCGTGTTCGAACGCCCGATCCAGACCGTCGGCCGCCGCAAGGAGGCTGTGGTGCGGGTGCGCCTGGTCCCTGGCACCGGCAAGTTCGACCTCAACGGCCGCAGCTTGGAGGACTATTTCCCCAACAAGGTGCACCAGCAGCTGATCAAGGCCCCGCTGGTGACCGTGGACCGGGTGGACAACTACGACATCTACGCACTGCTGCACGGCGGCGGCCCGTCGGGTCAGGCCGGCGCGCTGCGGTTGGGCATTGCCCGCGCGTTGATCATCGCCACGCCGGAGGATCGTCCGTCCCTGAAGAAGGCCGGCTTCCTCACCCGTGACCCCCGTGCCACCGAACGCAAGAAGTACGGACTGAAGAAGGCCCGCAAGGCGCCTCAGTACAGCAAGCGCTGATCGACGATCACTTTTTGGGCTGCGAGCGGGTGTCGCTCGGCGTGTCGCCCACATACGACACCCGCTCGCAGCCAACAGTGATTGAGTGCATGCTCACCACTGGTGAGCCAACTGTGAGAGGTTTGACCGCATGGGTCGACTATTCGGCACTGACGGCGTCCGCGGAGTCGCGAATCGCGAGTTGACCGCCGAACTGGCACTGGCGCTGGGCGCCGCCGCCGCGCGGCATCTGGCGAGCGCATCGGGCCCCGGCAGGCGGGTAGCCGTGATCGGGCGCGACCCGAGGGCCAGTGGTGAAATGCTGGAAGCCGCCGTCATCGCCGGCCTGACCAGCGAGGGCGTCGACGCGTTGCGCGTCGGCGTGCTCCCCACCCCCGCGGTGGCCTATCTGACCGGCGCCTACGACGCCGACTTCGGGGTGATGATCTCGGCGTCGCACAACCCGATGCCCGACAACGGCATCAAGATCTTCGGCCCAGGCGGCCACAAGCTCGACGACGAGACCGAAGACCGGATCGAGAACCTGGTCGCCGCGGGACCCGGGCTGCGTCCCGTCGGTGCGGGGATCGGGCGCGTCGTCGACGCCCAGGATGCCGTGGACCGCTACCTCCGCCACGTCGGCAAGGCCAGCACCAGCCGGCTCGACGGGCTGACCGTCGTGGTCGACTGCGCGCACGGCGCGGCCTCCGCCGCGGCGCCCAGCGCCTATCGTGCGGCCGGTGCCCGCGTCATCGCGATCAATGCCGACCCCAACGGACTGAACATCAACGACGGCTGCGGGTCCACCCACCTGGAATCGCTGCGCGCCGCTGTCACCGCACACCGCGCCGACCTCGGCCTGGCCCACGACGGTGACGCCGACCGCTGCCTGGCCGTCGACGCCAACGGTGATCTCGTCGACGGCGACACCATCATGGTGGTGCTGGCACTGGCCATGAAAGAAGCCGGCGAGTTGGTCTCCGACACCTTGGTGGCCACGGTGATGAGCAACCTCGGGCTGCACCTGGCGATGCGCGCGGCCGGGGTGACGGTACGCACCACCGGCGTCGGTGACCGCTACGTCCTGGAAGAGTTGCGGGCCGGCGATTACAGCTTGGGCGGCGAGCAGTCCGGCCACATCGTGATGCCGGCACTGGGCTCCACCGGCGACGGTATCGTCACCGGGCTGCGATTGATGACGCGCATGGTGCAGACCGGCTCGTCGCTGGCCGCCCTGGCGTCGGCGATGCAGACGTTGCCGCAGGTGCTGATCAACGTCGAGGTCGCCGATAAGGCCACCGCCGCGGCTGCACCGACGGTACAGACAGCGGTCCGGCAGGCCGAGGCCGAACTCGGCGACACCGGGCGAATCCTGTTGCGTCCGTCGGGAACCGAGCCGCTGATCCGGGTGATGGTGGAGGCGGCCGATGAGGAGATCGCTCAGCGGTTGGCCGCGACGGTGGCCGACGCGGTCAGCGCTGCCCGCTGAAA
Source organism: Mycobacterium sp. NGS29 (assembly GCF_059812965.1). Lineage (NCBI taxonomy): Bacteria > Bacillati > Actinomycetota > Actinomycetes > Mycobacteriales > Mycobacteriaceae > Mycobacterium > Mycobacterium sp. NGS29. Next base: position 434,354 of record NZ_JCALDR010000002.1, read on the forward strand.
CTTTGCTGGAACCGCGCCGCTCGCCGCGGCGTCGAAGTAAGTATGAGACTCGATAGCGCTGAGATGTGCCAGATCGCCGAGCGGATCACTGCCGCGGCTGAACTGATCGATAATGCGGCGGCAAATCATCTGTCCCGGTTGATATTCGGAGGTGCGTGCGCCGGCAGAGCCCACCCGGCCCGCGGCGAGGCGTTGCGCGCTGCGCTGGACCGTCTGGTCGTGGAGCTTGCGCAGTGGTCGCGGGCAACGACGGAGATAGCCGTCGCGCTGCGCTCGGGTGCTGAGCGCTACCTCGACGCCGATCGGTACGCCGCGGCCCGGATCGCCTGACTGTGGCCGATCGGCTCGATGTCGCCGGGCGCCTTGCCGAAGGACGGTCGGCCGTCGAACACACCCAGACCTATGTGCGCGCCAGCCAGGTTGTCGGCTACCGGCATCCGGAGCTGACCGCCCACCCCACTCAGATCCACGACTGGTACGACAGCGAAGACGGACTCGACCTGCACGCGCTGGATGCCGACTGTGCGCGGCTGCGGGCGGCGGACGCGATGCTCACCGAGGCCCTGCGCGAGCAGCGCGCCCAAGTGACCGCCCTGGCGACAGCGTGGACGGGGCCGGGAGCCGACGCGGCGGTCGCGTTCATGCAGCGTCATTGCGACACCGCCGGCGCGCTGATAACCGAGATCCGAGCAGCGGCCCAGCGTTGTGAGTCGTTGCGCGACAACCTCTGGCAACTGGTCGATGCGAAGGTCGCCACCGCCGTCGCGATCGACGACCGCACACTGGCGCAGCGGCCCGCCTGGCTGGCGGCGGCCGCTGCGGTCACGGGCGGTGAGTCGGCCGCACAGCAGGTGATCACCCAACAGGTCGTGCCGTACGTGGACACCGTGATCGGCAACGACTGGGTCGCGGCGATGCGGTCGACGCGGGCGGCGGTAACGGCATGCTTCGATCTGGTCACCGACCGGTTGGCCACCGCGATGCCGGCACATTTCGAGGTTCCGGGCGATTTCGGGCCGTCGTCGAGTCCGCCGTCGCGGCCGCAGCGGCCGGTCGCCCACAGCGCGCAGCCGGCAAGCGTCCTGACGGCGCCCGCGAGTGTCGAGCCGGCCCGGGGGTCTGGGTACGCGGCACCGGCAAGCGCGCCAACGCAGTCGGCATCACCGCCGAATCCTATTCCAGCACAACCAGATTCGATCCCGCCGCTGGGTGTGGGCGGTGCGGGTCTGGGAAGCGGCGGCGGACTCGGCGGGGATGCCGGCCTGGGCAGACTCGGCGGGCTCGCCAGCCGGATCATTCAGGAGATGGGCGGCCTGCTGGGGGGTGAGCCGCCAGGTCCAGAGCACAGGTTCGACGACGAGGAGGACCATTCCGGCAGCGACGCCGACCACAAGCACACCAAGGACAAGACCGACGCCCCAGAGGCGCCGGAACCCGGCAAGCAGACCCTCGGGGAGGCGACGGCCAACCCGCCGGTCGGCGAACCTGCCCCGATGGCACAACCCAGCCAGCCGCTACCAACAGCCGAACCCGCCCCGGCACATTCACCCCCCAACGCTCCACCGCCGAAGGCGCCGACGTCCGGATCCACGCCCTGCGAGATCGCCGCCAACGAACTGCCGCAGGCCGGGCAGTAGCGAGTCAGGAGGGACGCAGTTGTAGCAGCTCTTCGACATAGCGCAGCGCTTCACCGGGATCCGCGGTCACCGGTCGGACCAGCAGCGTGGTCGCGCCGGCGGCAGCGAAGGCGGCCAACCGCTCGGCGATGAATCCCCGCGGGCCGATCAGCGAGATCCCGCGGACCAACTCGTCGGGCACCGCGTCGATCGCCGCACGCTTGCGGCCGGCCAGGTACAACTCCTGGATGCGGTCGGCGACCTCGCCGAACCCGTACCGGGTGGCCAGGTTGTGGTAGAAGTTGCGGCCCTTGGCACCCATGCCGCCGATGTACAGAGCCAGCTGCGGTTTGGTCCACGCCAGCCGGTCGTCGACGTCGTCGCCGATCGCTAGCGACGTGCTGACCATGACATCCAGCGGGCCCAACGCCGGATCGCGTTTGGCGTTGCCGGCCGCCAGCGAAGCGTCCCACACTTCGGCGGCCCGTTCCGGATAGAAGAATACCGGCTGCCAGCCGTCGGCGATCTCCGCGGTGAGCTCCACGTTTTTCGGTCCCAGAGCCGCAATGGATATCGGAATACGTTCCCGCACTGGATGATTGATCAAGTGCAGGGCTTTTCCCAGCCCCGTTCCGCGATCTGCCGGCAGCGGGATCTGGTAGTGCCTGCCGGCGTGCTGCACCCGCTCCCGGCGCCACACCTGCCGGCAGATCTCAACTACCTCGCGGGTGCGGCCCAGCGGGGAGTCGAACTCGACGCCGTGGAATCCCTCGATCACCTGCGGACCGGAGGTGCCGATGCCGAGGTGGAATCGGCCGTCGGACACATAGTCCAGTCCGGCGGCGGTCATCGCCAACAGGGTGGGCGTGCGGATGAAGATGGGAAGCACGCCCGAGGCGAGTTCGACGGTTTCGGTTTTGGCCGCCAGATATCCCAGCTGACTGATCGCGTCGAACGCGTACGCTTCGGCCACCATCGCGATGTCGATGCCGGCCTTCTCCAGGGCGACCACCCGGTCCACGCCGTCGCGGAAACCGCCGCTGTAGTCCAGGGCGACGCCGATCCGCATCAGCCCGACGTACCCGTCCAGTACTCTTCGAACCGTTGCCCGTCGGGTGCGAGTCTGAGGATGTCGTTGCCGGTGAACGTGACGGGACCGTCGGGCCCGCTGCCCCTGCCTACCCAACGGCCGGCCACGAAATCCCCGTCGCGCAGCGGACCCAATTCGATGGTGAAGGCCAAGTCGGCCAACATGTTTCGGGTCTCGCCGACGATCGCTTCGAGCTCCGCCGGTCCGTGGATCTCCCGGTCCGGCCAGTGGCCCACGAAGTCGTCGGAGACGATGTCGGCAGCTACCGGTTGGCCGGCCCACAACTCGCCGATCCACCGCTGGTAAAGGTCATGTGGAGTTGGCATAGTGCTCATTTCAATAGTGCGGCGATCTTGTCCTCGGACGTGATGTCCAGCGATTCGGGGTCCAATTCCTGAGTCTTGGGCAGCTGCACCTCGGGGTCGGCGAAGTCGCGATAGGTCTTGTCGCCGGTCAGCGTGTGCAACAGGTAGCCGGTCAGCAGCGCCCGCACTGTGCGCTGGGTCTTGCGATCCGAGCCGGGCAGTCCGACGGCCTTTGCCAGCCGCCGACCCTCGACCACGCCGCCGGGGTCGGACTTGCTGACGATGCGTAGCGTGGCAGCGTCCCACGCCTGGGACAACGCCAGAGCGTTGGAATTCAGAGTTGTGGGGTCGTCCGCGGCGGCCAGGATCAGACCCGGCACGTCCAGACCGGCCGCCGGCTGCTCGGCGGCAGGCGCGGTCACCGTGGGGAACAGCGCCGCCACCGCGGCGGGCTTGGTGGGCAGGCCGGCCGCGGCGAACACCGCGGCCGATGCCCCGAGACCGTGCCCTACCAGACCGAGCTTGGTCGGGTGGACACTGATCTTGCCCGGCCCCAACCGCACCCCGGAGATGATGTCGAGCGCGACACCGAGGTCGAACGCCAAGTTCATCACCGACGGCACCAGGCCGCGCTGGGTGTCCGGCGCGCCGCACACGATGCCCCACGACGCCAGATGTTCCAGCAGACCCGAATAGTTGGCGCTGCCGGTGAGCCAGTCGTGGCCGAAGGCGATGCCGGCCAGGTTCAACCCGATCTCCGGGGTGTAGACCACCCCGGGCAGCCCGGCAAAAGCCAGGTCACCGCGCAATACGCGGTGCGGACCACGGCGGCTGAGAGCGGCGAATAGCTTGCGGGTGCGGGCCACCCGTCGACGTTAGCCGTGCGTCGGCGGATTGGTCCACTGGGCTGGGCGGGGAAGTCCGGGCGTTAATTCTGCGGTGAGATCGGCGCAGGTCAGGCCAGCGCTGACGGCCCGGTGGGCGGCTCTGCACTACCCTGTTCAGAATGTGCGGAATCGTCGGTTACGTCGGGCAGGGTCCTGCCTGCGACGTCGTGATGAATGCACTGCGCCGGATGGAGTACCGCGGGTACGACTCTTCGGGCATCGCGCTGGTCGACGGCAAGGGCCAGCTCACCGTTCGCCGGCGTGCTGGTCAGCTGGCCAATCTGGAAGCCGCCATCGCCGGGATGGCACCGGACGAGCTGGGCGGCACCGCCGGCCTGGGCCACACCCGGTGGGCCACCCACGGCCGCCCCACCGACCGCAACGCGCACCCGCACCGGGACGCCGCCGGCCGCATCGCCGTCGTGCATAACGGCATCATCGAGAACTTCGCCTCACTGCGCCAGGAACTGGAAACCGCCGGGGTCGAATTCGCCAGCGACACCGACAGCGAGGTCGCGGTGCACCTGGTGGCCCGCGCCTTTCACCACGGCGAGACCGCCGGCGATTTCGTCGCGTCGGTGCTGTCGGTGCTGCGCCGGCTCGAAGGCCACTTCACCCTGGTGTTCGCCAACGCCGACGACCCCGGAACCATCGTGGCGGCCCGCCGCTCCACCCCACTGGTGGTCGGGATCGGCGACGGCGAGATGTTCGTGGGATCGGATGTGGCGGCATTCATCGAACACACCCGCCAGGCCGTCGAGCTGGGTCAGGACCAGGCCGTGGTGATCACCACGAACGGCTACCAGATCCTCGACTTCTACGGTCACGACGACACCGCCAACGCCCGCGAGTTTCACATCGACTGGGACCTGGCCGCCGCTGAAAAGGGTGGCTACGAGTACTTCATGCTCAAGGAGATCGCCGAGCAGCCCACCGCGGTAGCCGACACCCTGCTCGGGCATTTCGTGGACAACCGGATCGTGCTGGACGAGCAGCGCCTGTCCGACCAGGAGCTGCGCGAGGTCGACAAGGTGTTCGTGGTCGCCTGCGGCACCGCCTATCACTCCGGTCTGCTCGCGAAATATGCGATCGAGCACTGGACCAGGTTGCCGGTGGAGGTGGAACTGGCCAGCGAGTTCCGGTACCGGGACCCGGTGCTGGACCGCAGCACGCTGGTGGTGGCGATCTCGCAGTCCGGTGAGACCGCCGACACGCTGGAAGCCGTCCGCCACGCCAAGGAGCAGAAGGCCAAGGTGCTGGCGGTCTGCAACACCAACGGCTCGCAGATCCCGCGGGAATGCGACGCGGTGCTCTACACCCGCGCCGGCCCGGAGATCGGCGTCGCCTCCACCAAGACCTTCCTGGCGCAGGTCACCGCCAACTACCTGGTCGGCCTGGCGCTGGCGCAGGCCCGGGGCACCAAATACCCGGACGAGGTCGAGCGCGAGTACCACGAACTCGAGGCGATGCCGAATCTGGTGGCCCGGGTGATCGCGGCCACCGCGCCGGTCTCCGCGCTGGCCCACCGGTTCGCGCAATCGTCGACGGTGTTGTTCCTCGGCCGGCACGTCGGCTACCCGGTGGCGCTGGAAGGCGCACTCAAGCTCAAGGAACTGGCCTATATGCACGCCGAGGGCTTCGCGGCCGGCGAGCTCAAGCACGGCCCGATCGCGTTGATCGAGGACGACCTACCGGTCATCGTGGTGATGCCGTCACCGAAAGGGTCGGCCACGCTGCACGCCAAGCTGCTGTCCAACATCCGCGAGATCCAGGCCCGCGGAGCGGTGACCATCGTGATCGCCGAGGAAGGCGACGAGACGGTACGGCCCTACGCCGACCACCTGATCGAAATCCCCGCGGTGTCTACGCTTTTGCAACCACTGTTGTCGACGATCCCGCTGCAGGTGTTCGCGGCGTCGGTGGCCCAGGCGCGGGGCTACGACGTGGACAAGCCACGCAATCTCGCGAAATCTGTCACCGTCGAATAACCGGGCCGGCTGCTGATGAGATGGGGCATCGCCGGTGTGGCGGTCTTCGTCGCCGCATACCTCGGCCTGGTGACGTTGTATGCCGTCACCGGCATGGGACCGCCGCATCCCGTCACCAGCGCAGCGCCGGCCGGCGACGGGACAACGGTGACGATGGATGTCGAAGGCATCGCGCCCTACCGCAACGTGTTGACCGCCAACCTGACCGTTGCGCCCGGAGCCGCGCTGCTGGACCGCGCCGGCAACCTGAAGGAGGATCTCAGCGTCGCGGTCACGTCGGCGGCCACACCCACCACGCGGTCCTGGCCCAAAGGCACGCAACCCGGCGTCGTTCCGGTGTCGCTGAACATCAACGGCGACGTGTCGGACTGGCCTTTCGACAGCTACCACTCGGGTCCGATCTCGGTCGACCTGTTCCGCGGCACCGAGCAGATTCCGGAACGGGTGTCGGTGAGCTTCGTCGATCGTCTACCCGGGTGGCAGGTGCAGGTCCCGGGCGGCAGGACCGGCGATCTGTTCGCGCCGTACCGGGTGCAGGTGCAGCGCTCACCGAGCACCGTGGCACTGGCCGTGGCCCTGCTGGGGGTGCTGGTCGCGCTGGCCGGCATCGCGCTGTTCGTGTCGGTCGCCACCGCGCGTGACCGACGAAAATTCCAACCCCCGATGACGACCTGGTTCGCCGCAATGCTTTTCGCGGTGATACCACTGCGCAACGCGCTGCCCGACTCGCCCCCCTTCGGCGCCTGGGTCGACGTCACCGTGGTGCTCTGGGTGATCGTGATCCTGGTGTTCTCGATGACGCTGTACGTGTCGTGCTGGTGGCGACACACCGCGCCGGACTTCGATCAGTAACTAAGGTTGAGGCATGGCATCAAAGTCGGCCTCGGTGCGGCTGCGCGCACTGGTTCGCGTGGTGTGGCACTACGTGATCAGCGCGCCGCTGACCTACGGCTGGCTGATGGCGCTGTCGGTCACCACGATCGTGCAACACCTGCTGACCGGCCACCAACTGCACTCCATACTCCTGCACCGCTACACCAACCTCCACGCCCTGGCCACCGATCCGCTGGGCGTGCTGTTCTCCAGTCTGTTCTGGATCGACGGCAGGAGCTTGGAACCGTACCTGCTGCTGTTCACCCTGTTCCTGGCACCGGCCGAGCGTTGGCTAGGTCAATTACGTTGGCTCACAGTGGGATTGACCGCCCACATCGTGGCCACGTACATCAGCGAAGGTCTGCTCTATCTGGCGATCCAGCTGAACGAGGCCTCGCAGCGGTCGGTGCGTGCGCACGATATCGGCGTCAGTTACTTCCTGGTTGGTGTGATGGGTGTGCTGACCTACCGGATCGCGCGGCCTTGGCGCTGGGGTTATCTAAGCGTGCTGCTGCTCATCTTCGGGTTCCCGGTGCTGCTGATGGACCGCATCGAGCTCAGTTTCACCGCCATCGGCCACTTCGCGGCGCTGCTGGTCGGACTGGCGTTCTACGCGATGGCCCGCGAACGCAAACGCGCCCCGTGGGATCCGGCCCAGGTCAGGGAATTCTTCCGGCGACGCCAGGCGGCGAATGAGGGCGCACGAGAGGTGCCGGCATCCCCGGATCGCCCGCGAACGTAACCTTGGTGCGTGCGGCACTACTATTCGGCTGACGCGATCCGCGCGGCCGAAGCGCCCTTGCTGGCCAGCCTGCCTGACGGTGCTCTGATGAAGCGCGCCGCGTATGGGCTGGCCACCGAAATCAGCCGGGAACTGACGGCCCGCACCGGCGGGGTGGCCGGTCGCCGCGTCTGCGCGATCGTCGGCTCCGGCGACAACGGGGGCGACGCGCTGTGGGCGGCGACCTTCCTGCGGCGACGCGGCGCAGCCGCCGAAGCGGTGCTGCTCAAGCCCGAACGTACCCACCGCAAGGGGCTGGCGGCGTTCCGCAAAGCCGGTGGCAAAATAGTCGAAAATATTTCTGCTGCAACCGATCTCGTCATCGACGGGGTGGTGGGCATCTCCGGTTCGGGCGCGTTGCGGCCGGATGCGGCGCGAGTATTCGCCGAGGCCGCACAGATCCCGGTCGTCGCCGTCGACATTCCCAGCGGCATCGACGGGGCCACCGGGGCGATCACCGGACCCGCCGTGCACGCCGCGCTCACGGTGACCTTCGGCGGGCTCAAACCGGTGCACGCGCTGGCCGACTGCGGCCGCGTCGCCCTGATCGACATCGGACTCGACCTGCCCGACACCGACGTGCGGGGTTTCGAAGCGACCGACGTGCTTGCGCGCTGGCCCATTCCCGGTGCCCGCGACGACAAGTACAGCCAAGGCGTCACCGGCATCATGGCCGGGTCCGCCACCTATCCGGGTGCCGCCGTGCTCTGCACAGGTGCGGCCGTCGCCGCCACCTCGGGCATGGTCCGTTACGCCGGCAGCGCCAATCACGAGGTGCTCGCGCACTGGCCGGAGGTGATCGCCACCTCCACCCCGGCCGCCGCCGGACGGGTGCAGGCGTGGGTGGTCGGGCCGGGTCTGGGCACCTCCGAACCGGAGGCGGCCGGGGCGTTGTGGTTCGCACTCGATACCGACCTGCCGGTGCTGGTGGACGCCGACGGGCTGACCATGCTGGCCGCCCACCCCGACCTGGTGGCCAACCGCACAGCCCCGACGGTGCTGACCCCACACGCCGGCGAGTTCGCCCGGTTGGCCGGGGCGCCCCCGGGCGAGGACCGGGTGGGTGCGGTGCGCAAACTCGCCGACGCGTTCGGCGCCACCGTGCTGCTCAAAGGCAACGTCACCGTCATCGCGGACCCCGGCGGTCAGGTTTACCTGAACCCGGCCGGGGAGTCCTGGGCGGCCACCGCCGGATCCGGTGACGTGCTGTCCGGGATCATCGGGGCGCTGCTGGCGTCGGGATTGGCACCGGCCGAGGCAGCCGCGGCCGGGGCTTTCGTGCACACCCGGGCGGCGGCGCTGTCGGCCGGCGACCCGGGACCGGGTGACGCACCCACGTCGGCGTCGCGAATTCTGCATCACATCCGGGCCGCGCTGGCCTCCCTGTAGTACCCGACGAAAGGTCCCGCCGTGCCCCATCCGCCCGTGCCCGCCCATTCGATCGCTCCGGCCTACACCGGCCGGCTGTTCACCGCGCCGGTGCCGGCGCTGCGGTTGCCCGAGGAGTCGATGGACCCCGAGGCCGCCTACCGCTTCATCCACGACGAGCTGATGCTCGACGGCAGCTCGCGGCTGAACCTGGCCACCTTCGTCACCACCTGGATGGATCCCGAGGCCGGCAAGCTGATGGCCGAGACCTTCGACAAAAACATGATCGACAAGGACGAATATCCGGCGACGGCAGCCATCGAGCAACGTTGCGTGTGCATGGTCGCCGACCTGTTCCACGCCGACAACCTGCGCGATGACGACCCCAACAGCGCGGTCGGGGTGTCCACCATCGGGTCCAGCGAGGCGGTGATGCTGGGTGGGCTGGCCTTGAAATGGCGGTGGCGGGCCAAGGTCGGCAAGGACTGGCGCAAGCGCACCCCGAACCTGGTGATGGGTTCCAACGTGCAGGTGGTGTGGGAGAAGTTCTGTCGCTACTTCGACGTCGAGCCGCGTTATCTGCCGATGGAGGAGGGGCGCTACGTCATCACCCCGGAGCAGGTGATCGACGCCGTCGACGAGGACACCATCGGGGTGGTCGCGATCCTGGGCACCACCTACACCGGGGAATTGGAGCCGGTCGCGGAGATCTGTGCGGCGCTGGACAAGCTGGCCGCCGGTGGTGGTGTGGACGTGCCGGTGCACGTGGACGCCGCCAGTGGCGGCTTCGTGGTGCCCTTCCTGCATCCCGAGCTGAAGTGGGATTTCCGGCTGCCCAGAGTGGTCTCGATCAATGTCAGCGGCCACAAATACGGCCTGACCTATCCCGGCATCGGGTTCGTGGTGTGGCGCAGCGCCGAGCACCTGCCCGAGGACCTGGTGTTCCGGGTGAATTATCTCGGCGGCGACATGCCGACGTTCACGCTGAACTTCTCCCGGCCGGGCAATCAGGTGGTCGGCCAGTACTACAACTTCCTGCGGCTGGGTCGCGACGGATACACCAAAGTCATGCAGTCGTTGTCGGCGACGGCCCGCTGGCTGGGCGAGCAGCTGCGGGTCGGGGAACACGCCGAGCTGATCTCCGACGGCACGGCGATCCCGGTCGTCGCGTTCCGGTTGGCCAAGGACCGCGGCTACACCGAGTTCGACGTCTCGCACGAGCTGCGCACGTTCGGCTGGCAGGTGCCGGCCTACACGATGCCGGACAACGCCACCAACGTGTCCGTGCTGCGCATCGTGGTACGGGAGGGGCTGTCCGCCGACCTGGCACGCTCCCTGCACGACGACGCCGTCACCGCGCTGGGCAATCTGGACAAGCTCAAGCCGGGCGGGCACTACGAGGCCGAGCACTTCGCGCACTAGGGATCGCACGTTTGGGACAATGGCGTCCGTGGCCGCATCTCCGACCTCCCTGACGCCGGGTCTCCTCGCCGAGGCCGTCGTCGACCTGGGTGCCATCCAGCACAACGTGGCAGTGTTACGCGAGCATGCGGGTAATGCGCAGGTCATGGCGGTCGTCAAAGCCGACGGTTATGGCCATGGCGCCACCCGGGTCGCGTATGCCGCGCAGGCTGCCGGAGCCACCGAACTCGGCGTCGCCACCGTCGACGAGGCGCTGGCGCTGCGCGCCGACGGCGTCGCCGGACCGATTCTGGCGTGGCTGCATCCGCCCGGCCTCGATTTCGGGCCGGCGCTGGCCGCTGACGTGGAGATCGCGGTGTCCTCGGCGGCCCAATTCGCGGGACTGCTCGACGCGGTGCGCCGCACCGGTACGCCGGCCACCGTCACCGTCAAGGTGGACACCGGACTGAACCGCAACGGCGTGGCCCCGGCCGAATATCCGGCGCTGCTGACCGCGTTGCGCCAGGCCGTGGCCGACGAGCAGATCCGGGCGCGGGGGCTGATGTCGCACCTGGTGTACGCCGACGCCCCCGATGAGGCGATCAACGACGTGCAGGCGCAGCGGTTCCGCGACATGCTGGCCTACGCCCGCGAGCAACTGGTGCACTTCGAGGTGGCGCACCTGTCGAACTCGTCGGCAACTATGGTCCGACCCGACCTGACGTTCGACCTGGTGCGACCGGGTATCGCGGTGTACGGCCTGAGCCCGGTGCCGGCGCTGGGCGACCTGGGCCTGGTCCCGGCGATGACAGTGAAATGCCCGGTGGCGCTGGTGAAGTCGGTCAAGGCGGGGGAGGGCGTGTCCTACGGGCACACCTGGATAGCGCCGCGTGACACCAACCTCGCGCTGCTGCCGATCGGCTACGCCGACGGGGTGATCCGGTCGCTGGGCAATCGCCTGGAGGTGTCGATCAACGGGCGTCGTCGGCCCGGGGTGGGACGGATCTGCATGGACCAGTTCGTCGTCGACCTCGGCCCGGGCCGGCCCGATGTCACCGAAGGCGACGAGGCGATCGTCTTCGGACCCGGCGCCGACGGCGAGCCCACCGCGCAGGACTGGGCCGACCTGGTCGGCACCATCCATTACGAGGTGGTCACCGGCATCCGGGGACGCATCATCCGCAGCTACCGCGAGGCGGCAGCTTGACTTCTTCCGGCACCGCCACCTTGGAGCGGCCCGAAGACACCATGGCGCTGGGGTCCCGGCTCGGTGCAGCGCTGCGGGCCGGTGACGTGGTGGTGCTCTCCGGGCCGTTGGGTGCTGGAAAAACGGTGCTGGCCAAGGGAATTGCCGAGGTGCTGGACGTCGACGGTCCGGTGACCTCGCCGACCTTCGTGCTGGCGCGGGTACACCCGGCGCGGACGGCGGGCAAGCCGGCGATGATCCACGTGGACGTCTACCGGCTGCTGGACACCCCGGGTGCCGACCTGCTCGCGGAGCTCGATTCACTGGACCTCGACACCGATCTCGAGGATGCCGTCGTGGTGGTGGAGTGGGGTGAGGGGCTGGTGGAACGGCTGGCCGAGCGTCACCTCGACATCCGGCTGGAGCGCATCACCCATTCCGACGTGCGGATCGCGACCTGGGAGTGGGTCCGCACATGATCGTCCTGACTCTGGACACCTCCACCCCCGCGGTCACCGCCGGAGTGGTCCGCGTGGACGGCCTCGTCACGCTGGCCGAGCGGGTTACCGTCGACCCCCGCGCGCACGCCGAACGCCTGACACCCAATGTCGTTGCAGCACTTAATGATACGGGCCTGACCATGGGGGACCTGGCTGCGGTGGTGGTGGGCTGCGGGCCCGGGCCGTTCACCGGGTTGCGGGCCGGGATGGCCACCGCCGCCGCCTACGGCCACGCGCTGGACATCCCGGTGCACGGGGTGTGCAGTCTGGACGCGATCGGCACGTTGACGACGGGCGAGACGCTGGTGGTCACCGATGCCCGCCGGCGCGAGGTCTACTGGGCGCGGTACCGCGACGGGGTGCGTACCGACGGACCGGACGTCGCCGCGCCCGCTGACGTGGCGCCCGGCCCGGCGCGTGCGGTTGCCGGCTCACCGGAGCACGCGGCGCTGTTCGGGTTACCGGTGATCGAGCCCGTCTACCCGTCGCCGGCCGGGCTGGCGCGCGCCGTCGACGACTGGTCCGCCGAACCTGCGCCGCTGGTGGCCCTGTACCTGCGCCGCCCCGACGCCAAGCCGTTGGCGGCCCGCGGATGATCGCCGACATCGTGCTGGGACCGTTGGTCCGCGCCGACGCCCGCCGCTGTGCCGAACTGGAGGCGCTGCTGTTCGACGGCGACGACCCATGGCCGGCCGTCGCGTTCGAGCGGGAACTGGCCAGCAAGACCAACCACTATGTCGCCGCGCGCAGCGGCGACACGCTGGTCGGCTATGCCGGGATCACCCGGCTGGGCCGGGTGCGCCCGTTCGAGTACGAAGTGCACACCATCGGCGTGGACCCGGCTTATCAGGGGCGCGGGATCGGGCGCAGGTTGCTCGACGACCTGCTGGACTACGCCGACGGCGGGGTGGTCTATCTGGAGGTCCGCACCGACAACGAGGCGGCGCTCGAGTTGTATCGCAGCGCGGGATTCCACCAGATCGGCGTGCGCAAGCGCTACTACCGGGTCAGCGGTGCCGATGCCTACACGATGCGGAGAGACGCCCGGTGACAGTCATTCTGGCCATCGAAACCTCCTGCGACGAAACGGGTGTGGGGATCGCCCGACTGCACCCCGACGGCACGGTGGACCTGCTGGCCGACGAGGTCGCCTCCAGCGTCGACGAGCACGTGCGGTTCGGCGGGGTGGTTCCCGAGATCGCATCCCGCGCGCATCTGGAAGCTCTCGGGCCGGCGATGCGCCGCGCACTGGCCACCGCGGGGGTGCGCAAACCCGACATCGTCGCGGCCACCATCGGTCCCGGGCTGGCGGGTGCGCTGCTGGTGGGAGTTGCTGCGGCCAAAGCGTATTCGGCCGCGTGGGGGGTGCCGTTCTACGCCGTCAACCACCTGGGCGGGCACCTGGCCGCTGATGTCTACGAGCACGGTCCGCTGCCCGAGTCAGTGGCCCTGCTGGTGTCCGGGGGGCACACCCACCTGCTGCACGTGCGTTCGCTCGGCGAACCCATCGTCGAGTTGGGCAGCACCGTCGACGACGCCGCGGGTGAGGCCTACGACAAAGTGGCGCGGCTGCTGGGGCTGGGTTATCCGGGCGGCCGGGCGCTCGACGAGTTGGCCCGCACCGGGGACCCGGCCGCGGTGGTGTTTCCGCGCGGCATGACCGGCCCGCGTGACGATCCCTATGCGTTCAGCTTCTCTGGTCTCAAGACGGCCGTCGCCCGCTACGTGGAGAGCACTCCCGACTTCGTCGCCGCGGATGTGGCCGCGGGATTTCAGGAAGCGGTGGCCGACGTGTTGACCCGTAAGGCGGTGCGGGCGGCCGGCGAGCTGGGCGTGTCGACGCTGCTGATCGCCGGGGGCGTGGCGGCCAACTCGCGGCTGCGCGAGCTGGCCACCCGGCGTTGCGCGGCCGCTGGTCTGACGCTGCGGATCCCGCGCCCACGGTTGTGTACCGACAACGGGGCGATGATCGCCTCCTTCGCCGCGCATCTGGTGGCCGCGGGTGCGTTGCCTTCGCCGCTGGACGCAGCCAGTGACCCGGGGTTGCCGGTGGTCCAGGGTCAGGTCGGCTGATGTTCGCTCAGCGCGGACACGCCGATCGGCAAGAAGCACCGGGGTGCCCTTGAGTGCTAGCACTCTCGCGTATAGAGTGCTAGGCGGCAGTCGGACAGCCCTTGTGTCGGCACCCGCGACGACGGCGCATGGACAACGGACGAAGGCCGTTTCACCTGGTAATTCGGACGGTTCGGGCACCCCCCGGACCGACCGCCAACTCTGGCCGGGGCGACGAGTCCCGGACCCGATTCGAATAGTGGAGGCTCCAATCGTGGCGAAGGTCAACATCAAGCCACTCGAGGACAAGATTCTCGTACAGGCCAACGAGGCCGAGACCACGACCGCGTCCGGTCTGGTCATTCCCGACACCGCCAAGGAGAAGCCCCAAGAGGGCACCGTCGTCGCAGTCGGCCCCGGCCGGTGGGACGAGGACGGCGAAAAGCGGATCCCGCTCGACGTCTCCGAGGGTGACACCGTGATTTACAGCAAGTACGGCGGCACCGAGATCAAGTACGGCGGCGAGGAGTACCTCATCCTGTCGGCACGCGACGTGCTGGCTGTCGTTTCCAAGTAAGACACCGTGTCCCGCCCCGGCGATCGCTGTGCTGTTTCGCACGGGCGATTTCCGGGGCGGCACGCGTTACGCAGTTTGACTTGCCCGGCTCCCTCAGCAGGCCTCGCGGCCCGCATCGTCGCCGGGCGGAAGGAGCCTGATGAGCAAGATCATTGAGTACGACGCGACCGCGCGTCGCGCCATGGAGGCGGGCGTGAACAAGCTCGCCGACGCGGTCAAGGTCACGTTGGGCCCCGGCGGCCGCCACGTGGTGCTGGCCAAAGCCTTCGGCGGGCCGCAGGTGACCAACGACGGCGTCACCGTCGCCCGCGAGATTGACCTGGAAGACCCGTTCGAAAACCTGGGCGCCCAGTTGGTGAAGTCGGTGGCCACCAAGACCAACGACGTCGCCGGCGACGGCACCACCACCGCGACCGTGCTGGCTCAGGCGCTGGTCAAAGGCGGCCTGCGCCTGGTTGCCGCCGGTGCCAACCCGATAGCGCTGGGGTCGGGCATCTCCAAGGCCGCCGACGCGGTCTCCGAGGCGTTGCTGGCCGCGGCCACCCCGGTGTCCGGCAAGGACGCCATCGCTCAGGTGGCGACCGTCTCGTCGCGCGACGAGCAGCTCGGCGAGTTGGTCGGCGAGGCGATGACCAAGGTCGGCGCCGACGGCGTCGTCAGCGTCGAGGAATCCTCCACGCTGAACACCGAGCTGGAGTTCACCGAGGGCGTGGGCTTCGACAAGGGTTTCCTGTCGGCCTACTTCGTCACCGACTTCGACTCCCAGGAAGCCGTGCTGGACGACCCGCTGATCCTGTTGCACCAGGACAAGATCAGCTCGCTGCCCGACCTGCTGCCGGTGCTGGAGAAGGTCGCCGAAGCGGGCAAGCCGCTGGTGATCATCGCCGAGGACGTCGAGGGCGAGGCGCTGGCCACACTGGTGGTCAACTCCATCCGCAAGACGCTCAAGGCGGTCGCGGTCAAGGCGCCGTACTTCGGCGACCGTCGCAAGGCCTTCCTGCAGGACCTGGCGATCGTGACCGGCGGCGAGGTGGTCAACCCCGACACCGGTCTGCTGCTGCGCGAGGTCGGCCTCGACGTGCTGGGCACCGCGCGGCGCGTGGTGGTCAACAAAGACGACACCGTCATCGTCGACGGCGGCGGAACCAAGGACGCGGTCGCCAACCGTATCAAGCACCTGCGGGCCGAGATCGAGGCCAGCGACTCCGATTGGGACCGGGAGAAGCTGCAGGAGCGGCTGGCCAAGCTGGCCGGCGGCGTGGCGGTGATCAAGGTCGGTGCAGCCACCGAGACGGCTCTGAAGGAGCGCAAGGAAAGCGTCGAGGACGCGGTGGCCGCGGCCAAGGCCGCTGTCGAAGAAGGCATCGTCGCCGGCGGTGGCTCGGCGCTGATCCAGGCCCGCCACGTGCTCTCCTCGCTGCGCGACGAGCTCAGCGATGACGAGAAACTGGGTGTCGACGTGTTCTCCCAGGCGCTGGCCGCCCCGCTGTTCTGGATCGCCACCAATGCCGGGCTCGATGGCGCGGTCGCGGTCAACAAGGTCAGCGAGCTGCCCAACGGGCAGGGCCTGAACGCCGCGAGCCGCACCTACGGCGATCTCGCGGCCGACGGCATCGTCGACCCGGTCAAGGTGACCCGCTCGGCGGTACTCAACGCGTCCTCGGTGGCCCGGATGGTGCTGTCCACCGAGACCGCGGTCGTCGAGAAGCCGGCCGAGGCCGCCGACGACGGCCACGGCCACGGCCACGGCCACGGACACCACCACTAGCGCGAACAGACGCAAAAGCTCCCGACACGCTGAGCGTGCGGGAGCTTTTGCGTCTTTCTCGTGCGCGCCGGGCCGTCTAGTCTCGCGCAATGGACCGCATCCTGCAGGCGGCGTGGGACCGCCACGGCGCACGGTACTCATGGGTGCTGGCCGGATTGGTTGTGGCGCTGGCTCTCCCGATCTACCTGCTGCTGGCCTTTGTCATCGTGGCCTTCGAGAAGTCCACCCGGTACCTGGAAGCGGCCGGACTCACCGTGATCGCCGTGCTCATCCTGGTCTGCCTGCTGGGTCCACCCGGCCGGGGCATCTGGCGGGATGTCGAGCGCCAAGCCGCCGGATCCGAAATCGATCGCGCTGCAACGTTGCAGGCCACCTACGACTGGGGCCGCAAAGCGCCACTGCGGTGGGTGATCGTCAATGCGATTCTGGCCGCAGCGATGTCGGCGACGGTGGGAACCGTCGCCGGTGCCAGTCCGTCCAGACTGGTTCAGTATGCGATCGTGGGCGCCACCATTCAGGGTCCGTGCCAGTTGATCGGCGTGCACAGTCTGGTAGTGGCGGTGATGCGACCGGTACGTGTCGCCCTGATCGGTGGCACCGGCATCGGCGACTCGCTGCCGCGTTCCCGGCCGACCTTCGCCACCTGGTCGCAGATATCCATGCTCGGCGTGGCACTGGCGTTCGCGATCGAAAGCGCAATGCTGACAGCCATATTCGACGGAGCGCACCAACCGCCGCTGCTGTGGGTCGGGGTCGGTTGCGCGTTGATGCTCGGCATCGGAGTGCCGTTGACGGTGGGCGCCGCTTTCGCTCCGTCACTGCGGCCCATCGGAGAACTCGCCGACGGCACCAAACGTGTTGCAGCCGGCGACTTCAGCCGGCGGTTGCCAGTGGTGCAAGACGACGACCTTGGCACGCTGGCAGCGTCGTTCAACCACATGCAAGCGGGATTGGCTGAGCGTCAACGACTTCAGGGTGCATTCGGCACCTACGTAGACCCCACACTTGCGGCGCGACTGCTCGAGCAGGGCGACGATGTCTTCTCCGGTGAGCGCCGCGAAGTGACGGTGATGTTCATCGACATCCGCGACTTCACCTCGTTCGCCGACGCGAATACCGCCGAGGACACCGTCATTCGACTCAATGCACTGTTCGAACTGGTCGTACCCGCCGTGGTCGACGCCGGCGGGCACGTCAACAAGTTCCTCGGCGACGGTGCGTTGGCAGTCTTCAACGCCCCCAACGATCTTGCCGATCATGCCGATGCAGCGGTTTCCGCCGCGGTGCTGATCCAGGATCTCGTCGGCGACCGGTTCGGCGCCGAGCTACGGATCGGCATCGGGATCAACACCGGCGAGGTCATCGCCGGCACCATCGGAGGTGGCGGAAAACTTGAATTCACCCTGATCGGTGACACCGTCAATGTCGCAGCTCGCGTCGAACAACTCACTAAAATCACCGGCGACGCAATCCTTCTCACCGGTCAGACCGCCGAGGCCCTGACTTCGCGACCGCCCGAACTGACCGACCGCGGATCGCACGCGGTGAAGGGAAAATCAACCACCATCAGGATTTTCGGGCTCTACCGCGGCGTCGGCTGAATGAACAACAGGTGGAACGCGCCGGGTTGGGCGTCATCCGGGGCGAACCGGACCATCAAGGTGTTCGGCGGAAACTGACCGGCCAGATCGTTCAGGGTTCTGGGCAGGAACGCCTTGGCCTTGGCGTTGGCATACCAGTTGGGGTCGGAGGGGTCGACGCTGAGGTTCGCCACCCTGTCGATCGCATCGTCCCACTGCTGCACGGCGGCCGGTCGCGCACCTCCGAAGCCCGCCGACTTGTGGTAGGCATCCGCCTGTCCCGCATAGGTAATCACCGCTCCGCCGCCGACCGGTGTTCCGGTGATGGTTCCGTTGCCGGCATCGGCCGTGACCGACACGAGTCGGGCGGTGCACACGTTGTCGACGACGCTGGGCGGCACGCAGAATTCCGGCAGCGGGGCAGCGTGTGCACGGGCGACGTCAAGCCCGCCCGGCAGCAGGACGGTCGCGGCGGCGGAGATCGCGGCCAGCATTCGGACGTGGACGTTCGGCATTGAAGGGTCCTTTCTTGACGGGCTCAGGTGCTCATCGTCTTATCCCGCCCGCCGACCAGCAATCCGGTGGAGGCGAACTTCAATCCGGCCCGCAATTCCTCCAATCGGATCGGGTCGTCGGACTCGATGTAGCGCAGCGTGGTCGCAACCGCCATGTTGAAGAAAAGCCAGGCCAACGCACTCGGACTCAACTCGTCCCGGTATTGGCTGCGGTAATGATTCATGTGCAGCGTGGACATCGCGAGCAGCGTGGCGTTGAGCCCGGAAACGTTGTCGAAGGTGCGGACGTGATCGGGACGTTCGGCGAGGTAGCGGATCAGCCGGCGGTTGGCGATGGTGAAGTCGATCAGGATGTCGATCGAGGACTCCATTGCCGATTCCGGCTGATCGAGCGTGATCGCCCGGAGCATGGCCTCGATCGCGGGTGACTGCTCGCCAACCAGCTGTTCGATCGCCGCGTTGATTATCTGTTCTTTGTTCTCGAAGTACTGATAGATCGATCCCTTACTGACCCCGGCCTGGTCGGCGATCAGATTGGTGGTGATCTGTTCGGGTGCGTGGACGCGCAGCAGCGACGCCGTGGCCGACACTATTTTTGCGACCATCTCGCGGGAGCGCAGCTGTTGTGGCGCCTTGCGACGCGCTGAACTCGGCTTTGTAGCGCTCACGAGCAGTCCTTACGCGACTTGAATGCGACCTGACGGTCATATTAGCGTTGTTGTGGGACTTGACAAGGGGGAACTTATGACTGCCGTGACGGAACAGGTCGTCCAACAGCATGCCGGAGATTCAGGGGAAATCGAGCTCGTCCCGCCGGACTCGCTGACTGCCGAGCACACCGGGCGGTGGACGTTCCTCATTCTCGAGGGCGCCGCGTTCATGATGCAGGCCATGCATCCGGTGATCGCCGAAATCACCGGCCGATACTCGGCTGCGTTCCACGGTGACCCGGGCGGACGCGCGATTCGCTCCGTCGACTCGGTGCTGCGCTGGACCTACGGCGGCACCGAGGCCAGGGCCGAGGGTGACCGGGTGCGCGCCATGCACCAGCCGATCACGATGAAGAGCGCGACAACCGGTAAGCAGATCAGCGCGCTGAACCCCGAGGCCTACCAGTGGGTGATTGCCACGGGTTACATCGTCAATGCTCAGGCCGGCCGGCTGCTGATCGGCCGGGAATTCACTGACGCGCAGAAGCAGGAATTGCTGCGCGACAACCGCCGGCTGGCCCGCCTGCTGCACGTGCCGATGCGGGGTTATCCCGAGACGCAACAGGAGATGACCGACTATTTCGAGGCGATGATCGACACGCTGCAGGGCACGCCGCAGGCGCTGCAGTTGATGCACGATCTGCAGGCCGGCAAGGTCGACCTGCCGCCGGCCTTCCCGAAAGCGTTGGCTCCCTTGGCAAGAGCGTCGGTGCTGCCTGCGATCCGGCTCAACTACCTCTCGATCGTGGGGTTGCTGGATCCTCGGCTGCGCGAGAAGCTCGGCGTCACCTGGAGTGCGAAGGAGGAGCGCCAGCTCTCGCGGCGTTACACCGCGATCCGCACCGCCTACCGTGTGCTGCCCGACCGGCTCACCTATTTCCCGCTGGCGTATCACGCCCGCAAGCACCACCAGTGCCTGGAGAAGATGAAGCAACGTCAGCAGAAGTCGTTCGCGTACCAGCTCCCCGACGCCACCGGATAGCCCCGACCGGTCCCGATAGGCTGCCGGCGTGAAGCGAGTCGCAGCGCTTGCCGCGGCGGGGATTGCCGCACTGGCGGCATTCGCGCGAAAGTCTGCCGCGCTCAAGGACTTTGACGCGGGCGCCCGCGAGCACCTGCGGTAGCGGCTGCAGGCCGGCCGCGAGCAAAACGCAGGCCCGGAGGCGTAATGCACCCCGGGCCTGCGTCGTCTTGCTGCGAATAGGCCGCGATCAGGCCGTGCGGCGGATCCCGCGTCCCCGTCCGATCGAACCCTTGAGCAGCATGTCGCGCTCAGACTCCGAGAGGCCACCCCACACGCCGTAGGGCTCGCCGACGTCCAGGGCGTGGGTGCGGCACTCGTCAATCACCGGGCAACGCCGGCACATCTCCTTGGCGCGCTGCTCACGCTGCATGCGTGCGCGACCCCGCTCGCCGTCCGGGTGGAAGAACATCGACGAGTCGACCCCGCGGCACAATCCCTGCAGTTGCCAGTTCCAGATGTCGGCGTTGGGCCCGGGTAGCTGTTCCGGCTGTGGCATTGCTGATTCCCTCCTGCACGGCCCATGTCTCAGCGGGGCCAGACCCGTGGATAGCGCGAGTTGTGCAACTGAATTGGCAGTGGCGTCACCGATGACTACACCGAACAGGGTAGACGCTAGGTGGGCTATCGAATTTCCGTCAATAGGCGCGGGATGTGGCGAAAAACGCCTCTTTAGAAGCAGATTTAACTCCGCGTTCATCTGTCTACCTATTGACGACGGCTAGATGTGCTAAACGGGTCGGGTCGGTATCGTATTTTCCCAGCTCAGCGTGCCGTCGTGGCCGACCCGTAATTGGCAGAGAACCGGGTTTGAGTAATATTCCGGTAACCCGCAGAGCACAAACTTTTTACCCACGCGGCGCAACTATCACGGTGATTGAAACTCGTTGCAGTTCGGCGGCGCTGCGCCGGTGCCATCGCCCCCCGTCGGGGGTCGTCGTCGGGCACTGGTGACAATTGCGCCATGGAAACAGCCGGGACTGCGGGCAGTGCCACAGGCGGGACCTCTGCCGCGACCGACGTTGCCGCGACGCTGGCCGATGCGGCGTTCGGCAACCGGCCCGGCACCTGGCCGTTGCCGGCGGCGACGAACTCCCACGAGTTGTGGCTGCGTGCCGTTGCCGCCGGCGGCCAGGGCCGGTACGGCAGCGCCTACGCCGACCTGGCGCTACTGCGCCGCCGGGTAACACGCGGACCGCTGGCTTCGCTGGCGCACAGCACCCAGGGGTCGTTCCTGCGGCAATTGGGTTGGCACACGCTGGCGCGCGGCTGGGACGGTCGCGCCGTCGCTCTGGCCGGTGACGACCCCGAGGCGCGCGCCGACGCTTTGATCGGGCTGGCAGCCGACGCATTGGGGGTCGGCCGCTTCGGTGTGGCGGCGACGTTGCTATCCCGTGCGGACGCCGCGCTGCGGGGAGCCGAGATGGCGGCCCACACGTCCGACCGGCTCGCGGTGCGCCGCGGCTGGGTGGGTGCAGAGCTTGCCATGGCCTCCGGCGACGGCAAGACGGCGGTGGCTCGCGCCGAGAGCGCCGTCGTCAAAGCCGGGCAGATGACGGGCGCCTCGGCACGCCACCGCATCAAGAGCGACGTGGTCCTGGCGGCCGCGCTGTGCAGCGCCGGCGACGTCGAGGCGGCCCGCACCGTCGCCGAGGCCGCGCTGCGGGCCAGCGAACCCCTCGGCCTGGTACCGCTGCGCTGGGCGCTGGCTTGCTTGCTGATCGATACCGGAAGCGTCACGGTTGAAGAACAGGGGCTGTCTGAACTCGTCGAAATCCGGGATATTTGCGCAGGTGAGGTACAACGCGCCGGGGGGGCCTGGCGTCACGCCTGACATTCCTGCCCGCCCGTGATTGTCGATCAGCGAGTTAGCCCGGGATGTAGCCCGTCCGTGACTTTGGAGAAACCACCGTCGATGACAATGCAAGGGGAACGTCTCGACGCCGTGGTCGTAGAGGCCGCAGCCGGGGACCGGAATGCGCTTCGGGAGGTGCTGGAGACCATCCGTCCAATCGTCGTCCGATACTGCCGCGCGCGGGTCGGCACCGTCGAGCGGAGCGGGTTGTCGGCGGACGACGTGGCTCAGGAGGTGTGCTTGGCCACCATAACGGCGCTACCGCGCTACCGAGACCGAGGCCGCCCATTCCTGGCCTTCCTGTACGGCATCGCGGCCCACAAGGTCGCCGACGCCCATCGCGCAGCGGGCCGCGATCTGGCCTATCCAGCCGAAGAGGTACCCGAACGCCGTTCCCATGACGCCGGTCCCGAACAACGGGCCATCGAAGCCGATTCGGTCACCCGGATGAACGAACTGCTGGAAATTCTTCCGGCCAAACAACGCGAAATCCTGATTCTGCGCGTTGTGGTCGGGCTGAGCGCCGAAGAGACGGCCGCTGCTGTCGGCAGCACCACCGGAGCGGTCCGGGTGGCTCAGCACCGCGCCCTTCAACGGTTGAAGGACGAAATCGTCGCGGCAGGTGATTATGCGTAACTACAGATCCGACTTCAGCCGAGGTGACCGGCCCGCCCTGGACGCGGTGGCACAGACCGACCTGCTGCTGGACGCCTTGGCCGCCCGCACCGAGGCGGGAGTCGAGGACTTCGAATGCCTCGAAGACGAGGCCTTGGTCGAATTGCTGGGCGAGTGGCGCGATGACCTGCGGTGGCCGCCGGCCAGCGCGCTGGTCTCCCAGGACGAAGCCGAAGCGGCGCTGCGGCACGGAATCCTGGAGCGCCGCGGGGGCCGGCGCGGACTGGCCGCGGTCGGTTCGGTGGCCGCAACGCTATTGGCGCTCAGCGGGTTCGGGGCGGTAATCGCCGACGCCAAACCCGGCGACCTGCTGTACGGGCTGCACGCCATGATGTTCAACGAGCCCAGGGTCAGCGATGACCAGATCGCGCTGTCCGCCAAGGCTGATCTGGCCAAGGCCGAACAGATGATCGCCGAGGGCCAGTGGGACCAGGCGCAGACCCAGCTGGCCGAAGTCAGCAGCACATTGCGCGGCGTCAATGACGGCAGCCGCAGGCAGGGATTGTTGGCCGAGCTGGACCAGCTCAACACCAAGGTCGAACAACGTGCCCCGAAGGCCTCCCGGCCCGCGTCGCCGCCGGCCAACTCGCCGACGCCGATCCCGACTACGACGCCACAGCCCACCACGACCGCGCCGGTGCCGTCGTCCACACCGACCGCGACCGTGCCGACGACAACCGCGCCGACGACGACCGTGCCGACGACGACTGTGCCGACGACGACTGTGCCGGCTCCGGTGACCAGCACGCCACCGTCACCGACCGACAACCCGACGCCGTCGTCGAAAACGCGGCATCGGCATCGGCACTCAACGACACCAAGTGAAATTCCGGACCCGCCGACGACACCCTAGAGGTGGCGGCGGAAACCGTCGGCGTCTGACGTCGCCTCGTTGAGCGAGGCATCGGCATAACCGCGGCAGTAATCCCACGTGACGTAGGCGTCCGGTTCGGGGTCGTACGCCGGCTCATGCGGGCGGACGGTGCCGTCGATGAGCAGTTGCAGCAGGTTGGCACGCAGCATGTCCCAGTCGTGGTAGTGATCCTGCTGACATTCGTCGCAGCACACCACGAGTCCGCGAATCCCCTTGTGCGCCAGCAGTGCTTCATACACCGCCAGGTCGGCCAGGTCCGCCTCGACGGCCATCCGCTCTTGTTGATCGAGAGGTTGACCGGGCTCTACGGCCTCCAGCGCCGCCGACGGGTCCAACGGGTCGTCGGCAAAGGGATCGGGCGGCAAACCCGGCGGAAGGTGGTCGCGCACTCCCACAGCCTACGCAGCAGGGCAGGGATTACGCCAGAAATTACCGAGGCGTGCCGCGCGGCCACCAGCTGGTGGTGCGCCACGCAGATGCCGTGAGCCGGGCGGGGTCCAAGAGCCGATAGGATGAGCCTTTCCACCCAAGCATGCATTTGGAGGGCCTTGCCGATGTCCCGTGGCATGTCCGGCCTCGAAGACAGTTCCGACCTGGTCGGAAGCCCCTACGTGCGGGTTGGCGGTCTGGCCGGGGACTCGGTGCCGACCGGTGGTGACGACCCGCACAAGATCGCGATGCTCGGGCTGACCTTCGACGACGTCCTGCTGCTGCCGGCGGCCTCCGACGTGGTGCCCGGCACCGCCGACACCGCCAGCCAGCTCACCAAGAAGATCCGGCTCAAGGTGCCGCTGGTCAGTTCCGCGATGGACACCGTCACCGAGTCGCGTATGGCCATTGCGATGGCCCGCGCCGGTGGCATGGGCGTGCTGCACCGCAACCTGCCGGTCGCTGAACAGGCCGGTCAGGTCGAGATGGTCAAGCGGTCCGAGGCCGGCATGGTCACCGACCCCGTCACGTGCCGGCCCGACAACACGTTGGCGCAGGTCGACGCGCTGTGTGCCCGGTTCCGGATATCCGGCCTGCCTGTCGTCAACGACGACGGCGCCCTGGTCGGGATCATCACCAACCGGGACATGCGGTTCGAGGTGGATCAGAACAAACAGGTCGCTGAGGTGATGACCAAGTCCCCGCTGATCACCGCCCAGGAGGGCGTCAGCGCGTCCGCGGCGCTTGGCCTGTTGCGCCGCAACAAGATCGAGAAGCTGCCCATCGTCGACGGCCACGGCCGGCTGACCGGGCTGATCACCGTCAAGGACTTCGTCAAGACCGAACAACACCCGTTGGCCACCAAGGACAGCGACGGCCGACTGCTGGTGGGCGCGGCGGTGGGCGTCGGCGGGGACGCCTGGGTGCGGGCGATGATGCTGGTGGACGCCGGGGTCGACGTGCTGGTGGTCGACACCGCGCACGCGCACAACCGGCTGGTGCTGGACATGGTCAACAAGCTCAAGCTCGAGGTGGGCGACCGGGTGGAAGTGGTAGGCGGCAACGTCGCCACCCGATCGGCGGCCGCAGCGCTGGTCGATGCCGGTGCCGACGCGGTGAAGGTGGGCGTGGGGCCGGGCTCGATCTGCACCACCCGGGTGGTGGCCGGCGTCGGCGCGCCACAAATCACGGCGATTCTGGAGGCGGTCGCGGTGTGCTCACCCGCCGGCGTCCCGGTCATCGCCGACGGCGGGCTGCAGTACTCCGGCGATATCGCCAAGGCGCTGGCCGCCGGCGCGTCGACGGCGATGCTGGGCTCGCTGCTGGCCGGAACCGCCGAGGCTCCCGGTGACCTGATTTTCGTCAACGGCAAGCAGTACAAGAGTTACCGGGGCATGGGGTCGCTGGGCGCCATGCAGGGACGCGGTGGCGGTAAGTCCTACTCCAAGGACCGTTATTTCGCCGACGACGCACTGTCCGAGGACAAGTTGGTACCCGAAGGCATCGAGGGTCGGGTGCCGTTCCGCGGCCCGCTGGGCTCGGTCATCCATCAGCTCACCGGTGGCTTGCGGGCGGCGATGGGCTACACCGGCTCGCCCAGCATCGAGGTGCTGCAGCAGGCGCAGTTCGTCCGGATCACGCCGGCGGGACTGAAGGAAAGCCATCCGCACGACGTCGCCATGACGGTCGAAGCCCCCAACTACTACGCGCGGTGAGCAGCGAACAGGCCATGGTCGAGATCGGCATGGGCCGCAACGCCCGTCGTACCTATGAACTCAGTGAGATCAACATCGTGCCGTCGCGGCGCACGCGTTCGTCGCAGGACGTGTCCACGGCGTGGCAGCTGGACGCGTACCGGTTCGAGATCCCGGTCCTGGCGCACCCGACCGACGCGCTGGTGTCCCCGGAGTTCGCCATCGAGCTGGGCCGGCTCGGCGGTCTGGGAGTGCTCAACGGGGAAGGGCTGATCGGGCGGCACGCCGACGTGCCGGCCAAGATCGCGCAGCTGGTGGAGGCTGCCAGCAAGGAGCCCGAACCGGCCGCGGCGATCCGGCTGCTGCAGGAACTGCACGCCGCGCCGCTGGATCCGGACCTGCTCGGCGCGGCGGTGGCCCGCATCCGCGAAGCCGGAGTGACGACGGCGGTACGGGTCAGCCCGCAGAACGCCCAGGCGCTGACGCCGGTGCTGGTGCAGGCCGGCATCGACCTGCTGGTCATCCAGGGCACCATCGTCTCGGCCGAGCGCGTGGCCCGCGACGGCGAACCGTTGAACCTCAAGAGCTTCATCTCCGAACTCGACATCCCGGTGGTCGCCGGGGGCGTGCAGGACCACCGCACCGCATTGCACCTGATGCGTACCGGTGCGGCCGGCGTGATCGTCGGCTACGGCGCGACCAGGGGAGTGACCACCACCGATGAGGTGCTGGGCATCAGCGTGTCGATGGCAACCGCGATCGCCGATGCGGCTGCCGCGCGGCGCGAATATCTCGACGAGACCGGCGGGCGCTACGTGCACGTGCTGGCCGACGGCGACATCCACAACTCCGGTGAGCTGGCCAAGGCGATCGCGTGCGGCGCTGACGCCGTGGTGCTGGGCACTCCGCTGTCCGAGGCCGCCGAGGCGCTGGGTGAGGGCTGGTTCTGGCCGTCGGCCGCCGCGCATCCGTCGCTGCCGCGTGGGGCGTTGCTGCAGATCGCCCTGGGCGAACGCCCGCCGCTGGAACGGGTCCTCAACGGACCGTCGGACGACCCGTTCGGCACCCTGAATCTGGTTGGTGGGTTGCGCCGCGCGATGGCCAAAGCCGGCTACTGCGACCTCAAGGAGTTCCAGAAGGTCGGTCTGACGGTGGCCGGCTGACCGCCCCCACTTAGGGGTGGCTTACTGGCTACGTCTGTGTAAAGCCGGTCATACTGCAGCAATGAAGCCGGATTACGACGTCCTCATCATCGGTTCGGGTTTCGGCGGCAGCGTCAGCGCGTTACGCCTCACCGAGAAGGGGTACCGGGTGGGCGTGCTGGAGGCCGGCCGCCGCTACGAAGACGACCAGTTCGCCAAAACCTCCTGGGACCTGCGCAAGTTCCTGTGGGCGCCCCGGTTGGGGTGCTACGGCATTCAGCGCATCCACCCTCTGAAAAACGTGCTGATCCTGGCCGGCGCCGGGGTGGGCGGGGGTTCGCTGAACTACGCCAACACCCTGTACATCCCGCCGGACCCGTTCTTCAACGACCAGCAGTGGAAACACATCACCGACTGGCGCGACGAACTGATGCCGCACTACCAGCAGGCCCAACGGATGCTGGGCGTGGTCTACAACCCGACCTTCACCGACGCCGACCGGATCGTCAAAGAAGTCGCCGACGAGATGGGGTGCGGCGACACCTGGGTGCCCACCCCGGTCGGGGTGTTCTTCGGTCCGGACGGGGAGAAGGCGCCGGGCGTGACGGTGCCCGACCCATTCTTCGGGGGTGCCGGGCCGGCCCGCACCGGATGCCTGGAGTGCGGATGCTGCATGACCGGTTGCCGGCACGGGGCCAAGAACACGTTGCTGAAGAACTATCTCGCGTTGGCCGAATCGGCTGGCACCGAAGTGATTCCGATGACGACGGTGAAAGGTTTCGAGCAACGCCCCGACGGGTTGTGGGAAGTCAAGACCGTCCGCACCGGCAGCTGGCTGCGCCGGGACCGCCGCACCTACACCGCGGAGCACCTGATCTTGGCGGCCGGCACCTGGGGCACCCAGCATCTGCTGTTCAACATGCGCGACAAGGGCAAACTGCCCAAGCTGTCCGACCGGCTGGGGGTGCTCACCCGGACCAACTCCGAGTCGATCGTCGGCGCGGCGACCTTGACGGTGAACCCGGACCTGGATCTGACGCACGGCGTGGCGATCACGTCGTCGATCCACCCGACGGCGGACACCCACGTCGAGCCGGTCCGCTACGGCAAGGGCTCCAACGCGATGGGGTTGCTGCAGACGTTGATGACCGACGGCAGCGGACCCGAGGGCACCGATGTACCGCGCTGGCGCCAGCTGCTGGACCAGGCCCGCGAGGATCCGCGCAGGATGTTGCGGCTGCTCTATCCCAAGGAGTGGAGTGAGCGCACCATGATCGCCTTGGTGATGCAGCACTTGGACAACTCGATCACCACGTTCACCAAGCGCGGCAAGCTCGGTATTCGCTGGTTCTCCAGCAAGCAGGGCCACGGCGAGCCGAACCCCAGCTGGATTCCGGTGGGCAACGAGGTGACCCGGCGCATCGCCGAGAAGATCGACGGGGTGGCGGGCGGTACCTGGGGCGAGTTGTTCAACATCCCGCTCACCGCCCACTTCCTGGGCGGTGCGGCGATCGGCGACAGCCCCGCCAACGGTGTCATCGACCCCTATCACCGCGTCTACGGTTACCCGACGATGTACGTCGTCGACGGGGCGGCGATCTCGGCGAATCTGGGCGTCAACCCGTCGTTGTCGATCACCGCACAGGCTGAGCGGGCGGCGTCGCTGTGGCCGAACAAGGGCCAGCAGGACCTGCGGCCACTGCAGGGCGACGACTACCGGCGCTTGGACCCGATCGAGCCGGAGCACCCGGTGGTGCCCGCCGATGCGCCCGGCGCGCTGCGCTGGTTGCCGATCGAGCCGGTCGGCAAGACGGGCTGACTAACCAGCCAAAGCCAACGGTGCACCGTTGAGCACCCGACTGCGTTGCCCGTGCACGTCGACGGGCACGTCGCCCATCAGGGTGACCCGGTGCATCAGCCGGTACTGGTCGTCGTAGTCGTCGACGGCTCGGTGCTGGGTGGCCCGGTTGTCCCAGATGGCTACGTCGCCGGGGGCCCAGTTCCACCGAATGGTGTTCTCGGGCATGGTGATTCGCCGCTGCAGCAGCTCGAACAGCGCGCTCGACTCCTGGCTGTCCAGGTCGACGAAGCGGCGCACGAAGTCGCCCGCGACCAGGGTGCGTTCACCGGTCTCGGGATGTACCCGCACCACCGGGTGCTCGGTCTGGAAATCGGGTGCTTCGAACACCTGCCGGAACGCTCGTTGGGCGTCGCTCAGTGCAGTCTGCACGTAGTCGTAGCGGTTGGTGTGCAGCGCCCACAGGTTGTCGACCAGACACTTCAGCGGTTGCGGCAACTCGGAGTACGCGGTGGCGGTATTGGCCCACAGTGTCGACCCGCCGTAGTCGGGCAGCGTGACCGCGCGCAGGATCGAGGCCGCCGGGTAGTTGGCCGCGAAGGTGACGTCGGTGTGCCAGCGGTTGGCCTTGCCGAACTCGGAGTTGATCGGCGTGATCACCGGCGCGTCGGCTGCGAAGGCGGCGGCCGCAGGGTGGCCGATCGGGGTGCCCAGCAGTGCCGCGAACTCCAGCTGCCCCTGATCGTCGAGGTGGTGCTGGTCGCGGAAGAAGATCACTTTGTGGGTCAGCAGCGCGGCGCGGATCTGTGCCACGGCGCCGGGGGTGAGGTCGCCGTCGAGGCGCACGTCGCTGATCTCGGCGCCGATGCGGCTGCCCAGCTTCTGCACGGTCATTTGGTTCGTCATGGTCGTCCTTTGGTGGAAATGTTGTAGTCAACTGACTACGTAATGCTGAGTGTAGTCAAGTGACTACGGCCCTGCAAGGTTTAATGTAGACGGGTGACTACGCGGGCGGCCGGGCCGGAGCGCGGCGGCATTCCCACGGGCCGGGAAGAGGTCGCGGCGGCGGTGCTGCAAGCGGCGGCCGATCTGTTCGCCGAGCGCGGTCCGGCCGCGACCTCGATCCGTGACATCGCTGCCCGGTCAAAGGTCAACCACGGGTTGGTTTTTCGCCACTTCGGGGCCAAAGACCAATTGGTCAGTGCCGTGCTGGACTACCTGGGCGCAGACCTGACCAGGCTGCTGCAGGCTCAGGCGCCCCCGGCGGACATCGAACGCGCTCTCGACCGTCAGACCCGGGTGTGGGCGCGCACCCTGCTCGACGGGTATCAGGCCGAGCAGTTGCAGATGCGATTTCCCAACGTCGCACCACTGCTCGACCACGCGCTGAGTCGGCACGACGAGGAATCGGACGCACGGTTGGGTGTCGCCAATGCCCTTGCCCTGCAATTAGGTTGGCGGCTTTTCGAACCGATGCTGCGCTCGGCCACCGGACTCGAGGACCTCCCCGACGCCGATCTGCGGCAATCGGTGACCGCCGAGTCCGCGCGGTTGATCGAACCGCACTGACGTACGGTAGGCGGGTGGCGATGGCTTCGGGGGGTGCCAGGCTGAGCGGCGACGTCCGGACGCTGATTCTGACCGACAACGTCCACGCCCACGCGGTGGCGGTGGAATTACAACGACGCCACCCCGGTATCGACGTGTTCCAGTCGCAGCATGGCCGGTTGCCCGGCGTTGAGCGACTGAATGTGGTGGACCAGGCCAACGACGTCGTCGACCGGTACGACCTGTTGCTTTCCCTGCACTGCAAACAGAAGTTCCCTGCCGACTTGATCGAGCGGATCAGGTGTGTGAACGTGCACCCGGGTCTCAATCCCTACAACCGCGGTTGGTACCCGCAGGTGTTCTCGCTGATCAATGGGTTGCCAGTCGGCGTCACCATGCACGAGATCGACGAGGAATTGGACCACGGCCCGATCATTGCCCAACAGGAATGCAAGATCGAACCGTGGGATACCTCGGGCACGGTCTACGCCCGACTGATGGACATCGAGCGAGAGTTGGTGCTTGAGCACTTCGGCGCTGTCCGCGACGGTAGCTATCAGACCACGCCGCCGCCGGTCGAAGGCAACCTCAATTACAAGAAGGACTTCGAAAGCCTCCGGCAGTTGGACCTGGCCGAGGAGGGCACCTTCGGCGATCTTCTGAACCGCCTGCGTGCGTTGACCCACGATGAGTTCCGCAATGCGTGGTTTCTCGACGGGTCGGGTCGCAAGGTGTACGTTCGCGTCGTTCTCGAACCCGAGCATCTCTGACGCAGCGCTGCAGACCCGGCCGGCGCGGCAGCATTATGTTAGCCTTCCCTAATTTGCCGTGGCCGGTCGCTGTCAGGGATAGGGGTGGATTGCATGCCGCACACCGTCGACATGGTGTTCGTCGGCAGTGGGATCGCCTGCTCCATGACCCTGCTGGAAATGGCACAGGGCCTGCTGGACGGTCCGCCACCCCCCGCCAGGCTGCGCATAGCAGTGATCGAACGTGACCAACAGCTGTGGTGCGGAATCCCGTACGGGCGGCGCACCAGCGTTCGCTCGCTCGCCATCCAGCAGCTGGATGAGTTCATCGCCGAGCCGGAGCGTTCGGCGTACATCGCGTGGCTGCAATCCAACAAGTCGCGCTGGCTGAGCGCGTTTTGCGCCGACGGAGGCGATGCGGCGAAACGCTGGTTGCGCGACAACGGCGAAGCTGTGGAAGCCAACCGATGGGGCGAGCTCTATCTGCCCCGGCATGTCTTCGGCGTGTTCATCGCCGAGCAGGTCGAACGTGCCATCGCCGCGCTGGATGAGCGCGGACTGGCCGTGGTGGAAACCGTCCGCGCCGAAGCGGTCGGTATCCGGTCTGTGGACGGCCGCTACCGGGTCGAGCTGAACCCCCTCGGGCACGGTCCGGCCCGGCTCGAGGCCGACCGAGTGGTGTTAGCGACCGGCAGCCCGTTGACCAGGACGATCGTTGGTTGCGACGCCAACCAGCCGTTCACTTACATCAACGACCTCTACCTTCCCGATGAGGACGCCACGCTGCTGCGGGTGCGAGAAGCTCTCGATGGCGTCGAAGTGCCCGCGCAGCGCAACGTGTTGATCGTGGGGTCGAATGCCACGTCGCTCGAGGCCCTCTACCTGATGCGCCACGATGCGTCCATCCGCGAACGGGTCAGCTCCATCACCGTGATCTCCCGCTCCGGCGTGCTGCCCTACCAGATCTGCGATGGGTCAACAGACTTCGACTTTGCGCAACTGAACGCACTGTTGTCGGAACAAGTCGTTACCGCGGCGGAGCTGATGGGTGCGATCAGCGCGGATCTGGCGACGGCGGCGGCAAGGTCAATGAACCTGGCCGATCTCTACCACGGCGTGGACGCCTTGCTGGTGCAGGCTTTGACGAAGATGGACGCGATGCAGCAGGAAGAATTCTTCTGTGTGCACGGGATGAACTACACCAAGCTGGTGCGACGGGCGGGGCGCGATTGTCGAATGGCCGCAACGGAATTGGCCGCTGCCGGACAGCTGGCCATGCTCGCCGGGGAAGTGTTGCGGGTCGATGCGCGCGCCGCCGGCCGGGCCGTCGTGCGTTATCGGGACGCCGACGGCGAGCACACCCACCCTGTGGAGTTCGCCGTGGTGGTCAATTGCGGTGGCTTCGAGGAACTCGACAGCTGTTCCTCACCCTTGCTTGTCAGTGCGATGCAGAACGGGATCTGCCGGCCCAACCGCACCAACCGCGGCGTGCTCGTCAACGACGATTTCGAGGCCGCACAGAACTTCTACGTCATCGGCCCGTTGATCGGCGGCAACTTCAACCCCAGGCTCCGCTTCTGGCATGTGGAAAGTGCACCCCGGATCCGTTCGTTGGCGAAATCGTTGGCCGCTGTGCTGCTCGCGTCGCTGCGCGCGGCTGCCGATCTGGCGGACTCACTGGTGTGAGCAGAGCACACGACGTTGGACGGGTCATCCGCGGACTGCTGTACCGGGGACCCGGCGAATGCAACCTGTGTGGGGCGCGGGTCCGGTTCACCAGCATCAGCCGCCAACTTGGCCGAACGCTGGCCGAATACGAATTCAGTTATGCCTTAGACGATTTCGAGACCCTTAATCACCGCGACTACCTCTGCCCGCTGTGTGGTGCGTCTGATCGCGACCGGCTCTACAAACTGTACGTCGACCGCTTCCTGCAGCCTGATGGGCTGAGGCGGATCGTCGACTTCGCCCCTGCGCCTTCGTTGTCGGCCTACTTGCGCGGTCGCTCCGACCTGCAGTATCGCACCGCAGACCTGATGATGTCGGACGTGGATGATGTCGTTGACATCATGGACATGACGGCCTATGTGGAGGGCGAATTCGATTTTTTCATCTGTTCGCATGTCCTCGAACATGTTCCGGACGATGGCCGCGCCCTGGCTGAGCTCTACCGGATCCTTGCGCCCGGTGGCCGGGGCATCGTGATGACGCCGGTGCTGCCCGACGGCAGCTTTGACGAGGATCCCACGGTAAGCGACGAACGGGAGCGATGGCGCCGCTTCGCCCAGGGCGACCACCTGCGTCTCTACGACCGATCAACGCTGTGCGCCCGAATTCGCCGCTGCGGCTTCGAGCTATCGGAGCTCGACCGCAACACCTTCGGCGATGAGACCTTCGCTCGACACGGTTTGGCGCTCAGCTCCGTGCTCTACGTGGTGCGAAAGCCGGCGATCGCCACCCGCTGACGGCGGTGCGGGTCAGCGAACAGTACGTCGCCGCGGGTTGATGCGGGCAGAGTAAGTGCGCGCATTCTTCTGCAACAGGGCCAAATTGTTCTGCAGTCTGTGCTCGATTCGCCTCAACGGCGTGTGATTCCAACGGTGTTGAAAAGACAGCATGGCTAACCGCGGGTGGTTGGCGATGGATTCCAGGAGAACGGCGCGCCCCGCGTCGCCCGGCACTCTTGCCATTTCGGCAAAAATGATGTCGGCGACTCGGCCAATGATCTGTTCGTACACGCGGTTGTCGGGAAACAGATCGAGCATTGCCTCCACCGTCGCCGCCATGCCCCGGCCACGCGTCTCCCAGAATTGCTGACGGTTGCGGTCGGCGTCGTACCAAATACCTTGGGAATGGCGCCGATACACCGCCATAGTCTCGGGCAGCATCGCGATCTCGCCGTCGAGCGCGTGCAGTACGTGCAGATACCAGTCGATCGGCATGATGTCACGCGGCAGGTGGTAGTCATCTCGGCGGCGGTACATCACCGAGTTGGTCTGGATGAAATTTCCCGCCAGCAGCGCGCCCATGCTCAGGTTGCGACGTCGAAGCAGTGGCGGAAAGACTGAATCCGGCGTTTCGTCGTCGTGGATGACCAGCACCGGATGGAAGCAGACAGATACTTCTGGATGCAGGTCGAGGAAGGAGGCCTGTTTGGTGACTTTCTGCGGGTCAGTCCAGAAGTCGTCACCCTCGCACAGTGCGAGGTATTCGCCCCGCGCGGCTGACAGAGTTTGCGCGAAGTTCGCGTGGATCCCGATGTTCTCCGGTCGAAGGATCGGCCGAATAAGGTCAGGGTAGCGGTCGGCGTATTCCTGAATGATTGCCGGAGTCGCGTCCGTAGAGGCGTCGTCGGCAACAATGACTTCTATGGGGAAATCGGCCTTTTGAGCGACGAAGCCGTCGAGCGCCTCGCGAATGTACGCTTCGTGATTGTAGGTGACCGACACCACGCTGACTTTGGGGATCACCTCAGCCACCGTGCGTCAGTCCTTCCTGGGCGGCTGCGATCACCCGCGCAACATCGTTGTCGGCCATGTAGTCGTGGACCGGCAACGACACGATTCGCGAACAGACGTCCGCGGTGACCGGTAGCTCTGTCGACGCGACCAGTTCGGCGTTCTGCACGAAATACGGATGCAGGTGTTGCGGCGGGTTGTAGTAGTCGCGCGCCCGAATCGCATACCTGCGCATGCTCGCCATGACGGCATGTTTCTGATCGGCGGACTCGCAGCAGGCGCTGGCGAAACAAAGGGCGGACGCCTCGGCGTTCTGCTGGAACTGCATGCCGAGGTGATCGAGTTCGGAGCGATAACTCTGCAGGACCTCGCGCCGACTCTGCAGCCGGTGGTCGAGCCCGACGAGTTGGCGCAATCCGATCGCAGCGCTGATCTCCTGCAGCTTGGCGTTGATCCCGAGTTGGCCGGACTTTCGCGCCTTGCCGAAACCGAAGTTCTGAAAGTTGTACGCCTGCTCGACGATTCGCGGGTCGCGGGATACCAGTGCCCCGCCTTCACCGACCGCGAACGGTTTGGTGGCGTGCAGCGAAAAGATTTCGCAGGAGCCGCGTCCGCCGACAGAGGTGCCGTCCGGGTAGGCGGATCCGAGTCCGGCGGCCGAGTCGATGACCATCGGGAGGTCCCACTCCCCGGCGAGCGCTTCCCACGCGCCGACGTGTGGGTTTCCGACGCCGAACACGTTGGCCAGCACGATTCCCGCGATTTTGTCGCGGTGGCGTTCGAGCACCGCGTGTGCCGAGCGCGTGCACGGTTGCCAGGTCTGGGGGTCGATGTCGATGAACCAGGGACGGTAGCCGGTCCACAGTGCGGACTGGGCCACCCCCACAAAGGTGAATGACGGCATCAGCACATAACGCTCTTGGGTGCCCGGCCCGAAAGTCAGGTGCATGGCGGCGATCAGTGCCATGGTGCCGTTCGCCAGCGTTGCGACGTGCAGGTCGGGGCCGAGGTAGTCGCCCAGGGCGCGGGCAAACTGCTGCTCCTTGGGGCCGAAATTGGTGTACCAGTTGGCGTGGGCGATCTGTTCGAAATCCTCGGCAAGTTCGGCCGGTCCCGGAAAGCTGGGACGGATGAAGGGGATTTCGGGCAGCCCGGAGTCCGCCCGCGGAGTCGATCCGGAGCGGGGGCCCGCGGCGCGGGCTGCAGACAACCGGGTCAGCACCAAGCCGTGAAACGTGCGTATTCGTGAGTATGCAGATGTCAAGTCGTCTACCAGACAGGTTCGGGTCAGGCGCAAGAAATCGATCGATTTGAGGCTAGCCTAACCTATTGCTGGCTGTCACATCGCAGTATCAGACTGAGGCCAAACGCATACGTTTGGAATGGAATATGGCCGGTTGAGACTACCGGCATGAGGCTACGTCGTTGCGGTCCTGGTCAGCGACCGCCGGTGCAGCGGCTCCCGGCCCGGCGGCTGCGGCGGCGGGGGCAGCAGCGCTTCACGCTCGCGCACCGGGAAGGTTTTGGTCTCTTCGGTACTCAGGGTGACGTCCTCGCCGGCGTGTTGGATCTTCAGCTCGGAGTGCGGCCCGTCGCGCAACGTGTAGGTGACATTCTCGTGGTCGGCATCCACGGTCACCCGAAAACCTTTCCAGCGCAACCGGAATCGCAGTCGCGAGATGCCGTCGGGTAGCTGGGGGTCCAGCGACATCACGCCCTCGTCGTCGCGCAACCCGCCGAAACCGATGACCAGCGCCATCCACGCGCCGGCCAACGACGCCATGTGCAGGCCGTCACGGGTGTTCTGGTGCAGGTCGCGCAGGTCGATCAGAGCGGCCTCGTAGGCATAGTCGTGCGCCAGTTCCAGGTGCCCGACCTCTGCGCACATCACCGCCTGCGTGCAGGCCGACAACGACGAATCGCGCACGGTGCGGCGCTCGTAGTAGTCGACGTTGCGGGCTTTCTGCTCTGCGGTGAAAGCGTGGCTCTGCCACTGCATGGCCAGCACCAGGTCGGCCTGTTTGATCACCTGAGCGGGGTAGATCTTGACGTAGGCCTCGTGCAGCAGCAACGGGTAGGTGGCGTTTTCCTCGAAGTCCCATTCGGCGAAAGTGGTGAAACCTTCGCACTGCTGGTGCACGCCCAGTTCCTCGTCGTACGGGATGTGCACGGAATCTGCGGCATCGCGCCAGGTCGCCATTTCTTCGGTGGTGACCCCCATTCCGGCCGACTTGTCCGGGTGGCGCTTGGCGGCGTCGGCGGCGATGCGCAGGTTGTTGGCCGCCATCAGGTTGGTGAACACGTTGTCGCGCACAATCGCGGTGTACTCATCGGGACCCGTGACCCCGTCCAGGTGCCAGACGCCGTTGCGATCGTGGTGTCCCAACGACATCCACAGCCGGGCGGTCTCGATCAGCACCGCCAGCCCGCATTCCTCTTCGAGCGCGTCATCGCCGGTGACCACGCGGTAGCGCTCGAACGCCATCGCGATGTCGGCGTTGATGTGCCAGGCGGCCGTGCCGGCCGGCCAATACGCCGAACACTCCTGACCGCGGATGGTCCGCCACGGGAAGGCGGCGCCGTTCAGGCCGAGTTCGGCCGCGCGCTCCTTGGCCAGGTCCAATGTGGAGGCCCGCCACCGCAGTGCGTCGGCGACGGCGTGCGGGACGGTATAGGTGAGCACCGGCAACACGAAAGCCTCTGTGTCCCAGAAGGCGTGGCCGTCGTAACCCGTGCCGGTGAGCCCCTTGCTGGGGATGGCGCGTCGCTCGGCGCGAGCAGCGGACTGCAGGATGTGGAACATCCCGAACCGCACCGCCTGCTGACTTTCCGGGTCGCCCTCGACCTCCACGTCGGCGGCGTCCCAGAACAGGTCCAGGTAGGCGCGCTGGCCGTCGGCCAGGCCCTCCCAGCCGCTGTAGCGGGCGCTGGTCAGCGCCGCGGCGGCCTGATCGCGCAGCGCCGGCCGGGAGCGCAGGCTGGACCAGCCGTAGGCGAGGTACTTGATGATGCGCAGCTTCTGCCCGGGCCGCAGACCGCAGATGATGGTGACCCGGGCCAGGTCGGCGCGGGCGTCGGTGGTGATCTCGTACCGTCCCTCGACCTCGACTTCGTGGTCCATCGCCGCGGCCATCATTAGCGCGCTGCTGCGCGTCCGGTGCATGAGAATTGCTCTGCAGTCTTTACTTTCGTGATCGACCGCCTCCAACGGGTTTTCCAGGATGGCCGCCACCCGCGGGTCGTCGGAAGTCTGCGGCTGGTCCTCGTTGGTGACCAGTTCGGACTGCACCGTCACCCGGGAGAAGTCGTCGATCGCCTCGACAACGTATTCGATGGCGGCGACGCTGCGGTGCACCAGCGACACCAGCCGGGTGGAGGTCACCTTGACCTGTTTCCCGGTGGGGGAGCGCCAGTGCGCGTAGCGGACCATCGTGCCGGCGCGTAGGTCGAGAACCCTTTCGTGGTCCAGTAATTCGCCGTAGCGGACGTCGAAGGGCTCGTCGTCGACCATCAGCCGGATGATCTTGCCGTTGGTGACGTCGACGACGGTCTGGCCGCCCTCGGGGTATCCGTATCCCGCCTCGGCGTAGGGCAGCGGACGGATTTCGTAGAACGAGTTCAGGTACGTGCCCGGCAAACCGTAGGGCTCGCCTTCGTCGAGGTTGCCGCGTAATCCGATGTGCCCGTTGGACAATGCGAACACCGACTCCGACTGGGCAAGCAGGTTCAGATTGAGCTGGGTCTCGCGAATCTGCCACGGCTCGACGGGAAATGCTTCCTCGGAGATCATGACTGCGCCCCCTCGTCGTCGAGAAGTTCCGCGAGGTCGGACACCACCACGTCCGCGCCGTTCTGGCGCAACTCCTCGGCCTGGCCCACCCGGTCCACGCCCACCACGATGCCGAAGTTACCGGCCCGGCCGGCCTGTACCCCGGAGATCGCATCCTCGAACACCGCCGCAGCCTCCGGCTCGACGTCGAGCAACTCGGCTCCGCGCAGATAGGGATCCGGGGCCGGCTTGCCGGTGATGTTCTCCTCACGCAGGGTCACGCCGTCCACCCGTTGCTGCACGAACTGATCCAGCCCGGTGATCTCCAGCACGTCGCGGGTGTTGGCGCTCGATGACACCACCGCGATGGCCAGCCCCGCCTCGCAGACAGCCTCCAGATAACGACGCGAGCCCTCGAACACCTTCACCCCGTCGTCGTGCAGCACCTTCTGGAACATGTCGTTCTTTCTGGTGCCCAGGCCGTACACCGTGTCGGCCTCGCCGGAATCGTCGGGATCACCGTCGGGCAGTTCGATGTCGCGACTCTCGAGAAATGACCGCACTCCGTCTTCGCGCTTCTTACCGTCCACGTACTCGCGGTAATCGGACTCCGGATCGAACGGCACGAACTCGCCCCCGTCGCGTTCGGCCCGTTCGGACAGGAAAGCGTCGAACATTTCCTTCCAGGCCTTGGTGTGCACGCCGGCGGTGTCAGTGAGCACCCCGTCGAGGTCGAACAGACACGCGCGCACCTTATCGGGCAGACCCAGCACGGGGGATCCTCACTTTCGCAGGAGTTCGGCGCTACCAGTTCACAGGTTGTCGCGCAATTCCGGTAGGTCTTTGCCGTTTTCGTTGCCTTTCGGTGCCTACCCAAGCGCCACCGAATTCATGCCTGCGGGTGCCGGCTATGAGCAGACACTAAACTCGGTGCCCGTGGAATCAGCCTCGCCGCGGCCCGTACTGGTAGTCGACTTCGGCGCACAATATGCCCAGTTGATCGCGCGCCGGATCCGGGAAGCGCGGGTGTTCTCCGAGGTGGTTCCGCACACCGCCGCGATCGAGGAGATCCGGGCGCGCGATCCGCTGGCGCTGGTGCTCTCCGGCGGGCCGTCCAGTGTCTACGTCGAGGGGGCTCCGCAACTGGATCCCGCGCTGTTCGACCTGGGCCTGCCGGTGTTCGGAATCTGTTACGGGTTCCAGGCGATGGCGGCCGCCCTGGGTGGCACGGTCGCTCAGACCGGCACCAGCGAGTTCGGCCGCACCGAGTTGAAAGTTCTTGGCGGCCAGCTACATTCGGATCTTCCTCCGGTTCAGCCGGTCTGGATGAGCCATGGTGACGCGGTGACGGAGGCGCCGGCCGGATTCGACGTGGTGGCCAGCAGCGCGGGAGCGGCGGTGGCCGCGTTCGAGTCACCCGAACGGCGCCTGGCCGGGGTGCAGTACCACCCGGAAGTGATGCACACCCCGCACGGACAACAGGTGCTCAACCGGTTCCTGCACGAATTCGCCGGGATCGGCTCGGAGTGGACCCCGGCCAACATCGCCAACGCGTTGGTCGAACAGGTGCAAGCGCAGATCGGCGACGGCCATGCGATCTGCGGGTTGTCCGGCGGAGTGGATTCCGCGGTGGCCGCCGCACTGGTGCAACGCGCCATCGGCGACCGACTGACATGTGTGTTCGTCGACCACGGATTGCTGCGGTCCGGTGAGCGCGCGCAGGTGGAACGCGATTTCGTCGCCGCCACCGGGGCCAATCTGGTCACCGTCGACGCGGCGCAGACCTTCCTGGAGGCGTTATCGGGCGTGCACAACCCCGAAGGCAAACGCAAGATCATCGGTCGCCAGTTCATCCGGGCCTTCGAAGGCGCGGTACTCGACGTTGTCAAGGAAGAGGACGCCGAGGTCGAGTTCCTGGTGCAGGGGACGCTGTATCCCGACGTGGTGGAATCCGGCGGCGGCAGCGGCACCGCGAACATCAAAAGTCACCACAACGTCGGTGGGCTGCCCGACGATCTGAAGTTCACGCTCGTCGAACCGTTGCGACTGCTGTTCAAGGACGAAGTGCGCGCGGTCGGGCGGGAATTGGGGCTGCCGGAGGAAATCGTTGCACGCCAACCCTTTCCGGGTCCGGGGCTGGGGATCCGGATCGTCGGGGAGGTCACCGCCGGGCGGTTGGAGACGCTGCGGCGGGCCGACCTCATCGTGCGCGAGGAGCTGACCGCGGCGGGCCTGGACAACCAGATCTGGCAGTGCCCGGTGGTGTTGCTGGCCGACGTCCGGTCGGTGGGCGTGCAGGGCGACGGACGCACCTATGGTCACCCGATCGTGCTGCGGCCGGTGTCCAGCGAGGACGCCATGACCGCGGACTGGACCCGGGTGCCCTACGAGGTGCTCGAGCGTATCTCGACCCGGA
The DNA here is from genome assembly GCF_059812965.1 of Mycobacterium sp. NGS29. NCBI lineage: Bacteria > Bacillati > Actinomycetota > Actinomycetes > Mycobacteriales > Mycobacteriaceae > Mycobacterium > Mycobacterium sp. NGS29. The sequence goes on from NZ_JCALDR010000002.1 coordinate 474,979, forward strand.
TCACCAACGAGGTCCGCGAGGTCAATCGGGTGGTGCTGGACGTCACCAGCAAGCCGCCGGGCACCATCGAGTGGGAATAGTCAGCCTCATAACGCGCCAGCAGCCACACCAGCAACGCGCGCATAAAGCAGCCTCTTGCGTTGCTTGACGCTTGTCGGAGGGCCGGTGTTTACTCAGCATCATCGAACATATTTTCGAATGATCGAGTGTCTGGAGGCTGGTCATGTCCGCGGCTTTGGCCTCTGCCCATCCTCCGGAAAACCGGGCTGAACAGCTACAACAGCTGCGTCAGAAGATAGCCGCGCTGTCCGGTAAGCACACCGCCGCGGCGGACGAAGTGGTGCCCACCGGGCCGGCGCTGGTACCGCGGGGAACGGTGGCGGTGTTGTCCGGAGCGCGATCGTTGTTGCTGCGCATGGTGGCCGCGGTGACGGCGGACGGGGGCAACGCGGTGATCGTCGGCCAGCCCGATATCGGGTTGCTGGCCGCGGTGGAGATGGGGGCGGACCTGAGCCGGCTGGCGGTGATACCGGATCCCGGCAGCGATCCGGTGGAGGTGGCCGCGGTGCTGATCGACGGCATGGATCTGGTGGTGCTGGGGCTGGGCGGGCGCCGGGTGACCCGGACCCGGGCCCGGGCGGTGGTGGCCCGCGCCCGGCACAAAGGATGCACGGTGCTGGTCACCGATGGCGACTGGGAAGGCGCGTCGACGCGGCTGGAGGCCCGGGTCTGCGGGTACGACATCACTACGCCTTCCGGGACGGGCAAGCCCACCCCCGGCTTCGGGCGCATCAGCGGTGTGCGGCTGCAGGTGTGCACCGGGGGGCGCACGATCGGCCGATCGCGAACCGGGTGAGTTCGTGGTTGCCTCTCGGGTGTTGGCGATCTGGTGCATGGACTGGCCCGCCGTCGCAGCGGCGGCCGCCGCGGGTCAGCCGGTGACGGCTCCGGTCGCGGTCACCTTGGCCAACCGGGTGATCGCCTGTTCGGCGACGGCCCGGGCCGTTGGTGTGCGGCGCGGGCTGCGGCGCCGGGAAGCGGCGGCCAGGTGTCCACAACTCCACCTCGCGGCCGCCGACGCCGATCGCGACGCCCGGTTCTTCGAAGGAGTGATCGCCGCGGTGGACGATCTGGTGCCGCGGGCCGAGGTGCTGCGGCCCGGGCTCCTGGTGTTGCCGGTGCGCGGGGCGGCCAGGTTCTTCGGGTCCGAGCAGCTGGCGGCCGAGAAGTTGGTCGACGCGGTGGCCGCGGCCGGGGCGGAGTGTCAGGTCGGGATCGCCGACGGGTTGTCCACCGCGGTCTTCGCCGCGCGGGCGGGCCGGGTGGTGCCGCCGGGAGACGATGCACGGTTCTTGTCGGTGTTGTCGATCCGCCAGCTGGCCACTGAGCCCAGCTTGTCCGGTCCGGGCCGGGACGAACTCGCGGATCTGTTATGGCGGATGGGAATTCACACCATCGGTCAGTTCGCCGCGCTGTCCCGCACCGACGTGGCGTCCCGGTTCGGAGCCGACGCGGTGAGCGCGCACCGGTTCGCCCGTGGTGAACCGGAACGCGGCCCTTCCGGTCGCGAGCCGGCGGCAGAACTCGACGCCGAGCTGGACTGCGACCCGCCGATCGACCGCGTCGACGCCGCGGCCTTCGCCGGACGCTCGCTGGCCGCCACCCTGCATCAGGCACTGCTGGCCGCCGGAGTGGGGTGCACCCGGCTGGCCATTCACGCCGTCACCGCCTCCGGTGAGGAACTGACCCGGGTGTGGCGGTGCGCCGAGCCGTTGACCGAGGAGGCCACCGCCGACCGGGTGCGCTGGCAACTGGACGGGTGGTTGAGCCATCGGCGCGGTCGGCCGTTGGACGCGCCGGTGACAATGCTCCGACTGCAGGCGGTCGAGGTGGTCTCGGCCGAGGCGCTGCAACTGCCGCTGTGGGGTGGCCTGGGGGAGGAAGACCGGCTGCGGGCCCGCCGGGCGCTGGTGCGGGTTCAGGGTCTGCTCGGCCCGGAAGCGGTGCAGGTGCCGGTGTTGTCCGGTGGGCGGGGGCCGGCCGAACGGGTCACGCTGACCCCCTTGGGTGACGAGCCGGTGCCGCAGGCGGACCCCGACCGGCCCTGGCCCGGTCAACTGCCTGATCCGGCCCCGGCGGTACTGCTCGACGACCCGGTGGAACTACTCGACGAACACGGCACTCCGATCCGGGTGACCAGCCGGGGAATGTTCTCCGCCGATCCTTCGCAACTGAGCATCAAAGGCCGCGAGGACCGGCTGCGCTGGTGGGCCGGCCCCTGGTCGGTTGACGAGCGGTGGTGGGACGACCGGCCCGGGCAGGGGGGAGGCCGCATCGCACGCGCCCAGGTGCTGTTGGAGAGCGAACGTGCGCTGTTGCTGTGCTATCGGCAGCGCATGTGGTACCTGGAGGGAATCTACGAGTGAACAATTTGACGGCGGTCCAATGAGAATCCGTTATCAACCCGGTAGACCAGCGGAAATACCCTCGCTGTAACAAAAAAGTAATGATGGACCCGCGGAGCGTGAGCCCGGGTGCTCAGCCGACCGAGCGCGTCCTGCGCTTGTTCAGGAAAGCCGACCACGACACCACGTCGGGGTTCTCCTTGAGCAGTGCCCGCCGCTGGCGCTCGGTCATGCCACCCCACACGCCGAACTCGACTTTGTTGTCCAGCGCGTCCGCCCCGCACTGCTGCAGCACCGGGCAGTGCCGGCAGATGGCCGCGGCCTGGCGTTGCGCCGCCCCGGTCACGAAGAGTTCGTCCGGATCCTTTGTCCTGCACAGACCCTTCGATACCCAGGCCCGGTCCCCGGCGTCCTCGGCACTGCTCACCGCGACAAGGTTCAGCCGCCGAGCGGCCGGACGTGTTCCTGACACGAATGGTCCCCTTAAACTCCCGGCCGCGATTCGCGACCGCCTCCCTTGGGTGCAGATCGGCACTGTGACCTGTGCGTCGATGCAAAATCCTGTCACGCGTGATCTGAATCTCACCGTGCTTATAAGGTAAGGGGCGCGTACCAATTGCGCAACAATTCAACAAGACTTTTTGGGACGCAGGTACCATACTGTTAGTATGAAACGTCCGCTGCCACTTGAACTATTGGTCTGTTTGAGCCGGAAGCTGCGCGAGCTCACGGACACCAGGGCGGGATCGGACAGAAGTTCAGGCCCGGCGGCCACGGCGGCGGCGCCGGCGGGTTCTCGCCGTCCCAAATGTTCTGCGCCACGTTCCCCTGACCGGAGTAGACGTAGTAGTAGGTGTGGCAGATGCTCTCGTCCCATATCACCGGGTTCACCCGGCGATTGCCGGTCTGGACCGGGGGGTCGCCGGGGCACCAGCGGCACGGACCCTCAGGATGGTCTTCCGGACAACCCGGCCAGGAATTCAGTGGCACCGGGACGGCGGGGGTGGCCCCGGCGCTGACGGGGTCTGCCACTGCCGAGACGTTGCCGGCCAGCAGCACTGTGGTGGCCAGTCCCACGATCAGTTTCTTCATGGTGCATCGCCGCCCTCTCGGTACGTCCCCGTGGCCGCGACGTTACGGAGCCGTCCTTGGAACATTCTTGGGACGGACCCGCCGCCTTCGGTCCCGGGCCGAAACGGTGCCACCCGGGCGATGAGCCGCTCGAAGAACACCGCCGGATTGACCCGAATGCCGATCCGCGCGTTGGGTTTACGAGCACCGGTCCAGTCTGCGGTGGGCACGTCCGCGAAGTCCACCGTGGCGGTCCGGGTTTCGATCAATGCCGGGTCCAGCGCCACCGCCGCAGCCAGCGGATCATGCATGTAGGCCAGGTAGCCCACCCCGCGGTCGCGGTGGACCTCGAAGTAGAACCGCATCGCATCCTGGAGGAAGCGATGAACCGCAGCAGGTCCCGATAAAGCGGCCAGGAGCTGCGGGGTCATTGCGACCTGGCGGGTCACGTTCAGGCCGCACACGATGGGCAGCCGCTGGTAGGCCCCGAAGGCCGCGAACACCTCGGCCGCCGCCGTCGGGTCCACCCGGGAGTTCCATTCCGGCTCCGGTTCCCGGCTGTCCGGCGGGTACGAGCCGCCCATGATCACCAGGCGCCGCAGCAGTGTCGGCAGCTCCGGTTCGGCGCGCAGCGCCAGCGCCAGGTTGGTCAACGGTGCGGTGGCCAGGCCGATCAGCTCCCCGCGGTGGGCGCGGGCAGCGCGCACCCACGCGGTGGCCGCGTCGTAATCGGTGACCCGGCCACCGGCGGGCGGCAGCTCGGCATGCCCTAAACCCTTGGGCCCGTGGCCCTCCCGGCGAACAGGCAACGGACCGCTCAGTGGCTGATCGGCACCCCGCGACACCGGTACCTCGGCGGCGCCGCACATTTCGAGCAGGCCGAGGTTGTTCGCGCACACCTGGTCCACCGCGACATTGCCTGCCGTCGAGGCGATGCCGACCAGCGTGGCGTCCGGACTGGCCAACAGATAGATCAGGGCGAGGGCGTCGTCGATACCGGTGTCCACGTCGGCGAACACGGTGTGCACCGGCGTCACGATACGCTGACCTGATGCCTGACGAATTAGCGCCGCACTTCGACGATGTGCAGGCCCACTACGACCTGTCCGACGACTTCTTCCGGTTGTTTTTAGACCCCACCCAGACCTACAGCTGCGCGTACTTCGAGCGCGCGGACATGACGCTGGAAGAGGCGCAGCTGGCCAAGATCGACCTCGCGTTGGGCAAACTGGGGTTGCAGCCCGGCATGACACTGCTCGACGTCGGCTGCGGGTGGGGAGCCACCATGATGCGTGCGGTGCAGCAGTACGACGTCAATGTCGTCGGCCTCACTCTGAGCAGGAACCAGGCCAATCACGTCGAGAACCTGTTCGCGGCATCGGACAGCCCGCGTTCCAAACGTGTTCTGTTGCAAGGCTGGGAGCAGTTCGACGAACCCGTCGACCGCATCGTCAGCATCGGTGCGTTCGAGCACTTCGGCCACGAACGCTACGACGCGTTCTTCACCCTGGCGCACCGCATCCTGCCCGACGACGGAATCATGTTGCTGCACACCATCACCGGGCTGCACCCGTTAGAGATGAAGGAACGCGGCATGCCGTTGACCTTCGAATTCGCCCGCTTCGTCAAATTCATCGTCACCGATATCTTTCCGGGTGGGCGGCTGCCGTCGATACCGATGGTGCAGGAGCGGGCCACCGCCAACGGCTTCACCGTGACCCGCGTGCAATCGCTGCAACCGCACTACGCGAAAACTCTCGACATCTGGTCGGCCGCACTCGAAGCCCACAAGGATGAAGCCATCGCGCTGCAGTCCGAGGAAGTCTACGAGCGTTACATCAAATATCTGACCGGGTGTGCGGAGATGTTCCGCATCGGCTACATCGACGTCAATCAGTTCACGTGTCAGAAGTGACTACCAGTGCACTCCCGGCACTAGTCGCACCGCCCGCCTGACCGGCTTGGGCACGCCCACGGTCTTGAGGGCCCGCACCGGGCGAGTCGGCCGCCGGCGGGTCGAAGACCGTTGCGGCACCGGCTTTTCCGGAGGGTCGATGCCGCGGGCCGCGGCGGAATCCGGGTAGCCCAGGTACAGCTGGTGCAGGATGCGCCGTGCGGTGCGCGGGGCGAAGTAGTTGCCGGCTTCGGCCAGGGTGCCAATCGGGGTGTCGATCCGGCTCGGCTTCTCGACGAGACCGCGAACCACCATCGCCGCCGCGCGCTCGGGGCTGATCGCGCGCGTCGGGTTCAGCCGCTGCGACGGCGCGATCATCGGGGTCCTGACCAGCGGCATGTGGATGTTGGTGAACGTGATGTGGTCCGAGAGTGTCTCTGTCGCAACGACTTCGGAGAACGCGTCGAGCGCGGCCTTGCTGGGCAGGTAGGAGCTGTACTTGGGGCTGCGGGCCTGCACTCCGGCGCTGGACACGTTGACCACGTGACCGAATCGGCGTTCGCGCCAGTGCGGGAGCAGCGCCAGCACCATCCGGACCGCGCCGAAGTAGTTGACCGCCATCACCCGTTCGTAGTCGTGCAGCCGGTCGGTGGAATTGACCACCGAACGCCGGATCGACCGGCCGGCATTGTTGACCAGGTAGTCGACGTGGTCGAAGCGGCCCAGGATGTCCTTGACGGTGGCGTCGACCGACGCCGAATCGGTGACGTCGCAGGCGAAGGCGTACGCCTGGCCACCCTGGGCGCGGATTTCGGCGATCAGTTCATCGAGGGCTTCGCCGTTGCGGGCCAAGGCGAACACGGTCGCGCCCCGCTCGGCGACGGCGATGGCCGAGGCCCGGCCGATGCCGCTGGACGCTCCGGTGATGATGACGTGCCGGCCGGACAGCGGCGCGTGCGGATCGGTGCGACGCGCCCGGTCCGGATCGAGATTCGCTGCCCAGTACCGCCACAGGGCGGGGGCGTAGGCGGAAAACTCGGGCACTTGAATTCCGCTGCCCTGCAACGCCTTCTGGGTTTCGTCGCTGACGAAGGTGGGGGCCAGGTCGACCACGTCGAGGACTTCGCCGGGAATCCCCAGCTGGGTGGCGGCCATGTTGCGTAGCACCCTGGCACGCCCGGTCGCCCGGAGTACCGAGGTGCCCACCGAGCGGGGCAGTGATCCACGCAGCGGTGGCAGCCCGGCCGCGCGTGCGATCCCGCGATAGATGCCCCGCAGACCGATGGTGGTGGGTGCGGTCAGGTGGAAGGTCTGCTGATCCCGGTCGTCGGCGTGCAGGAGCGCGACGAGTGCGTCGACCACGTAATCGACGGGCACGATGTTGGTGCGGCCGGTGTCGGGCAGCATCAGCGGAGTGAACGACGGCAGCACGGCCAGCTTCGCCAGGACGCCGAAGAAGTAGTACGGCCCGTCGACCTTGTCCATCTCGCCGGTGCGGGAATCGCCGACCACCACCGCCGGTCGGTAGATCCGGTACCGCAGCCCGGGGGTCGCCCGTACCAGCGCCTCAGCCTCGAACTTGGTCTGGTGATATGGGGTCGGCAGCTGCTGGCCGACGTCGAAGTCGTCCTCGGTGTACTCGCCGCGGAAATCACCGGCCACCGCGATCGACGACACGTGGTGCAGGGTGGCGTCGAGTCGCTGAGCCAGCGCGATCACGGCGCGGGTGCCTTCGACGTTAGCGGCGCGCTGCTCGGCCTCGCCCGCGGTGATGTCGTAGACGGCCGCGCAGTGCACCAAGTGCTCGACCCGGCCCAGTTCGGTGACGACCTGATCGGCGAGATTTAGTTCAGGCAGCTCGCCCACCAGCGGTTTCACCCGTTCACCCCACTCCTGGGTGAGCCGCTCGAAGCGGCCGAGCGACTGACGCCGCACCAATACCCACACCTGCGCATCGGGGTGCTGGTCCAACAATCGGGAAACGACGCGGCGCCCGATAAACCCGGTACCGCCGGTAACGACATACCGCATGCAGCCCATCGTGGCGGCACCGGCCGCCCGCGTCAACCGTGCGGGTCAGGTGAAACTGCGCACACCGTCCCAGTCCACCAGCTTCCAGCCGGTGACCGGGTTACCGGTGATGACGACCCGCCCGAGGTTGGGCAGCGGATGGTTGTTGAACAACGTGGTCTTGGGGTTCTTGACGTTCATCAACGTCCAGGCCATGATCGCGGTCCCCTGCGAGAACACGACGGGCTTGCTGTGACCGCTGTCGTAGATCTTGCGCACCGCGCCGGTGAACTCCGAATTGAACTTGGTGCCGCTGATCGAGCCGGGGATGCTGTTCTCCGCGTCGCCTTCGACCCAGCGCACCGGCGCCAACAGGTAGGTGGACGCGGCCATCGACTCGGGCTTGCCGTTGAACCAACCGGCGCTGATGGACTGCAGGCCGCGCAGGATCTCGGCCTGCTTGTTCAGCTCACTGGCCAGCGGCGCCGCGGTCTGCTGGTCCGCGGCCATCGGGGAGGTGTAGATCCAGTCGAAGTCGGTGCGCCCGACCTGATGGGCGAGCTGCTGGGCCTGCGCCTTGCCCTCGGCGGTGAGACTGGGACCGGGCTCTGTGGTGTCGATGATCCCGTCGGCGTTGGCCTGCGACTGGGCATTGCGAATGAAAGTCACGGTGATGTTGCGGGCCTGCGGGCCGCCGCCACCGCATGCTCCGAGGAGTACCGCCGCCACGAGCACGGCTACGACTTTGGGGGCCTGCCCGATCAGGGTGCGCTTCGCCATGGCGATAGCCTGCCCTGCCGACACCGTCGGTGGGAAGGGTTTGCAAGGCTTAGGTCACAGAAATGACGTGATTTAGTGATTTCGGGATGGACAGGAGTCTGCATGGCGATCGACCCCAGCGCGGTCGGAGCGACGACCGAGCCCCAATTGTTCGAGTGGACCGACCGGGACACGCTGCTCTACGCACTCGGTGTCGGCGCCGGAATCGACGAACTACCCTTCACGACCGAGAACAGCCACGACATTCCGCAGCAGGTGCTGCCGACCTATGCGGTGATCTGCTGCCCGGCCTTCGGGGCGGCCGGCAAAGTCGGCAGCTTCAACTGGGCGATGTTGCTGCACGGTTCCCAGTCGGTGCGGTTGCATGCGCCGCTGCCGCCGGCCGGGAAGCTGTCGGTGACCAGCGAGGTCGTCGACATTCAGGACAAAGGTGAAGGCAAGAACGCTGTTCTGATGTTGCGCGGCGTGGGCAAGGATCCCGACAGCGGGACGCTGGTCGCCGAGACGCTGACCAACCTGGTCATCCGCGGCGAAGGCGGCTTCGGCGGCGAGAAAGGGGAACGACCGGCCGCCCCGCAGTTCCCCGACCGCGAGCCCGACGCTCGGGTCGACCTGCCCACCCGCGAGGACCAGGCGCTGATCTACCGGCTCTCCGGGGACCGTAACCCGCTGCACAGCGACCCGTGGTTCGCCACCAACCTGGCCGGCTTCCCCCGGCCGATCCTGCACGGGCTGTGCACCTACGGAGTGTCGGGCCGCGCGCTGGTCGCCGAACTGGGCGGCGGCGTCGCCGCCAACATCACCTCGATCGCCGCGCGGTTCACCAAGCCGGTGTTTCCCGGCGAGACGCTGTCCACCCTGATCTGGAAGACCGAACCGGGCAAGGCGTTGTTCCGCACCGAGGCTCTCGGGGCGGATTGGACCGATGGACCCGCCGCCCGGCTGGTGCTCGATGACGGTGAGGTCGAATACGCGTCTAACGCCTGACGCCGCGGTAGTAGTGGACATAGGCGGCGGCCGGCACCACCACGAACGTGAGCACGATCAACGCGATCGAGAAATAGTTGGCGCCGCCCTGCGCGGTGAGGAACAGGGTGCGGTAGTCGAAGGACACCGCCAACGCGACCGAGATCACCACCGCCGCCACCGGTAACACCCTGTCGGTGAACCGGTTTCGTTTCACCTTCGAGTGTCGTACGGTGTCTCGCGCCAGCGCGATCAGCGCGATCGGAACGACGATGAACTGGACGAAGCGGGCGATCACCGCCAGGCCGGTCAGGTTCTCGATGTCAAAGCGCAGCGCGAGGGGAAACGCCAGCGCCAGGGCCGCGGTGATCCCGAACGCAAGCATCGGGACGCCGAAGCGGTTCTTTCTCGACAGGCGCGCCGGCAGCGTCCGGGTGGCCGACAGCGCGGTCCACAGCCGCGGCGCGCCGAACGAGGCGGCGACATTGATGCCGAACATCGACACCAGGGCGCCGAGGGTGACCACCGTCCGGAAGGCGTCGTTGCCGATGGCCGCGGCCAGTTTCACCGTGTCGGTGGAATGCACGACCCGGTCCGATCCCAACAGCATCGCCACCGTCACCGCCAGCACATAGACGGTGCCGACCGTGAGGATCGAAATCGGGATGGCGCGGGGGAGGTTGCGGTCCGGTTCGTGCATCTCCTCGGCGGCGTTGGCGATCGATTCGAAACCGGTGAATGCATACAGGGCGGCCATCACCGCCAGGATCAATCCTGACACCGTGCTCTGGCCGATCTCGATGAACCCGAACAACGCGTAGGGTGCTGGCGCGAAGACCTCCGGCTGGCCCGCGGTGGCGTAGTTGTTGACGCCACCCGCAACGACGATCCAGAGCCCGCCGAGGATGAAGATCGTCAGCGCAAACACCTTGCCGACCGTGGAGATCCCGTTGGCCCATTCGATGGCCCGGTTGCCGAACAGGTTGATGAGCAGCAACACCAGCATGAAAATGAGGAACGTCAACGTCTTGACGCTGAACAGTTGACTGTCGTTAGCCCAATTTTCATGGGGGAAAACCACTTTCAGCAGTGTCGCGACGAACAACGACGCCAGGACGCCCCAGGCTATGGATGCCACCACGGCATGGGTGACGCCGACGTAGATGCCGATCCGCTGCCCGAAGGCGGCTGTGGTGTAGGCGTAGGACGCGCCGTTGGTTTTGACGTAACGGGCAGCCGTGGCGAAGACGACCGCCATTACCCCGACGAACAGACCGGCCAGCAGGTAGGCCAGCGGCGCCAACGGTCCCGCGAGCCGGATCACCGCGCCCGGAGTCAGGAAGATGCCGGCTCCGATGATCGCGTTGATCCCGAGCATGACAATGCTCCAGAAGCCGAGCTTGCTGATGCCCACCCTCCCTGTTCCTACGACACTGACCCGTCAACAGCCGAGTCGGCGAGCCAGTTCGTCGGTGAACTCGGCAACCTGTGCGGGACTGTCCAGGGCATACCGGGCGGCGGTGGCGCGATCCCCGTCGTCGTTGTGCCGCACCACAATCGGGATGCCGTCATCGCGCACCGCGTCGAAGGCGTCCTCGTCGGTGATGTCGTCGCCGAGGTAGATCGGCACCAACGGTCCGGATCCTGCCTCGTGCAGATGATCGATCACCCACCGCAATGTCCGGCCCTTGTCCCAGTCCAGGTCCGGGCGCAACTCGATGACTTCACGTCCCGTTGTCACGCGCAGCGCGTCGCGTTGACCGGCGGTGCGGACCGCGGCCACCACGTCGCCGATCCGGTCGCGTGCGGCGTTGCGGTAGTGCACGGCGACCCCGAAGCGCTTGTGCTCCACCGTGACTCCGGGGATGTCGCCGAGTTTGTCCCGCAGCTGGGCGGCGGCTTGCTCGAGCACCGGGATGGCCGCTGCCGCTTCCTCGTTCTGGTGGTGGGTGCCGTCGGGCGCCGTCAGTTCGAATCCGTGGCTGCCCGCGTACCAGATGCCGGGCAGGCCCACGCGCCGGGCGACATCGGCGAGGTCGCGGCCACTGAGCACCGCGACCGGACAACGGGCGGCCAGTTGTTGCAGTGCTTCGGATGCACCGGGGGCCGGCTCGGCCGTATCCGGGTCGTTCACGATCTCTGACAGCGTGCCGTCGAAGTCGAAGAACACCGCGGGTCGGCTGACGGTGATCTCGCCGATGGCCCGCAGTGCGTCCGCCAACTCGGACATGCGCCGGTCCCCCTTGCGCACGGCTATCTCGGCGAGGTCGGCGACAACGGCGTCGGCTCCGGGTATCGCGTCGCGGCCAAATCCGATCACGAGCGCGAACCCCGCGTCCCGCGCGACATTGACCCGGGAGGCGTCGGATGCGACAACAGCACATCTACCCCGCGGCACGGCCAGTCGCTCGGCCGACTCGATCACGGGGTTCGGCGTGTAGGTAGCGGTGCGAACGCCCGCCTCACGCATGTCGTTCAGTACCGATTCAGCGAACGGCAGGTCCGTGTCGAAGAGGACCGCGTCGATGCGTCGCGGGTCGATGGTGACCGGCATGTACCCACCCTCTCACGAGGGGGTTGCCGGTCGGGTCAGTGGCGGCGCACTCGCACCGGTGGCGCGGACGGCCGCCACCGGACCGCGGTGCTGGGAACCGAAGGCCTTTTGCGTGGGCGTTCGAACGGCAGCACCGAGCTCCGGCCGAGCGCCAGCAGACGCGTCGTACCCTGTTCGATGCCGGCGGCAAGCTGCTCCAGCTGGGCGGCCGCCTGGTATTCGGCGGTGACACCGAAGATCAGATCGTCGGCGTAGCTCAGCACTGCGACCCCGGTGCTGAGTTGCGGCCCCGTCGGTGGGACCGGCAGCAGGTGCTGCAGTGGTTGACCCAGCAACTGCAACCGGTGCCGTGGTCCGGGCGCCCCAGTGCTCAACGTCACCGCATCGTGTTTGCGGAACCGAGACACCGATTGAATGATGTTGGTGTACAGCGCCCGTGGTGAACGTGCTGGGCGGGGTTGGACCTGCTGCCTCGACCCGGCGTGCACCGCCTGCAGCTGCCGGACGGGATCCTCGAGATCGACGGGGAGGTAGGTCAGCGTCGGGCCGACGGCCCGCAGCGAGTCCGCCCGGGGTTGCTCACCGCGGCTCACCAGCACGGTGCGGAAGCTTTCGGTGATCGCGGCGACGGCGACGTCGTTGGTGCTCACCCCGAACTTGCGGGCCAACCTGTCGACGGCGGCGCGGGGGACGCGCACCGTGCGATAGTGCCGCAGTGTGTTCGCCGGTCCGGCCGGCGCGGGCCAGGTGCTCGCGGCGGCGGCGACGTCGGCGGCAACCCGTGCCGCGATCTTGACCGCGCCGAACGGCAACTGCCACCAGGTGTCGCCGTCGGGTGGTGAAACCGGAGGCCGGGCAACGGCATCGGTGAAGGCAACGGGATCGCCGTCGTCGCAGAGCCGGGTGAGCAGATGCGCCGGCGGGAGGTCGCGCGCAAGGCCGTGGTGGATCTTCAGCAGGATCGCCCACTGGTTGCCCTCGAGGCGCTCGATGATCCAGCACTCCCACGGCGGGCGGCCGGGCTCCAGCGGCCGCTCCAGGGCGTGGGCGATGGCCCGGAACAGCTCGGCGTCGTCACCGGGGGGAGGCAGGGCGACCCGCTGCAGGTGCGGGGTGACGTCCGAACCCGGCTGAATGCGTTCGCTCAGCAAATTCTCGATGACGGTGTGATCGGGCTTGGTCCCGCGGATGACGGCCACCGCTCCCGTCGCCAGATCTGTGTGCCGGTCGTGTTCTGGGATCCGCAGCGGTCCCACGTTCACCATTGTCGTCGTCGTCATGCCAAGCCCCCACCGATGTCTGCAACAGTTGTACCAGTATCCGAGGGGGATGTGCACGCCGGTAGGTCAGCCAGGTTAAGAATGCGTTTATCAGATAAAGAGGGATTTAACTGGGGCGATATCACCGTAGCGCGTCATGTTCGCAAATTGTTTCGGCGGCGTTCCAAAGGTGTTCCGGTGCGGGTTTCGAACTGTTGGCGACGACGTGACACTCGAACATATGTTCGATATACTGGTTCGGTGGGATGGCACAACGGGCCGCCGAGTTGGTCGGAGATGGAGCGGGTTCTCGACGGCAAACCGCGCCATGCGGGCCGGCCGGCCGCGGCTGTGCCGGCTGGTGATGCTCCGTTGTCGCAGAAGCGCGGATCGTATTCAGCAAAATCGGACGGGCGCCGGCGCCGGTCGTCGGTCGCATATGCCGAATTGCATGCGCATTCGGCGTACAGCTTCCTCGACGGGGCCAGCACGCCGGAGGAGTTGGTGGAGGAGGCAGCCCGGCTGGACCTGTGGGCGCTGGCGCTGACCGACCACAACGGCCTGTACGGCGCGGTGCGATTCGCTGAAGCGGCCGTCGAACTCGACATGCGCACGGTGTTCGGCGCGGAATTGTCGCTGAGCTGCCAGGCGCGCACCGAGCAACCGGATCCGCCCGGGCCGCATCTGCTGGTGCTGGCCCGAGGTCCCGAAGGGTACCGGCGGCTGTCGCGGCAACTGGCCACCGCACACCTGGCCGGCGGGGAGAAGGGCAAGCTGCGTTACGACCTCGACGCATTGACCGAAGCCGCCGGCGGCCACTGGCACATTCTCACCGGATGCCGGAAAGGTTCTGTGCGACAAGCACTCTCCGACTCCGGACCCGATGCGGCGCGGCTGGCGTTGGCCGACCTGGTGGATCGGTTCGGGGCACATCGGGTGAGCATCGAACTGACCCATCATGGTCAACCCCTCGACGACGAACGCAATGCGCTGCTGGCCGGGCTGGCGCCGCACTTCGGGGTCGATGTCGTCGCCACCACCGGAGCGCACTTCGCCGATCCGTCCCGGCGCCGGCTGGCCATGGCGATGGGTGCGATCCGGGCCCGGCAGTCCCTGGACGACGCCGAGGGATGGCTGGCACCACTGGGCGGCTCACACCTGCGCTCCGGTGAGGAAATGGCTCAGCTGTTCGCCGAACGGCCCGAGGTGGTGACCGCGGCCGCCGAACTCGGCGAGCAGTGCGCGTTCGGGCTGGCATTGATCGCGCCGCAGCTGCCACCCTTCGACGTACCCGAAGGGCACACCGAGGACAGTTGGCTGCGCGCCCTGACCATGGCGGGTGCGGCCGATCGCTACGGACCGGCCGATCGGGCGAAAAGAGCATACGACCAGATCGAGCACGAACTGAAAATCATTGCCCGACTGAGTTTTCCGGGTTACTTCCTGGTGGTGGACGACATCACCCGGTTCTGTCGAGAAAACGACATCCTGTGTCAGGGCAGGGGATCGGCGGCCAATTCCGCGGTCTGTTACGCCCTCGGGGTGACCGCTGTCGACCCGATAGCCAACGATTTGCTGTTCGAGCGCTTCCTCTCGCCCGCCCGCGACGGCCCGCCCGACATCGACATCGACATCGAGTCCGACCAGCGCGAAAAAGTCATCCAGTACGTCTACGACAAGTACGGCCGGGATTATGCCGCCCAGGTAGCCAACGTCATCACCTACCGGCCGCGCAGTGCGGTGCGCGACATGGCGCGCGCGCTGGGTTTCTCGCAGGGACAGCAGGACGCGTGGAGCAAGCAGATCAGTCACTGGTCGGGGCAGCCCGCCGATATCGAGGGCATTCCCGAGCAGGTGGTAGACCTGGCCAACCAGATCCGGAACCTGCCGCGGCACATGGGTATCCATTCCGGCGGCATGGTGATCTGCGACCGCCCGATCGCCGACGTGTGCCCGGTGGAATGGGCGCGCATGGCGAACCGCAGTGTGTTGCAGTGGGACAAAGACGACTGTGCGGCAATCGGTTTGGTGAAATTCGATCTGCTGGGTCTGGGCATGCTCTCGGCGCTGCACTACGCGCGGGATCTGGTGGCCGAGCACAAAGGCATCAATGTGGACTTCGCCCGGCTCGATCTCTCCGAACCGGCGGTGTACGAGATGCTGTCGCGGGCCGATTCGGTGGGCGTGTTCCAGGTGGAGTCGCGCGCGCAGATGGCTACGCTGCCGCGGCTGCGGCCGCGGGTCTTCTACGACCTGGTGGTAGAAGTCGCGCTGATCCGGCCCGGGCCCATCCAGGGCGGGTCGGTGCATCCCTACATCAAACGTCGCAACGGTGTCGACCCGGTCGTCTACGATCACCCGTCGATGGAACCGGCATTGCGTAAAACGTTGGGAGTACCGCTTTTCCAGGAACAGCTGATGCAGCTGGCGGTCGACTGCGCCGGCTTCTCGGCCGCCGAAGCCGACCAGTTGCGGCGCGCCATGGGCTCCAAGCGCTCCACCGAACGCATGCGACGGCTGCGCGACCGGTTTTACGACGGCATGCGCACCTTGCACGGGGCGCCGGACGAGGTGATCGAGCGGACCTACGAAAAGCTGGAGGCGTTCGCCAACTTCGGTTTCCCGGAAAGTCACGCGCTGTCCTTCGCGTCGCTGGTGTTCTACTCGTCGTGGTTCAAGCTGCACCACCCGGCGGCGTTCTGTGCGGCGTTGCTGCGCGCCCAGCCGATGGGTTTCTATTCGTCGCAGTCGCTGGTGGCTGACGCGCGCCGGCACGGCGTGCTGGTGCACGGTCCAGACGTGAATGCCAGCCTGGCTTTCGCGACGCTGGAGAACGCCGGGCTGGAGGTCCGGTTGGGGCTGGGGGCGGTCCGCCACATCGGCGAAGACCTGGCTGAGAAACTGGTCGACGAGCGAAAAACCAACGGCCCGTTCATCTCCCTGCTGGACCTGACCACTCGACTGCAATTGAGCGTCCCGCAGACCGAAGCGCTGGCGACGGCCGGCGCGCTGGGCTGTTTCGGGATGTCCCGGCGTGAAGGGTTGTGGGCGGCCGGGGCCGCGGCCACCCAACGGCCGGACCGGTTGCCCGGCGTCGGCTCGTCCTCACACATCCCCGCGCTGCCCGGAATGAGCGAACTGGAGCTGGCGGCTGCCGACGTGTGGGCCACCGGCGTCTCCCCGGACAGCTATCCGACGCAGTTCCTGCGGGCCGACCTCGACGCACTGGGGGTGGTGCCCGCCGCCGCATTGGGGGAGGTGCCCGACGGGGACCGGGTGCTGGTCGCCGGCGCGGTGACCCATCGGCAGCGGCCCGGCACCGCCCGGGGGGTGACGTTCGTCAACCTCGAGGACGAGACGGGCATGATCAACGTGCTGTGCACACCGGGGGTGTGGGAACGCCACCGCAAGCTGGCCCACACCGCGCCGGCGCTGCTGATCCGCGGTCAGGTCCAAAACGCCAGCGGCGCAATCACTGTCGTGGCCGATCGGATCGGCCGCATCACTTTGGCGGTGGGCTCGAAGTCCCGGGATTTCCGGTGAGTTTGTGCTGGTGCGCGAGCACCACCGCGTGGATACGGTCGCGCACACCGAGTTTGGCCAGGATGCGCGACACATGCGTCTTGACCGTCTCCTCGCTGACCACCAACTCCGCGGCGATCTCGGCGTTGCTGTGGGCCTCGGCGACCAGCAACAGCACCTCGTACTCCCGGGCGGTGAGGGAGGCCACTGCGGCGGGAGTGGGCACCGGTGCCAGCGAGTCCGCGACCCGGGCGGCCAGTCGGCGGGTCATCGCGGGATCGATGACGGAGTCGCCGCGCGCCACGATCCGGATGGCGCCCACAAGTTCCTCCGGCGGAAGGGATTTCAGCAGGAAGCCACTGGCCCCGGCCTGCAGTGCCTGCGCCAGCACCGTCTCGCTGTCGTAGGTGGTCAACATCAGCACCCGGGTGTCGCCGGCCGAGACGATCGGGGCGATGGCCGCGATCCCGTCGAGTTTGGGCATCCGCACATCGAGCACGCACACGTCGGGACGAAGTCGCAACGTCTGCTCGATCGCGGTGCGCCCGTCGCCGACATCGGCGACGCACGAGGTGTCGGGATGCGCGTCGATGATGGCGCGTAGTCCGGCACGGCGCACCGCATGATCGTCGGCGATCAGCACGCGGATGGTCATGGCGTCGCGATCGGCAGCGACACCATGGCGCGCCATTCGTTCTGGCCACCGCATTCCAGCCTGCCGCCGAACAACTCGGCGCGGCGCCGGATCCCGTCCAGGCCATGATGCAGCGAATCACCGGAATAAGGTTGCACAGCAATGGGATTGGTTTGCACAATCTCGAGCCGTGCACCGGCCCGGCGCACCTCCAGACGGGCGGTGCCATCGCCGTGGCGCAGCGCGTTGGTGAGGAGTTCCTGCACGATCCGATACACCGTCACGTCCAGTGACGGCGGCAAGACCAGCGGGTCGGTGGGCAGCACGAGTTCGACCGTAAGGCCCGCCCTGCCCACCGACTCGACGAGTTCGTCGATACCGCCCAGGCCGGGCTGGCGGTCGCCGGCGTCGTGTCGGCCGTGCAGCAGGTCGAGCTGGCGGCGCAGATCCACCATCGCGGCCCGGCTGGAGGATTCCACCGCCGACAGGGATTCGGTGACCGCGGGCTGGCCGCCCGCCAAGGCGATCCGGGCCGCACCGGCGTGCACGCCGATGGCGCTGACGTGATGGGAGATCACGTCATGCAGGTCGCGCGCGATGGCTTCGCGCTCGTCGGTCAGTGCCCGTTCCAGCGCGAGGCGCTGCTCCTGAGCACGCAACCGGTCGCGCTGTTCGAGTTCGGTGACGTAGATGCCCCCGGTCGCGGTGTACCGGCCCACCAGCCAGGGCACGAACCCGTTGGACCCGGCGATGATCACCAGCAGCCGCCAGTCGTCTCGGCCGGCTGCATTGAGGATCGCCGCCCATCCCACCGCCCCCACCAACAGCGGAACGATCACCAGCGAAACCCGAGTGGACAACCAGGCGCCGGCGCGGAACCCGGCCACCAGGATGCCGATATCGCTGACACCGGTGGCCCGGCCGTGGTGGTAGAGCAACAGGCACGCCAGCAACCTGGTCACGACCTGCGTCACGGCGACCAGGGCCACCGAGGCGGGCGGACCGGCCAGGGCCAGGTCTGCCGCCGCCAGCAGCCCCGCCACTGCCGTCGCGGCAACCGGCGCTTCGCCGTAGATCCCCGAGACCAGAAAATAGGTGACGTCGACCGCGGCGGCGATCACCCCCACCAGCAGCGATTGACGCGTCAACGACCGGCGCACCTGTTCCAGCGGCAGGTCGGCGGTGCGGGCCATGGGAGGCCACACTACCGCTGCGCATCCCCCACGAGAGGGATGCGCAATCGCTCCGGTGCGCGATGTCTGGCCGATCGATTGTTCATAGCGTGGCGGCATGCAAGCCACCACCACGCTGATCCTCGCGACGGTTCCCGCCTTCGTGCTGTTGTCGTTCCTGGAATGGGTCGACGTGCGCCGCGACCCCGCCGAGTCGGCGTTCTCGGCGCGCGACACCGCCGGCAACTGGGCGACCTATCTGCTCAACGCCACCTTCAGAATCCTCGGGCACTACGTGCTGCCGTTCTCCACGATCGTCGCGGCCGGCGCGCTGACCCCGCTGCACCTGTCGCCGCGGCACTGGTGGGTGTGGGTGGCGTGCCTGGTGGTCACCGACTGCTGCTACTACTGGGCCCACCGCGGCGATCACCGCATCCGGCTGCTGTGGGCCGCGCACAGCGTGCATCACTCGAGTACGCATTTCAACATCTCGACCAACCTGCGGCTGCCGTGGTTCCACCCGGTGTCCTACGCCGTGCGCAGCATGGCCTGGCTGCCGGCCGCGCTGCTGGGATTTCCGGCATGGATGATCTTCCTGGTCAACACCGCCGGTTTGGTCTTCCAGATCCCGTGCCACACCGAACGGATCGGAAAGCTCTGGCGACCATACGAATTCCTGTTCAACACCCCGTCACACCACCGGGTGCACCACGGCTCCAACCCGGCCTACCTCGACAAGAACTACGGCGGTGTGTTCATCATCTGGGACCGGTGCTTCGGTAGCTATGCCGAGGAGGTCGAGCCGGTGCGTTACGGGCTGACGCACCGCATCGACACCGACAATCCGGTGAAATACAACTACCTGGAGACGGTGTCGCTGATGCGCGACGTATCGCACGCCGAGTCGTGGCGGGGCCGGTTCGGCTACATGTTCGGGCCGCCGGGTTGGACCGAATCGCGGGTGCCCGCGCGACTTCTGGAGAATTACGCTCGGAGTCCCGGAACCCGTTGTGGCAGTTCGACGGTCGTGGCCGACGATCAGCGCGGGTAGTGTGCCCCACATGACCCTCGACCTGACCGTGGACGAAGTGCTGCGCACCACCCGCTCGGTCCGCAAGCGCCTCGATTTCGACAAGCCGGTGTCGCGCGACGTGCTGATGGAGTGCCTGGAGCTGGCGCTGCAGGCACCGACCGGTTCCAATTCGCAGGGCTGGCAATGGGTTTTCGTCGAGGACGCGGACAAGAAGAAGGCGATCGGCGACGTCTATCTGGCCAATGCCCGCGGCTACCTCAGCTCGCCGGCCCGCGAATACGCCGAGGGCGACACCCGCGGCGAACGGATGGGTCGGGTGCGTGAGTCAGCGATGTACCTCGCCGAACACATGCACGAGGCGCCGGTGCTGCTGATCCCGTGCATCGAGGGTCGCGAGAACAAGTCGCCGCTGGGCGGTGTGTCCTTCTGGGCGTCGCTGTTCCCGGCGGTGTGGAGCTTCTGCCTGGCGCTGCGGTCGCGCGGGCTGGGCTCGTGCTGGACCACGCTGCACCTGCTCGGTGACGGCGAGCGCCAGGTCGCCGACGTGGTCGGCATCCCTTACGAGGACTACAGCCAGGGCGGCCTGTTCCCGATCGCCTACACCAAGGGCACCGACTTCCGGCCCGCCAAGCGGCTGCCGGCCGAAAGCTTGACGCACTGGAACAGCTGGTAACCGTCGGGGGACGCGTCTGTCCCCTATTTGGTGGACACCGGATTCGTCTCCCGGTACCTCCCATCGGAGGACACCGCCGGGGACCCGAGTCGGGCAGTCTCAATGACAACGAGTTGCACCGAAGTCGGCAACACCGCCGACACCCCTCAAAGCTGTGGCATGTTTCTCTGCCCCCAGTAACATGGCCACTTGGAAGCAGGCCCGTGTTCGCACGGGCCTGCTTCTGCTTGTGGCCGGCAGATTCAAGAGCTACACGGCACCGGAGTAGCCGTGCTGGCGCCACGCCTCGTAGACGGCGACGGCCGCGGCGTTGGACAGGTTCAGGGACCGCCGCCCGGCCAGCATCGGAATCCGCACCTGCTGGGTGATGTGCGGATCGGCCAGGGTTGCCGCGTCCAGCCCGGTGGGTTCGGGCCCGAACATCAGCACATCACCCGGCAGGTAATCGACCGCGGCGAACGGCGTGCCGGCCGCAGCGGTGAAGGCGAACACCCGCGCCGGCGACAACGCCGCCCACGCCGATTCGAGCGATGTGTGCACAGTGACGGACGCCAGGTCGTGATAGTCCAGCCCGGCCCGCCGCAGTTTCGGCTCGGACAGGTCGAAGCCCAGCGGCTCGACCAGATGCAGTTCGCATCCGGTCGCCGCCACCGTCCGAATGGCATTGCCCGTGTTCGGCGCAATCCGGGGAGAAAAGAACAGCAGCCGGAACATGCGTCGATCATGGCAAATTTCGTCGGCTGTCTTTTCGCAGAAGTGGGTAAACAACGCGTTAGCTCGTTGTCAGATCTGCATC
Organism: Mycobacterium sp. NGS29; assembly: GCF_059812965.1. Lineage (NCBI taxonomy): Bacteria > Bacillati > Actinomycetota > Actinomycetes > Mycobacteriales > Mycobacteriaceae > Mycobacterium > Mycobacterium sp. NGS29. Next base: position 495,748 of record NZ_JCALDR010000002.1, read on the forward strand.
GGTATCTAGTCGAAAGGGCGTCAAATGGCTCGTCACGAGGGCGGCAGGTGGGACGTAGGTGTCAAGAAGGGCGACGTTTATGTTGCGCGTATCTCCGAGGACGACGAAGGCCTATTCGAGGATCTGATCTCACCCGACGAAGCGCGGCATTTGATCGATCTGCTGACGAAGTACGCCGACAAGGCCGACGAATACGCCACAGACAAAGACGACGACAAAGACGA